>NZ_JAELTV010000027.1 GCF_016429005.1 Pedobacter sp. ASV19
CCCCCCCCCCCCCCCCCCCCCCCCTCTTACTCCACACCCAAAACGGCTACCGGTTGTCGTTAGCGTCAGACGTGTGTAAGAGAAAAGAGATAGGAGACAGGGAATTCCTACAGGTCATTACGCAGGGCAATATAACGGACAGGTCATTAATGTTGGGCCTGATATGTTAAGATTTGAGCATACAGATGGTTTAAATTATGCGAGTGTTGAGGTAGAGAGACACGATGATATTTGGGTTCCCCGTTCTCAGCAAACCTCTTTAACCATGGAAACAGGACTTGGTGTCGGCTTAGTTATTCCAAGAAGTGAAGTGTATTTATTTGAAGTTGGGGAAAACAACTGGTGGAATGTTGCCGGATACGGTGCGTCTGCTAAGTTGGGATTTAAATTCTTTATGACTAAAGGATTATTTTTACAGAACAGTACAAAAGTAGGCTGGATCAATTTAACAAAGATCCGTACTACTGGAAGAAATGATTACGACAGTGCAAGTCAAAAGATAAAATATGTAGAGAATTACCTTGTTCTCGGGTATCAGTTCTAATCCTGATCAGCCATAAAAAATCCCCTCCTTTTCGGGAGGGGATTTTTTTTATGGCTTGTATTTTAGTCTTTTCTAACACCTCCAGATCCAACCACTGTTTTCTCTACAGAAGCATTTCCGCTATAATGTACAGTGCCCGAGCCGGAGATTACAGCATTGATGTTCTTGTTGGCTGTTACATAAACTGTCCCTGAGCCACTGATTCTGGCTGAAACTTTTTCTGCAGAAAGTTCTTTTCCTCTGACAGAACCTGAGCCCCCGATAGTCACATTGAATTCGTCGGTTTTGCCTTCAATCTGTATATTGCCTGATCCCCCGATGACCGAAGTTAATTTTTTAAGGGAAACTTTGGCTCTGATAGAGCCTGAGCCACCTATGGTGGTACTCAATTCCGTAGTGTTTAGCGGACTTTCCATTTCAATGCTTCCTGATCCACCCATAGTTAAAGAGCTGATTCGTTTTGCGGTGATGTAGGCGACGATTTTGGTGTTGCCGAATTTTTTGCCCCAGTCATTCCATTTATTGTCTGGCTTTACACTGAGGATTCCGTCCTTTACTTCGACTTTAAGTTTAGATATGGCCTCCTGGTCGCCTTCAAAGCGGATACTTTCTTCAGAGCCGATCTTGATGATGGCTTTAATTGAACCACCGATAGCCACGCCGTTGAAATTGCGGACTTGTTGGTCCTGTCTAACTGCGTGGAAGGGTTTGTTATGACGGCTCTCAGTGGCGCCTGCGAAGGTCGATACAGAAAGCAACGCAAATAAAATAAGTTTAGCTGATGTGTTCATATGCAAGGTTTTTTAATAAGACCAAGTTTTTTCTAAAATGTTGCAGCAATTTTGAACTATTTGAAAAATTTCATGCTGATATAAAAATTTGGATCAGCTTTAAAGGTCTCATCCTTTATGGAAGGGTCAATTTCTGCTGTTTTCCAATTGCTGGTTGGATAGATATAGGTATAGCTATCTGGTGTGAGCGTGACTTTTACAGGCATGTCAAAGTCTTTTACCTCCGCTTTCCATCTGTAGCTTAATTGCTTTCCATTAATTCTATATTCCAGTTCAGGAATGGTCGCATGTCTGAGGTACTGGTCAAAGATCTTTTGCAGTTTAAGACCACTTTGTTCCGCGATAAAGTTTTCTACCTCTGCTGTAGTTACGGTTTTATGATAAAATCTTTTATTGAGTCCGCGAAGGATGGCTCTGAATTTTTCATCATTCCCGATCAGCTGACGGATTATATGGACCATATTGGCACCTTTATAGTACATGTCGCCTGATCCTTCCTTATTGACTCCATAGCTGCCAATAATAGGAATATCATTGGCAATGTTGTGCCGTATCCCGATCACATAGTCTTCACCGGCGGCTTTCCCGTTTTTGCATTCGGTGAACAGCGCTTCCGAGTAATTTGTAAAGCTTTCATGGATCCACATATCGGCAATGTCTTTGGAAGTAATGTTGTTGCCAAACCATTCATGTCCGCTTTCATGAACGGTAATAAAATCAAATTTTAATCCCCAGCCTGTACCGGAAAGGTCTTTACCAAGGTAGCCCATTTTAAATTGATTTCCATAGGCTACAGCACTCTGGTGCTCCATGCCAAGATGCGGAGCCTCTACCAGTTTATAACCATCGCTGTAAAAAGGGTATGGTCCAAACCAGTGTTCAAAACATTGAAGCATGGGTTTAACATCCTGGTCCCAGTGTGGTTTTGCTTGTGCACTGTCCTGTCTTAAGGCCCAGTAATCCAAGGTTAATTTTCCGTTTTCTCCCTGGTATTCATCTGTCCAGTGGGCATAATCTCCGATATAGAAAGTCACATTGTAGTTATTGATGGGGTTGCTGATGAACCAGTTGAATTTGACGGTTCCATCTGCTTGTTTCTGAAAGCTCCTTAAACGGCCATTGGAGACTTCTTTTAGTCCTTCCGGAACCCGGATGCTCACCAGCATACTGTCTACTTCATCACTCTGGTGGTCTTTATTAGGCCACCAGCAACTTGCACCAAGTCCCTGGCAGGCTACTGATACCCATGGCTTACCGGATTTGTCTTTGGCGAAAATGAATCCTCCATCCCATGGTGCATTTCTGGCTACAATCGGATGACCTGAATAGAATACGGTAAAACGATCTTTACTGCCTTTTCGAATGGTTTTGGGGAATGTGACGAATACAGCATTGAACTCCCGCGTAAAAGGGAGTTCCTGGTTCTGATAGACGACCTTTTCTACTTTTAGATTGGAAAACAAGTCAAATTGCAGGCGTTTGAAATCCTGAGTAGCGTTGAAAACAAACTCGTTGCTTCCTGAGATACTTTTCTGATCGATGTCGATGCGCACATCCAGATGATAGTAAGTGAGGTCATAGCATGTTCTGAGGGATGTTAATGTTCCCCTCAGCGTATCTGCGCGGTTGAATGCTGCCTTCTGATGAAGGGGCTGTGCTTGTAAACCCAGCCCCAGAAATAGAAGTATAAACAGACTTAATGATGCATTTCTCATTTGTACAGCTGTTATGGTTTTAGAACAGTCACATTCAGACCTGATGCATGGTCTGCATCGTGGTAAATACGGTGGGTTGCTTTTTGAAAATCTTTGTCATCGGCCGTATAGATGTCTAAAAATTTTTGAGGGTTACGGTCTGCAATAGGAAACCAGGAGTTTTGTACCTGTATCATAATGCGGTGTCCTTTTTTGAAGGTATGGGCCACATCTACAAGACTGTATTTTACTTCCGTAACTTTCCCGGGCTGGAAGGGCTCTGGTTTTTCAAAGCTGTTGCGGAACTTGCCACGCATAATTTCACCTCTCACCAGCATCTGGTAACCACCCATAATCAGTTCTTTTGGATTTGGGCTTGGGTTTTCTGCGTTTTCAGGGTATACATCAATTAATTTTACAACATAATCTGCATCAGTTCCTGTAGTGGATACCTGCAAATCTGCAGTTAAAGGGCCAGCTAAGGTGACGTCTTCCTGAAGTTCATCAGTCTGATACACTTTTACGTCTGGTCTGCGTGCTGCAAATCTTTGATCATCGATCATATATTCCCTTGTTCTGTGTTCTTGTATGCCGGCCTGATAGGGAACAGGGGTATTTGGATCACTCTCGTATTCGTCAAAATTGTTTGATGTTCCTGGTTTTGTGAAACTTAATTTTCCATTAGACTGAAAGTAAAGTGTTTTGTTTTCAATATCTTTTGGAGGCCAGGTGTTGAATTTTTTCCACTCATTGCTTCCGGTTACAAAGATAGTCGCTTCAGCCAGTTGAGCCGGCGCGGCATCTTTCAGGTATTGCATGAAGAAAGGAAATTCTACATTTTGCTGGTACCAGATGCTGGTGGGCTGACCAAATTGAATATCTCCAAAACTTTGGCCGGAACTTCTTACCCAACCGCCATGGAACCATGGGCCCATAACCAGGCTATTTTTTGCAGAAGGGTTTTGCTTTTCAATAGCTTCGTAAGTATGGATAGCACCAAATGCATCTTCGGCGTCAAAGAAGCCTCCTACGACCAGAACAGCAGGTTTGACGTTGGTGAGATGGGGCAGAATATTTCTTTCTTTCCAGAAGTTGTCATAGGTGCCATGGGCCATCAGGTCGTTCCAGAATTTAATGGTATCACCAAAATATTTTTCCTTTACGTTTTTAAGTGCGCCTATGCTCAGGAAAAAGCGGTAGTTGTCTTTAATGGGGAATTCAAATCCTTTTGGACCTTTATCTGGTGTAATTGGTTTAGGACGGGGTACGCCAAAGCCTGAATAAAAGCTGAAAGCATCAGCGAGAAATAAAACACCATTATGGTGAAAATCATCTCCACGGAACCAGTCTGTAACAGGCGCCTGAGGGGATACGGCCTTCAGGGCGGGATGCGCGTTGGGAAGAGATGTGGTCGAGTAAAAGCCTGGATAAGAGATTCCATAAATTCCAGCCTTTCCATTGTTGTCTGGAATATTTTTGAGCAGCCAGTCGATGGTATCATAAGTGTCCGAACTTTCATCGATATCTTTTTTACTTTTTTTATTGGCAATCTGGGGCCGGATATCGACATAATCGCCTTCACTCATCCATTTTCCGCGGACGTCCTGGTAAACAAATATAAATCCTTCTTTAAGAAAGAGAGATGTCGGACCCAGTGAGGTCTTGTATTTGTCTTCCCCATAAGGTGAAACTGTATAAGGTGTCCTGTTGATTAAAAATGGGAACTTTCTTCCTTTTTCTTTTGGGATATAAATTGCTGTAAATAGTTTTACACCGTCACGCATGGGAATGAGGCGTTCTATTTTGGTGTAGTTTTCGCGTACATAAGCAGAATCTGTTTGTTGCGCGGAGAGTGACGTGGCTGTAAAAATAAGGAACACAGCAAAGTAGAGGGATTTTAATCTGGCCATGATAAAATTAGGATTAAGGATATAAACCTACAAAACCATCATGATTTTTCAAACCACAAAGTGGGATGAACCGACCTTGTGAGTTCATGAACGCAAAAAGAACATAAACACTGGTGAATTTTGGTTCCTGTACTTAAAAAATGATTGTACCTTTAGGCAATAATAGGCAAACGGGAACACATGTCGGAACAAAAATTCAGTTTCTCTTACATTTTATCTTTAATACCCCCTCGTTTTTTATCCTTTATTAAATTTGGAATAACGGGAGCGTGCGGGCTGGTGATTGATTTCTCTTTAACCTGGTTTTTTAAGGATGTAGTGCATATCAATAAGTTTCTGGCCAATGCAATTGGGTTTACGACGGCGGTCATCTGCAATTATTTTATCAATCGGCTTTGGACCTTCAGGAATAAGGATGAAATTGGAAAACAAATGGCTGCTTTTATTACCGTATCACTCATAGGTCTGATGCTCAATTCCTGCTTTATTTACCTGTTTAATCATGTGTTCACGATTAACTTTTACATCAGTAAGATGATGGCGATCATACTGGTTTTTTTCTGGAATTTCAGTGCAAACTATTTCTTTGTGTTCAGAAGTTCAAAACAATAATTATCGGATATGACAGAATCATCTTTAGCGGATCAAAGAATTAAATGGTTGTATGCATTTATTGCTATAGCTGTTGTGGTGAATTTGAGTGGGTTGTTTGTTACAATTATGGGGCCGGATGGGGCATTGTATGCTTCCATTGCTAAAACGATGGCAGTAAATAATAACTTTTCAGACTTGTTTGTTGAAGGACGTGACTGGCTGGATAAACCTCATTTTCCGTTTTGGGCAGCTGCATTATCATTTAAACTTTTTGGTTTTACGACCTGGGCCTATAAACTTCCAGGCGTTTTGGTTATGCTGATGGGGGTATGGTATACCTATAAGTTTGCAAAAGATCTTTATAATAAAGAGACAGGGCTGTGGGCCGCATTGATTTTATTGACAGCACAGCATACGGTCATCTCTAATATGGACGTCAGGGCAGAGCCGTATCTGACGGGTTTCATTATGGCCTCTGTTTACTATTTTTACAAAGGATTACGCCAAGGTTGGTTGCTTCCAATTACTTTAGGAGCATTATTTGCGGCTTGCGCTGTGATGACCAAAGGGATTTTTGCGTTGATACCGGTAGGGGGAGCAATCATAGGCCATCTGCTGCTGACCAGACAATGGTTGTTGCTTTTTAACTGGCGATGGTTGCTTGCAGCAGTATTGATTCTGATTTTCATTTCACCCGAATTGTGGTGTTTGTACAGGCAGTTTGACTTGCATCCGGAAAAATTGGTTTTCGGAAAACATGGGGTTTCAGGACTTCGGTTTTTTTTCTGGGACAGTCAGTTTGGGCGTTTCTTTAACAACGGGCCTATAAAGAAATCCGCGGGAGATCCCACCTTCTTTCTACATACCACCTTATGGGCTTATTTGCCCTGGTCTTTTCTGTTTTATATTGCTGTTGTTCAATACATCAGAAGAGGGGCGAAAAAAGTACGTGAAACAGAATGGTTTAGTCTGTGTGGCGCAGGACTTACTTTCCTGATCTTTTCGGCGTCCAAATTTCAACTTCCTTTTTATATCACCATTATTTTTCCTTTTTTTTCCATAATCACGGCAGTCTATATTTTGAACCTCGAACCGGGAAAAGTATATAAGCGGGTAAAAGCGATGCAGCAGGTTATTCTCGTACTCATGATCGTTGCTATAGCGGCCCTGCAGTTTTATTTTCATCCTGAGGATCTTTCCATCTCCTTTGCCTTATGTATGCTGTTTGCCATTCTCGTGCTTTGTACGGTAACTTTCAATAAAAAGGAAATCTATCATAAGATTTGGTTTCAGGCGGCAGCAGTGGCATTTTTTGTTCAGTTCTATTTCAATCTGGCATTTTACCCACAGCTGCTGAAATATCAGCCGGATAGTGAGGCTGCTTTTTGGATCAACACAAATAACAATGGTCATTTGCCAGTTGTAAAGGTGTTGAACGGGCTGGCTTATTCAATAGATTTTTATACCCATCGGGAGATCTCTCATTATCGCGTAGGCGAAGACAATAAGCTACCCCCAAAACCTTATTTGCTGTACGTAGATGCAGAAATGCTTCCTGCATTGGAAAGTGCCGGTATTAAAGGGCAGGTATTGAAAAGTTTTAAAGGCTATCATATTACCAAACTGAAAGGAAAATTTTTAAATTACCATACCAGGAATGAGGTACTGGGAGAGAGTCAGCTGTTGCTCATAAAATAGAGAATAAGTTTGCTCCGGTGTGGGATTTGTGATCGAATGATTACCTTTGTTTAATAAAAAAACTTTAGATTATATGCAATACGATGTAGTTGTTATTGGTTCTGGTCCTGGTGGTTATGTTGGGGCCATCAGATGTGCCCAGCTTGGCTTAAAAACCGCAGTTATAGAAAAGTATAAAACTTTTGGTGGAACTTGCCTTAATGTGGGCTGTATTCCTTCAAAAGCCTTGCTGGATTCTTCGGAGCACTTTCATAATGCGGCACATACCTTTGGTACCCACGGAATAGACCTGAAGGACCTGAAGGTGAACATGCCACAGATGATTGCCCGTAAGAATGATGTTGTTGCACAAAATACGGCAGGTATAACTTACCTGTTCAAAAAAAATAAAATTGATGCTTTTGAAGGTGTGGGATCTTTTGTGGATAAAAACACCATTAAAATAACTAAAGCAGATGGTTCTTCTGAAAATATTACAGCTAAAAATGTGATCATCGCTTCAGGTTCTAAACCAACGGCTTTACCGTTTATTAAAATAGATAAAAAAAGGATCATTACTTCAACTGAAGCCCTGAACCTTACCGAAGTTCCAAAAACAATGGTTGTGATTGGTGGCGGTGTGATTGGCTTGGAGCTGGGTTCTGTATATGCGCGTTTGGGTACAAAGGTTTCTGTAGTAGAATTTATGCCTTCTATTATTGGCACTATGGATGCCGGACTTGGAAAAGAACTGCAGCGTGTGCTTAAAAAATCTCTGGGTATGGAGTTTTATACCAATCATAAAGTGACTGGTGCAACTGCTAAAGGTAAAACGGTTACTGTAACTGCAGATAATGCGAAAGGGGAACAAGTTAAACTGGAAGCAGATTATTGTATTGTTGCTGTAGGCCGTGTGGCTTATACTGCTGGTTTAGGTTTGGAAAATATTGGAATTCAAACGGAAGAACGTGGAAATAAGATTCCGGTAAATGAGCATTTGGAAACGAGTGTACCTGGTGTATATGCGATTGGTGATGTGATTAAAGGGGCAATGCTTGCTCACAAAGCCGAAGATGAAGGGGTTTATGTGGCAGAGCGTTTAGCTGGACAAAAACCACACATTAATTACAACCTGATCCCTGGTGTGGTTTACACCTGGCCGGAAGTAGCTTCTGTTGGTTATACCGAAGAGCAGCTTAAAGAAAAAGGTATTCAGTATAAGGCTGGTTCTTTCCCTTTCAAAGCGAGTGGACGTGCCAAAGCAAGTATGGATACAGATGGTTTCGTTAAAGTGCTGGCTGATGCGAAAACAGATGAGATCTTAGGTGTTCATATGATCGGGCCACGTGCTGCGGACATGATTGCCGAGGCGGTTGTAGCAATGGAATTCCGTGCATCTGCAGAAGATATTGCCAGGATTTGCCATGCACACCCTACTTATACAGAAGCGCTTAAAGAAGCAGCTATGGCGGCTACTGACAACAGGGCTATCCATATTTAATCCTGAAACTTATTATAAATAAAAAATCCCCCGCAATTCAATTACGGGGGATTTTTTATGACCTGGATTTTAGTGTTCCAGATCGTATTCTTTTACATCTTTATGGGTGTAAGGTTCAATCATGAGTTCTTCCATGGTCTTACCTTTTTTGTTCATACCCAAGCGCTCCAGCAGGTTGTCAAATACCTGGTACATTACTGGTACCACAATGAGGGTAAGGAATAATGAACTGGTTAAACCACCGATGATTACCCAGGCCAGACCGTTTTTCCACTCGGCGCCAGCACCACTGGCAAGGGCGATTGGAAGCATCCCGATCACCATCGCAATGGTGGTCATCAGGATTGGTCTTAAACGGGCATGATTGGCCAGGATCAGGGCTTCATGAGTAGATTTTCCTTCCGCTTTCATTTGGTTGGTGAAATCGACCAGGATGATCGCATTCTTGGCAACCAGACCAATCAGCATGATCAGACCGAGGATGGTGAAAATACCCAGCGACTGATTGGCTAACGCCAGTGCCAGCAGGGCTCCGATAACCGAAAGCGGTATAGAGAACATAACCACCAGCGGATAAATAAAACTGTCATATAAGGCTACCATGATGAGGTATACCAGGATGATGGAGGCCAGCAAGGCAATACCTAAAGTACCAAAACCTTCGCTCTGATTTTCCTGATCACCACCCCATTTGTAACTTACACCTAGTGGTTTTTTAAGTTTTCCGTTCTTCTCAAGCTCATCCAGTTTATTTTGGAAATCAGTAACAATAGTACCCGTTGGTCTTCCGATAGACTGTGCCTGTACGGTTACAGAAGTACTCTTGTCTCTTCGTTCCAGCTGACTTGGACCCGAACCTTCCCTAATATCCGCAAATTGAGAAAGTTTGATCTGTTCTCCTGCGCTGTTGATAAAGATCAGGTTCCTTACATCATCTATATTTTTACGGTTGAAAGTCTGATAACGGATATTAATATCGTACTCATATTCTCCCTGACGGAACTTGCCGTCTGTATTTCCACTAAATGCGGTTTGCATGGTAGAACCTACCGTTTGCAGAGTTAATCCCAAAGCAGCCATTTTATCACGGTCTACCTGAACATTAATCTCCGGACTTCCTTTCTCTACCGATAGTTTTAACTCGGCAGATCCTTTAATTCCGGCAAGGACCTCTTTAGCCCCTTCCGCATATTTCATGGCACTTTCCAGATCCGGACCCATGACCACGAGCTGGATTGGTGCATTTTCAGCAATACCAAGAATACTGATCGGAACAGTTTTTACTTTCGCGCCAACCAGGTAGTGAGATAGCTCCCTGCTGATTTTAGTAGCATATATATTGGATGGATCTTTACGTTTTGAGCGGTCTACCAGCATGACGTCAATCTCTGATTTATACGCAGTTGCCTGGGCGCTTCCAAAGTCTCCGCTGGCCTGGCCTACGGTAGTGATGGTTTGTACAATTTCAGGTTTTTTCGATAGAAATTCTTCTGCTTTTTGAGTAATCCGGTTGGTGGCTTCAATAGAAGCATCTTTTGGAAGTTCTATCTGAACAAGGAATTCTCCTTTATCACTCTTAGGAAAGAACTCTGTTCCAATAAAACCACCTATGGTTAAACCGCAGGAGCTGAAGAGCAATACGAATACACCAACAATGGTGATGGTCTTATGCTTTAAAGTCCAGGTCAGGATGCCAGTGATCCAGTGGGTAAAAGTATTTAGTTGTTTTTCGAACCATAAAATGAAGCGGCCGAAAATATTTTTTCCTTCTATTTTTTCGAGTTTACCGAATCTCGATGATAGCAAAGGCACAATGGTAAAGGATGCAACAAGAGAGAGTAAGGTGGCAATAATAACGACCACACAGAACTGACGCAGGATATTGGATACCAGACCGGTACTCACGGTGATTGGAAAGAACACCACCACGATTACAAAGGTAATAGATACAACGGTAAAGCCGATCTCTTTGGTTGCGTCAAAAGCAGCACGAACTTTATTTTTACCCATCTCCATGTGTCTGTAAATGTTTTCCAATACCACAATGGCATCATCGACAAGGATACCGACCACCAGTGATAAGCCTAATAAGGACATCAGGTTGAGGGTATAACCAAACAGACTGATTCCAATAAAGGTTGCGATTAAGGAAACAGGAATAGATACCATTACGATCAGTGCGTTCCTGATGCTGTGCAGGAAGAAAAGCATGACAAAAGCAACGAGAATAATCGCGAGTATTAAATCGTGAATTACCGCATCGGCAGACTCCAGTGTGAAAATAGAACTGTCGTTTACAATTTTAATGTTGAGTTTATTATTGGCGTAGTCCTGCTGTAAGGTTTGGATCACTTTGTGCATTTGCTTACTTACCTCTACCGCATTGGCGTCGGTTTGTTTGATGATCTGCACAGCGATTGCACCTTTTCTGTCAATACGGGCAATCTTTTTAACGTCTTTTTGTGCATCCTGTACATCACCAATATCTTTTAACCTAATCTGTGCGCCGGCTTTGCTGGTGGCAACAACCAGATTTCTAAGCTCATCAACATTTTTGTATTTACCAGATAAACGGATCAGGATTTCCTGTTTAGTAGTTTTTACGCTTCCTGTAGGGAAATCCAGATTTGAAGTCAGGATGGCCTGTTGTATTTGAGGTACAGATAAGCCATATCCCTGAATTTTATCAGCGTCCAGTCCTACTTGAATTTCACGTTCCTGACCACCAACCAGATTGACCTGGGCAACGCCGTTTACCCTGGAAAGGATAGGGGCGATACGTTTGTCCATCAAATCATAGAAAGTAGCATCATCCATACTGGCTGATGCCGACATGGTGATGACGGGCAAGTCGTCGAGAGAGAATTTGTTTAAAGAAGGTGGCTTTACATCCGTGGGTAAATTTGCCAGGATGGCATTTACTTTACGTTGTGCATCATTTAAAGACAAATCGATATTTGCTTTATCCGTGAGCGTAATGGTAACCGTGGAAAGGCCTTCAAAAGAGACTGCGTTTAGCTTTTTGATGTTCTCTAAAGAAGAAACCGCATCCTCAATTTTTTTGGTCACCGTATTTTCTACCTCATTTGGCGAGGCGCCAGGATATATGGTAGAGATAGAGATTGTGTTGTTCGAAAACTTAGGCAATAACTCATATCCCAAAGAAAAGTAGCTCAGTAAGCCCATCAGCGTTAATGCGGTAAAGACCACAATAACGAGGGTAGGACGCTTTATTGAAATTTCAGTAATCTTCATCTTATAGTTATTTTACAGTGGTCACTGGAGTGCCGTCTGACAGATTGATCTGTCCGCTGGTGATGGCAATTTCTCCTTCTTTTAATCCTTCAAGTATTTCAACATTGTCACCCAGGATTCTTCCGGCAATGACTTTGCGCAATTTGGCTTTTCCGTCCTCCAGAACAAAAATCTGGTTACTGCTTACACTGCCAACAAAAGCAGTTCTCGGGATGGTAATAGTGGGCGCTTGTTTAGGGAACTGAAAGATCGCAGTTCCGTACATTCCGGCTTTGATGGTATTGGTTTTGTTGTTTTCTACCAGGATTTCTACGGGGAAATTCAATGAATTGTCTGCTTTAGCAGCAATAAAAGTGATCTTTCCAGTGTATGTGTCTGTAGGGAAAACATTGGATTTGATCTTTACAAGGTTTCCAAGTTTCAGATTTGCAACCTGGCTTTCATTTGCGTTCACTTTTAATTTAAGCTTAGACACATCAACCAACTCAAACAATTGAGTGCCTTGCGCATTTACAAAAGCACCTACTTCAATATATTTTTTGTTTACAACCCCATTGATGGGAGATTTGATATTGGCGTCGCTCACCTTCCTTTGTGAGGCTTGTAATCTTAATCTTGCATTTTCTACAGCAAGTTTTGCCTGATCCAGCTGCTGCTGTGTAACACCGCCTGTTTTAAATGAACTGCTGTAACGAGCTTCATCTTTTAAAGCATTCTGCAGCGTTGCTTCTGCGGTTTCTTTATCTGTATTTAGAATTTCAGCATCAATCCGTGCCAATACCTGGCCTTTGGTAACATGGTCACCTTCCTGAACATTGATTCTAGTTACCCGGCCTGCATTTTCATTCAGCAAATTCAATTCTGCAAAAGGAACAAAAGTGCCGTTTGCGGTAAAGTCCAGGTTCACCGTGTCTTTTTTAACAGTGGCAACACGAACACTGACTGCACCACTACCTTGAGCAATAAAAGTGGTTACTGCTTCATTTTTTTGCTTATTGTTTTTCAATACGTAGGCTATTGCCCCAATAGCAATTATAAGTACAATAGCTACAATAATTCCTCTTTTCATTTTAATAGTGATTTTATATTTCCGTTTGATTTTATTAATTGTATTTCGGCAATTTTATAATTTAATAATGCCTGGTTATAGCTGTTCTGAGCTTCAGTTAATGCGGTTTCCGTATCCAATAAGTCAGTTAAAGTCGCTAAGCCGTTGTTGTAATTGTTTTGGGTGCTTTTATAGATTTCATTCGCCAGTTCAGTGTTTTGCTTTTGGGAATTAATTGTAGTTATGCTGTTCCTGAGTTGAATTTTTGCATTCTCATACGCCATATTCAAAGAGTTTACGGATTCACGCCTGTCTTCTTTTGCCTTTCTGATATCCACATCTGCCTGGCGGATTTTCGAACGGGTTAAGAACCCATTAAAGATCGGTACTTTCAGCGTCAGACCTACAGCTGATGCGCCATAGCCGATGGCCGCGCTGCCGGAGCTTAGGAAATCGAATCCGCTACTCTGGCTGGAATAGGTATAGTTTCCTGTTAAAGCTAAACTTGGGTAGTATTCCGAAACATAAGCCTTGCGTTGCAGCGCAAGCAGCCTGTCCTGGGTGTTCAAAATTTTAACTTCTGTTCTATTATCTAAAGCAAGGGAGTCTGCAAACTGAGGCAATTGAGTCACTTCTGTAAGTTCGGTTTTGGGCAAGATAATGTCCGTATTTACCGGCATACCCATAGCAAACTTAAGTTGGATTTCTAATTGTGTAATTTGATTTAAAGTTTGTTCACGCTGTGTTACCAAATTGGTGAGCTTCACTTTGATCCGATCTACATCAATTTTTTTTGCTAAACCATTTTCATATTGATTAGATATGGCCTTTTCTGTAACCTTTACATTTTTGATGTTGTTGTCCAGCACATTCAGCTGCTGTCTGTTGACCAATACTTGATAATAGTTGTTGGCCACCAATTCAATAATTTGCTCTTCTGTTAATTGAGAAGTCAGGTTGTAATATTCTTCGCTGGATTTGGCTGCTTGCAGGCCTGTAAACACAGTTTGGTTAAACAATTGCTGTGAAAGTTGAACCCCGGCAGATGAATTCCAGTTCTGGCCTAATTTGATGGCTTGTGTGGTGCCTCCGAAATTGGCAACCAGCTGGCCAATGATCGGATTATATGTTAAACCAGCGTTGCCTGTAATTTGAGGTAAAGCCTGGGCCCTCACTTCTTGTGTTTTGTATCTTCCACCATCAATGTCAAGTTTTGCTTTACGCACCTTCACACTGTTTTGTATCGCATAATTCAAAGCATCCTTTAATGTTAGCGTTTGCTGTGCATTTGCAGCATCCGCTATAAGTAAGCCCAACAGTAACAGCGGGATTAATTTTAGTTGTTTAATAATATGATTCATTCTTATAACGGTTGTGTGTTTTATTTTCTTAGTCCTTTAATAAATATTTTCGACAGGCTGAGCTGTTTTTCTAAAATAACCTTAAAATCTTTTTTGCTAGGGATTAATTCTTTGTAACCATGCATTACACATAAAGAGGTGATGCCTGCCAGGCTTTCCAGATAGAGTTCTGTGATTTTGTTAAGATCGGAAACCTCAATATCGCCCTGGGCCACCGCGGCCTGAAAGATATGGGCATGGATTTCCACATCTCTCTCTTTCATTTTTGTAACATGATTCTTTAATTCATCTGAATTGAATGAAGCATCATTACTGCCCGAAGAGAGATGTAGCATATAATATTTTTGGAAGAAGCGGTGTTTGACTTCAATAAAATTAGCCAGGGTTGCCTCCAGCGAATTTACTGCGGGTTTTTCCTTATGTATGGCCTCGAAATAGTCATCAAAGATTTTGTTGATTACTCCAAGGATTAAACTGCTTTTGTCTGGGAAATAATAATACAGGGAAGGTTTTGATACAGACAGGTCGTCTGCAATTTCATTCATGGTGGTTTTATTAATTCCGAAATGGGTAAAGCGTTTAATTGCTCCTTCTATAATTAACTCTCGTTTTTTGTCTGTCTCTAACATTCTACTCTTTTACTTTCTGACTTTTTTATTAATAAGGTCAAAAATACAGCCGAATAATGGTATATTAAAACTTATGTTAGAAAAAGAGTAGAAATGACTTTTTTGTGACTAAATATTTCGTTTTAATCCAGATAGAAAAATGTCTGCGAATCTTTTCTCTTTTACAAAGATTTGTTTGAATTGCTCTTTGCTTGGGAAGATCTTTCTGTCTTTGTTTAGGATATTGAAATGGATCCCGGCCAAAGCCTCAACAAATATTTCTGTAATATAAGCCGCATCATCAATAATAAATTCTCCGGCAGCACTTCCACGGTTCAACAGAGAAGTAATGATCTTCAATTCAAAATCTTTTGCTTTGTTAAATTTTTCAAACAAATCTGCTGGTAGTTCCGGGCCAATCATTTTAGAAAACTCCATTAAATTATAATACTTCTGGATATAACCTTGTCTTTTCTGCAGAAGCATCATAATGCCTTCTGTACTTGTGGCCGTTTTTTCTACAGACTTCAGCAGATCTTTGCTGATAGAGTGCATTAAGTGTTCAATTACACTAACGTAAAGGCTCAGTTTGTCAGGAAAGTAATAATAAAGCAGGGCTTTTGAAAAGGAGATGTCCTTCGCAATTTCTGTCATCGTCGTTTTTGCCAACCCATAATGTGCAAATCTTTTCAACGCTGCATTTATAATTAAAATTCTTTTCTTATCCTGATTTTCCATGTTGAACTGAATCCTGCCGTGCCTGAATGCTGATATAAACCTTATAAAATATTTGGGACGTTAAATTATGCATTTTTTTTAAATATTAACTTTAACATATTTATTACACATGTTAACGATTACATTTGCAGTGTTTAAAAAAAATCTTAGCATGTCTTTTATTCAGGAAAACGTTTCATTAAAGCCTTTTAATACTTTTGCTATAGCTGCGGTTGCGAAATATTTCGTGGAAATTTTTAGTGAGGATGAACTTGTTCAGCTCTTGTCCTTAAATATTATTAAAGAAAACGAACTGCTTGTTTTGGGCGGGGGGAGTAATATCTTATTAACTAAAGACTTTTCAGGTCTTGTGATCAAGATTAGCATTCCGGGAATCAGCAGCAAGAAGGAAAACGAAGGTTTTCTGGTCACTGCAGGTGCGGGGGTGGTTTGGAATGACCTGGTTCAATATTGTGTGGGCAATGGTTTGGCCGGAGTGGAGAACCTAAGTTTAATTCCGGGTAAGGTTGGTGCCTCTCCAATTCAGAATATAGGTGCTTATGGTGTTGAGCTAAAAGATGTTTTTCATAGTTGCACGGCATTTGAGATTGAAACAGGGACTAAGAGGGTTTTTAGTTATGAGGAGTGTAAATTTGGATATCGTGATAGTATTTTTAAGAATGAACTGAAAGGTAAATATATCATTTCGTCAGTTCGTTTCTGTCTTTCTGCCTCGGCAGATCTTAAAACAACCTATGGTGCTATTCAGGCAGAACTTTCTTCCAGAAATATTTCGCAGCCAACGATAAGTGATATTTCTGCTGTGGTGTCTGATATCAGGGTAAGTAAGTTGCCAGATCCCTCAACGATTGGTAATGCGGGTAGTTTTTTCAAAAACCCGGTGATATCGACAAGACAATATGAAGAGATTAAGCAATCTTATCCGGATTTAGTGAGTTATCCGTTCGGGGAAGGACAGGTTAAGCTGGCTGCAGGATGGATGATTGAGCAATGCGGTTTTAAAGGGAAGGTCGCAGGAGAGACAGGGACATGGAAAAATCAGGCTCTTGTACTGGTAAATCATGGTCATGCTACAGGACAAGAAGTGTATAGTTTTTCGGAACAAATCATTAATGAAGTGTGCCAAAAGTTTGGCGTAAAATTGGAAAGGGAAGTAAATATTCTGTGACATCGCGTTGTTTGCGCTTTAGAGGCGGATGAAATGTTATTATAGTGGCAAGTTCTTTTTTTGGTACATATGTTGTGTAAAGTTTATATATGTAAGATTAAACAAATTCGATTGCGTTAATTCTCATATCTTGTTTGTTTGCTTTTTTAAACACTTAAAAATTAAAACATTATGACAAAAAATGAATTCAATCTACAGTTGCACGACCATTCAGTTTCTTTACAGTCATTCGCTTTAAATTTTACTAAAGATATTGAAGATGCAAACGACTTGGTACAAGATACAATGCTGAAAGCAGTTACGTACTATAGTAAGTTTAAAGAGGGTACGAACCTGAAAGGTTGGTTATTCACCATAATGAAAAATACATTCATTAACAATTACAGGCGTTTGGTCAAAACGAATGCACTCATCACCAAATCAGAAGACATTTCTTCTGCCAATCTTCATTATAGTGCTACAAAAAACACCATCGACAGCAAATTTGTAATTGGGGATATCAATAAAGCCTTATCCACCCTGCAACCAGAATATTATGTGCCTTTCATTAAATATTTTGAAGGATATAAATACCACGAGATTGCGGATATGCTGGAAATTCCCATCGGAACAGTTAAAACAAGAATCCATGTTGCGAGACAAATTCTTAAAAAATATTTGAAAACTTATTCTAAAGATATTTTAGGCGCTGATATCGTTTAAGTATTAGCGGTGAAACCTGAGACGAGGTGTTCCATATAAATTGGGGCACCTCTTTTTTGTTTAATTTTATTCCGAACCTGATTGTCTAATCTAAAAATATACTTTTGTACGGATGAGATCATTCATTGTTACAAGGACTTATATCTATCATGGAGTTACCGATTTATACTAAACAGCAACTGGCTTTACGGAACGGACAAGATAAGCCTCAGATTTGGGTTGCTTTTAAAGGGGTAATTTATGATGTGAGTGAAAGTCGTTTATGGCGAAATGGCAAGCATTACGAACATTGGGCGGGTCAGGATTTAACAGAAGAACTGTCGGATGCTCCACATACGGATGCGGTTTTTGAAAAATTTAATCCGGTCGGCCGTTTGGATGTCTAGAAACCCCGTTAGGGTATTTCTAGACATTAGATTTTTAATTCTTCAAAAGGCTTAAATGGTAAAAGAGCTTAGATTAACAAATTCTTTGATTCTTGCCGCAATCTCTTCTTCTTTCAGGTTTAGGATTCTCTCTGTTCCGAATTTTTCTACACAAAATGAAGCCAGGGCTGAGCCGTAAATGATTGCGTTCTTCATGTTATTGAAATTTACCGTTCCTACTTTTGCCATGTAACCGATAAAGCCGCCTGCAAAGGTGTCTCCGGCTCCCGTTGGATCAAAAACTTCTGCAAGTGGAAGTGCAGGGGCAGAAAAGATCTGGTCTTCATGGAACAACAAGGCGCCATGCTCTCCCTTTTTAATGATCAGGTATTTTGGTCCCATGGTTAAGATCTTTCTGGCCGCTTTGACCAATGAATATTCTCCAGATAACTGACGGGCCTCTGCATCATTAATGGTGAGTACATCGACCAGCTTAATCGTTTCCAGCAGGTCATCCATTGCAATGTCCATCCAGAAGTTCATGGTATCCATCACAATAAGCTTAGGTCTGTTTTTTAGACGTTTGATCACCGTTTGTTGTACCTGTGGTGTTAAATTACCTAACATCAGGTATTCACAATCCTGGTAGCTTTCTGGAATTACAGGATCAAAGTCAGCAAGGACATTCAGTTCCGTAACCAGAGTGTCTCTGCTGTTCATATCATTGTGGTATCTTCCAGACCAGAAGAATGACTTGCCTCCTTCTTTAATCTGCAAGCCTTCTGTATCTATTCCGTGTCTGTTGAAGCTTTCGATGTCTTCTTTATGGAAATCATCACCAACTACAGCAACTATTTTAACTTTGTTATAAAAGTAAGAAGCGGCCAATCCGGCATAAGTTGCGGCCCCACCTACTATTTTGTCTGTTTTTCCAAAGGGGGTCTCAATGGCGTCAAATGCTACAGTTCCTATGATTATCAGGCTCATATATAAAATCTTTATTTTTTTTTAATTTTTTTCACTGCAAATATTGCATAAATAAATTAAAACCCCTAATATTGCATTCCCAAAACGAACAAGGCTTTATGTTCTTTAATAGTTCAAAAAAGGCGTTTTGGAATTAAGCCAGCATCCCGAGTAGCTCAGCTGGTTAGAGCATCTGACTGTTAATCAGAGGGTCACTGGTTCGAGCCCAGTCTCGGGAGCAATACCAAAAGCCTTTCAGTTCGTCTGGAAGGCTTTTTAAATAGCCAGCACTCCTTCTTAGCTCAGCTGGTTAGAGCATCTGACTGTTAATCAGAGGGTCGCTGGTTCGAGCCCAGCAGAGGGAGCATACGGGGACACTTATTTTAGTGTTCCCGTTTTTTTATGTCCGCATTTTTTTAAGATGATTTAAATTGTTCGCTTGGTCAATTTAATGTCGTTGTTATGCCATTCACTCAACTTCTTTCTGCAATCCTGCAAAATCTCCCGAGCCTTACATAGGCCTATGCGAAAATGAGACGATATGCTTTGACTTTGATACAATATGAAGATATCGCGGGAGCGCTTTTACGTACTTTTACGATCTGAATAAAAAATCAAATATATACTATACATGAACCAATCTAACCGACTTAAGTCATTGGTCTTACTGGCCTACGCATGCCTGACCGGGACTGCGTACGCACAGGAAAGAAAGGCACCCGCTTATCCGCTGATCACCCACAACCCTAACTTTAGCATCTGGTCAAATACCGATCAATTGAATAATTCTACCACAACTCATTGGACAGGTGCAGAGCATTCACTATTGGGACTGATTAATGTGGATGGGAAGATTTATCGTTTCCTTGGGAAAGAGAAGACCAGTTATAAAACCGTAGTGAACGCCTCCGATGAAGCATCTTATGATGTTGTTTACACGGAAAATAAACCAGAGGGGGACTGGACTTTGCTGAAATACAGTCCTGTGGGCTGGAAATCTGGACGGGCGCCGATTGGCGATGATGATAAGAACGTGAAAACGTTGTGGAAATCGGATGACATTTGGGTAAGACGGACGTTTAATCTTAGTACTATCGCCGGCGTTAATGAGCTCTATCTAAAACTTAATCACGACGACAACGTTGAGGTTTTTCTAAACGGCACCAAGATTTACCAGAAGAAAGGTTGGACAAACGGTTTTCAATATTTTCCGATCAATAAAAATGCACTTAAATCGGGTCAGAACGTGATCTCTATCCACCTGGCTAATACGGCAGGTGGCCGCTTTTTGGATTTTGGTCTTGTAGACAAATTAAAAGATAATGCTGCCCAAATATTGCTGGCTGAACAAAAAGATGTCGAAGTGAATGCAACGCAAACTATATACAATTTTGCTGCCGGAAAAGTGAACTTTCAACTTACTTTCACTTCACCGTTGTTGTTAAATAATCTGAGTTTGTTATCTCGCCCTGTTTCCTACATTACTTATAAAGTGAACGCAAATGATGGTAAAAACCATGCCGTAAAAGTTTTCCTTGGTGCATCATCTGACATCGCAGTCTATCAACCTTCACAGATGGTTAGCGCACAGAAATATGTTACTGCGAAACTTTCTGTCTTAAAAACGGGCACCGTTGAGCAGCCTGTTCTCCAAAAAGGCGCCGATGATATGCGTATCGACTGGGGGTATTTTTATGTAGCTGCGCCAAAGACTGCCGGAGCGGTTCAATTTATTACCAAGGGTAGTGAGGCTGCTAAGGCGTTCAGGAATGGATCTGTTGCATCAACCGTATCCAGTGGTCATTCACTTTCACTAAATACGATCATTCCTTTCGGAACTGTTGGTAAGACCGCTGTTGAGCGTTTTGTTGAGTTAGGTTACGACGAAGGTTTTTCCATACAGTATTTCCATACTGATTTGAGGCCTTGGTGGAATAATTCAGGCAAAGCAACTATTGAAGATGAACTTACAGATGCCTTTAATGGATACCAATCTGTTATGCAAAAATGCAAGGCCTTCGATAAGGAGGTTTATGCGGATGCCCTAAGTTCGGGAGGAGCAGCATATGCACACTTATGCGTATTGGCTTATCGCCAAAGCATTGCAGCACATACATTGGTTAAAAGCTCTGCAGGTGAAACCCTATGGTTATCTAAGGAAAACAATAGTGGCGGTTTCATAAATACCGTGGATGTAACTTATCCCTCAGCACCACTTTACCTGCTTTATAACCCGGAATTGATGAAAGGCATGCTAACCGGTATTTTCCACTTCACTGAATCAGGCAAATATCCGCATCCATGGGCTGCGCATGACCTGGGTACTTATCCGAAGGCGAACGGACAAACCTACGGTGAACCAATGCCGGTGGAGGAATCCGGTAATATGATTATCCTTTGTGCTGCGATCGCTAAAGTGGAGGGCAATGCCGGCTATGCAAAAAAACACTGGCAGACGCTGACCACCTGGGTCGATTATCTTGCCAAAGAAGGTTTGGATCCGAAAACTCAATTATGTACAGATGATTTTGCCGGACATCTGGCCCGAAATGCCAACTTATCCGTTAAAGCTATCGTTGCGATAGCTTGCTATGCACAAATGGCTGAGACATTGGGCGAAGCTGAAACCGCTAAGAAATATCGGGCTATAGCAGAAGGCATGGTACCTGAGTGGATAAAAATGGCTGACGCCGGCGATCATTATGCGCTTACTTTTGACAACAAAGATACCTGGAGCCAGAAATATAACCTGGTTTGGGACAAGGTGCTGGGCTTACATTTGTTTCCTCAGAAGGTGTATGATACCGAAACCCGTTATTACCTTACTAAAATAAATAAGTTTGGTCTTCCGTTAGACAGCCGTAAATCCTATACCAAGAATGACTGGATCGTTTGGACGGCAACTTTTGCTCCTCAAAAGGATCAGTTTGAAGCATTGATCAGACCGCTTTATGTACACGCCCTGGAGACCCCATCACGTGTACCTTTGAATGACTTTTACGATTCAAAAACGGGCATCAGGGAAAATTTCAAAGCAAGGAGTGTAGTAGGTGGTTTTTACATGAAAATGCTGTCTGATCAATTGAAATCAAAGTAATGGACAATAATGCACTGATCACTAAGCCGCATTACCCGATTCTGGATGGTTTACGTGGTATTGCAGCGATTATCGTCGTTACCTTTCACCTAACTGAGCCGTTGGGGACCGGTCATCTGGATATCATAGTTAATCACGGATACCTGGCTGTCGATTTCTTTTTTCTGCTATCAGGTTTTGTGATTGGCTATGCATATGACGACCGCTGGGATAAAATGACCATTGGTGTTTTTTTAAAACGCCGTATGGAGCGTCTTCAGCCGCTGGTGATCCTGGGTATGACACTGGGTGCTATAGGATTTTACTTCACAGATTCGACGCTTTGGCCGCTCATCCATACGGTGCCAGTTTGGAAAATGCTGCTGGTTTTGCTGATCGGTTATACTATCCTGCCTGTACCGTTATCCCTGGATATACGCGGATGGCAGGAAATGCATCCGCTTAACAGCGTAGGTTGGTCTTTATTTTTTGAATATATCGCGAATATTCTTTATGCGGTTTGGATAAGAAAATTTTCAAAAATTACGTTATCTGTATTGGTATTGGTTTCGGCTGTAGCCCTTGCGCACCTGGCAATCACTAATGGGGATGTCAGCGGGGGCTGGACATTGAACGTGGAGCAGGTGCGTGTAGGCATTACCCGTACAATGTACCCGTTCTTTGCCGGGCTGTTGCTTTCGCGTATTGCCAAACCCGCCCGCGTCAGAAATGCATTTTTATGGTGCAGCGTTTTAGTCGCGATGGTATTGTATATGCCGCGCATCGGCGGTGCTGACCATCTTTGGATGAATGGGATATATGAGTCTGTTTGCATCATTTTCGTTTTTCCACTCATCGTTTACCTTGGTGCCAGCGGTGAGGTTCACAGTCAAATGGAGCGTAGGATATGTAAGTTTCTCGGCGACATATCCTATCCGCTATACCTGGTACATTATCCGCTGGTTTATTTTTATGTGGCATGGCTCAGCAATCACAAAGGTGTAACTATTGTACAGGCCTGGCCTTATGCCTTAGCGATTTTGATCGGTGGAATTGTCATTGCTTTTATTAGTTTGAAATGGTACGATGAGCCGGTTCGCAAATGGCTGCGAAAGAAACTTGGCTGAAAATTATATTAAATCTGGCTTAATCTAATTTGATGAAAAAACAGGTATCTTTATTTCTATGGGAAAATTGAAACCGCTTTTTCTTACCTTATGTGTACTGGTCATTTTAACTTTTCATGCGAAGGCAACATGGTCGATAATTGTAATTGATCCAAAGACAAAAGAAATTGGTATTGCGGGTGCCTCCTGTACTTTTAGTGTCTATGGAATTGGCGGAATTATTCCTGAAAAAGGTGCGATTGTAGTGCAGGCAATGAGTAATAAATCAGCCAGGAACAAAGGACTTCAAATGATCCTTGCAGACGCATCGCCAAAAGAAATTCTCGAAGCCATAAAAAATCCGGAATTCGATCCCGAGCAACAGCAATATGGAATAGTATGTGTCAAAAATATAGATGCGCCGGAAGCCTATACCGGTTTGGAAACAACGTCTGATAAAGGAACTGTAACCTCAAAAGGGATATCAGTTCAGGGAAATACTTTAAGCAATAAAGAGATGCTTCAAAAAATCCTTCAAGTTGCAATCAAAGCTCAAAAGGCATCTCTGCCCATCCAGGAAGTATTGATGCTCGCTTTAGAGGCTGGCGCGGAATATGGAGGTGATAAACGCTGCGGTGATCGTAAGGCAGCAAGTGCGTTTCTGACTGTGGCGAAGCCAGGGAATGATGCACAACATCCTTCTATTAATCTTATCGTGAATCAGAAAGATGAAACTACAAATGCGGTGAAAGCTTTAAGGATAGAGTTTGATCGTTGGAGAAATAGAAGAAGGGACTAGTTAAACTTATATAAAACGAGTTGATTTTAATCAAAATTTTTATTGTTTGAGACAATAAAAACTATATTTATATCAATTATTTGGTTTTCATTAAAGAAGTGAACTATCAAACCAATTTACTTACAAAGTCTATTATCTAATATGAAAAGATACATTTTATTATTTCTTTTATTTACAGCCATTTCGGGATATGCTCAAAATTCCATCAACAACTACAAATATGTGGTTGTGCCAGAAAAATTTAGCTTTCTTAAACAGCAGGATCAGTACAAGTTAAATACACTGGCAAAAATGTTTATGGAAGAAAAAGGTTTTACTGCTTATTTTGATAATGCTGATTTGCCAGCTGAGATTGCAGGAAATCGCTGCAATGCATTAAATCTGGATGTACTGGAGAAGAATGGAATGTTTACGACAAACCTTACTGTATTATTAAAGGATTGCAAAGGTAATGTAGTCTTTAAAAGTAAAGAAGGAAAAAGCAGGGAAAAGGAATACAGTACGTCTTATAATCTAGCTTTGAGAGATGCTTTTACTTCTCTAAATGATGTTCAGTATGCTTATAATGGAAATATTCAGCAAGCAGTTGCAACCCCCCAGCCAACTCCCGCATCTATAGCTGTACCAGAAGCAGTAGTTGCAGTCCCTGTTAAAGAAGTTCCTGTTTCTGCTGCTATACCAGAGGTCAAACAAGCTGAAGGCACGTTGTATGCGCAGTCGACAAGTACAGGGTATCAGTTGATTGATACTACACCAAAAAAGGTGCTGACCTTATTTAAAACTTCGCAGCAGGATTACTTTATTGCTGACAGTGGAACATCTAACGGAATTGTATTTAAGAAGAATGGAGAGTGGGTCTTTGAATTTTACAAAGACGCCAGGTTGATCTCTGAAAAATTGCTGATCAAATTTTAAATCAGTCACCTGTCAGTTTTGAATGATGTGATCATTTGCTGTTATTCTTGCAAAATTAGCGAGAATAATTAACTTTGGAACTTTCCGGTCAAAAAGGAATTCAAGTTGAAATGAGAATATTATGTCTTTTTTTTAGTCTGATGGTCCTGATGCAAAGCGGCTTGCCTTGCAGGGATGACATCGTGTCTTCAAAACCGGCATCTGCTTCTTATCAAAAAAAGGACAGTCAAACGCCATCACAGCAAAAGGATGACTGTTCTCCTTTTTGCGTATGCATTTGTTGTTCTACTCCATCAATGCAACATACTGAACCAGCAATGACTGTTTCTTTTTCCAGTATTTGTGCTGATTATCCGCTGGAAGATGTGGAGAGGTTTATTGATATTAGCCTGCCCGTCTGGCAACCGCCAAAACTTTCTTAGATCTTTTTAATTAAAAGCCTTATTGCTTGTTTAAACAAGCACATTCAAAATTTTACAGGATAAAAATTCAGGTCAGTATTGCTGATCCTGAAGGCTAACATTAATTTAAATTTAAGATGTTTAATAAGATCATTTTATTTTCCATAAAAAATAAACTGGCTATTGGTGTGATGATGATTGCCCTAATTATTTGGGGAGGTTACTCATTGGCGAGGTTACCAATTGATGCGGTACCGGACATTACCAATAACCAGGTCCAGATTATTTCTCAGGCACCAGATCTTGGTGCGCAGGAGGTCGAACAGTTTATAACTGCCCCCATAGAACTGGCTATGGCCAATATACCACATGTTGTGGAGAAGAGGTCTATATCCAGATCGGGCATTTCAGTAATTACAATCGTTTTTGAAGATGATGCAGATATTTACTGGGCCAGGCAGCAGGTCAGTGCACAGCTTAAAGAGGCTGAAAGCTTAATCCCACAAAACCTTGCAAAACCCTCTTTGGCGCCTGTTACAACAGGATTGGGGGAAATATATCAGTATGTACTTCATCCGAAAAAAGGATACGAGGCCAAGTACAGCGCCACAGATCTCCGTACCATGCAGGATTGGATCGTACGCACTCAACTTGCCGGAACAAAGGGTGTTGCCGAAGTTAGCGGATGGGGTGGTTATGTAAAACAATATGAAGTTTCACTAGATAATGAAAGACTGAATGCAAACAATGTAACCATTGCCCAAATCTTTAATGCCCTGAAAGAAAACAATGAAAATACAGGAGGGGCTTATATTGAACAGCAGAGTAATGCGTATGCTATACGTGGCATTGGTCAGGTAAAATCACTGGCAGACATAGAAAAGATCGTGGTCAAAAATGAAAAGGGGATACCTGTTCTTATCCGGGATGTAGCCACGGTACAAATAGGTAGTGCGACCAGGTATGGAGCCGTAACCAGAAATGGCACCGGAGAAGTGGTTGCCGGTGTTACACTCATGCTGAAAGGGGAAAACTTTAATGAAGTGATTGAGAACGTGAAGGAGCGGGTTGCCCAGATTCAGAAATCCTTACCAGAAGGTGTAGTCATAGAACCTTTTATAGATCGGACCGAACTGGTGGGAAGAGCCATCGGAACTGTACAAAAAAATCTTATCGAGGGCGCATTGATTGTCATATTTGTACTGCTGCTATTGCTTGGCAACTGGCGGGCCGGGTTAATTGTAGCTTCGGTAATTCCCTTTGCAATGCTTTTTGCTTTTGCAATGATGCGGCTTTTCGGAGTTTCAGGTAACCTGATGAGCCTGGGGGCGGTAGATTTTGGTTTGATCGTGGATGGGGCTGTGATTATCGTAGAGGCCATTTTGTACAGGCTTACGGAAAGTAAGCTGTTCAAAGATGTGCCCAGGCTAAACCAGCAACAAATGGACGAGCAGGTATATCAGGCTGCTTCTAAGATCCGGGCTAGTGCCACTTTTGGAGAGGTCATCATCTTGATTGTGTATTTGCCTTTACTGACTCTGGTCGGGATAGAAGGAAAGATGTTTAAGCCCATGGCCCAAACAGTAGCCTTTGCTATCATTGGCGCTTTTATTCTTTCTCTAACCTATGTTCCGATGATCAGTGCTTTATTCTTAAGTAAGGAAACACTGCATAAAGAAACGATATCTGATAAGATCATGAACAGGCTGAAAGCCTGGTATGCACCCGCACTGGAACGTGTTCTGAAATTTAAGAAGCTTACTGTTGGTCTTTCCCTGGGGCTTTTTGCTTTTAGTGTAGTTTTGTTTTCTAATATGGGCGGAGAATTTCTACCCCAGTTGGAAGAAGGAGATCTAACTGTGGAAATTTCTATGATGCAGGGAACCTCTCTTTCTCAGGTGATTGAAACTTTCGGAAAGGCGGAGAAGATACTGAAGGAACAGTTTCCAGAGGTAAAGCAAGCCGTAACCAGAATTGGAAGTGCGGAAATTCCGACAGATCCGATGCCAATAGAAAGAGGAGATATGATGGTGGCCATGATTCCAAAGAAGGAATGGAAAACCGCAAAGACGAAGGAAGAGATGACAGAAAAGATGGAAGAGGCCTTGTCAGTTCTTCCAGGAGTAAATATAGAGATTACCCAACCGATGCAAATGCGCTTTAACGAACTCATGACGGGAGTGAGGCAAGATGTTGCTATAAAAGTGTATGGAGAGGACCTGGATGTCCTCAGTAAGCATGCAAAAGAAATCGCACGTCTGATCACGCCGGTAAAAGGGGTTGGGGATTTATTTGTTGAACAGATATCCGGCTTGCCCCAGATTGTTGTGGTCTATGACAGGGACAGGATAGCACAATATGGACTGAGTATAGGAGATGTGAATACGATCTTGCGTACTGCCTTTGCAGGAAACGTTGCGGGTGTAGTTTTTGAGGGAGAAAAGAGATTTGATTTAGTGATCCGGCTTAAAAGAGAGCTCCGGGATAATATATCCAGTATTGAAAACTTGTACATTCCTTTGCCTTCCGGAAATAAAGTTCCGTTAAATCAGCTGGCCAGTATTTCTTTTGCAAATGCACCTGCTCAGATTTCCAGGGAGGAAGGCAAAAGAAGGATTTATGTTGGTTTTAATGCCAAGAGAAGAGACGTAGAAAGTACCGTTGCGGAAATCAAAACGATACTTGATGGTAAACTGAAACTTACTTCCGGATATTATTTGAGTTATGGAGGCCAGTTTCAAAACCTCAAAGAGGCAAAGGGAAGACTTTCAATTGCAGTTCCCCTGGTCATGGTGTTGATCCTGATCTTATTGTATGTCACTTTCAAATCTGTAATCCAAACCTTTTTGATTTTTAGTGCTGTTCCGTTGTCTGCAATTGGGGGAATATTTGCCTTGCTGATCAGAGGAATGCCATTTAGTATTTCTGCGGGAGTTGGGTTTATTGCACTCTTCGGTGTGGCTGTGCTGAATGGGATAGTAATGATTTCTTATTTCAATCAGTTGAAAGAAGAGGGAATGGCAGATGTTTATCAGAGGGTTATAGAAGGAACGAAAGTACGGTTAAGACCTGTTTTAATGACAGCTGCGGTAGCTTCTCTTGGTTTTCTACCAATGGCCTTGTCTGGTGGCGCAGGTGCTGAAGTACAAAAACCGCTTGCTACTGTTGTGATTGGTGGGCTGTTGTCTGCAACTTTTTTAACCTTGTTTGTTCTGCCCTGTTTATACATGCTGTTTACCAGATCTTTGAAAAAGTTGCCTGTAAAAGTAGTATCAATAGGTATTTTTGTCGTGTTACTATGGGGCCCGGGTGATGGGAACAGCGCGAAGGCACAGTCTCAGCCCTTAACGCTGGATCAGGCGATTGCTCTTGCATTAAAAAACAATCTGCAGATTAAAACCGCGGATCTGGCCGTTAAACAGTCATTGGCTTTTGGTAAATCTGCGGTTGATCTTGGAAAGACTTCCTTTTCACTTTCCCAGGACCCTACTGCAGGTGGGGGTAATGACAATTCACTAACCGTAAGTCAAACTTTTGCCTGGCCGGGATTTTATAAGCATCAAAAAGCGCTGTACAATGCGCAAACTACATTGTTGTCTAAAACAGGTGCTTACACTCAACTGGAGGTGGTCAAAGCGGTCAAGACGGCTTTTTATAATTGTCTTTTCGGACAGGAATATCTTAAAGTCCTCCGTTTTCAGGACAGTATATATAAAAATTTTATCGCAAAGGCCAGCCTTCGTTATAAAGTTGGAGAGACATCTAACCTGGAGGTGATTTCTGCAAAGAACAAATATCAAGAACTGCAGGTGCTTCAACGTGCAGCTGAAGGAGAGTTGAAAAACCAGGAACTGAACCTGGCTCAGTTAGTTCGTATGGAAGGACCGATCTTATTTTCAGAACAAGGATTGCCTGTGCTGGACCTGAAAATTGATGAAGAGAAGACCAGCCCACTCTTGCAGGTTTATCAGCAGCAGATTAAAATTGCCCAGGCTAAAATTAAGACAGAGCGATCTAAAGCCTGGCCTGATCTGACCCTGGGCTATGCACAGCAATTACTGGTCAAATCCTTTAATCCGGCAAATATTGACAGGGCCTATTTTCCGGGCACCAGAATAGCAGGAGTCCAGTTTGGATTATCTGTTCCCATCTTTACCAGGGCCGGAAGAGCGCGGGTCAATAGTGAAAAGATAGGTGTGCAGATGGCCCAAACAGAATATATAAGGGTTCAGGATCAGCTGAAAACAGCTTATGAGCAAGAATTGCAAGCCTATAAAAATAATAGACAGATGGTTGATTACTATGTTAAAGATGGACTTAGGCTGTCCACTGAACAAATGCGGATTGCTCAGGTTTCTTTTGATCTGGGAGAAATTGGTTATATGGAGTTCATTCAGAATATGTCTTTGGCTGTACAAAGTAGACTGAACTATCTGCAATCCGTTCAGCAGCTGAATGAATCGGTTATTCAATTACAATTTTTAAAAGGGAATGATTAGGATGAATATATTAAATATAAAGAATCTGTTACGAACAGGAATTCTGGCGATTGGTATCCTGGTGTCTTGTACATCAGGTAATAATTCTGCTAAAGAAAACGAAAGTTCATCGGATAAAGAAGAAAAACATGAAGATCTGCTGGAGCTGAATACCAAACAATTGCAAGCGGTAGGCATCACCGTAGGAGCAGTAGAACAGAAAAACCTTACAGCAGTAGTGAAATCCAGTGGTCAATTGGCTGTTCCGCCTCAGAATGAGGCTCAGGTGAATGTACTTTATGGCGGAATTATCCGGAAAATCAATGTTATGGAGGGGCAACAGGTAAAAAAAGGGGCACTGCTGGCTGTACTGGAAAACCAGGACATGATAAAACTGCAGCAAGAGTACCTTGCAGTAAAGGGAGGCTTTACATTTGTAGAGGCAGAATACCATCGGCAGCAACTCCTAAAAGCCGCAGGGGCAGGAACGGGTAAATCACAGGAACTGGCAGAAGCTAATTATAATGCAGAACTGGCTAAAATTAAAGCAATAGGAAAACAGTTGGCACAAATGGGCATTTCTGCTCAAAATGTTTCCAGGGGAAATTTGGTATCCAGTATCCCGGTAAAAGCACCTATAAGCGGTACGATTGGGCGTATAGCTGCAATGACCGGTTCTTTTGCGCAGCCGGGGACTTCACTGATGGATATTGTAGATAATTCAAAAATACATGCAGATCTTGTCGTTTTTGAGAAAGATCTGTCCAGAATTAAAATAGGGCAGTTAGTTAATTTTCAATTGACCAATCAGAAGGATCAGCATATAGAGGGCCAAATCTATGGGATCAATAAGTCTTTTGAAAATGACAGTAAAGGGGTAGTTGTACATGCCGTGATTAAGAAGCCGGAAAGTAATTTAATTCCCGGAATGTATGTAACAGGCTTAATAAGTGTAGGTTCAGAGTTGGTTCCAGCTGTTCCTGTGGAAGCAATTGTTCAGTTTGAAGGGAAAAAATACATTTATCTGGCAGAAGCTGGAAAAAATGATACTATTCATTTTAAAAAATTTGAAGTTACCACGGGTATTGCAGAACTTGGCTATATACAAATTATCCCGCTGGAGCAACTTGCAAAGGATGCAAAGATTGTAACCAAAGGAGCATTTTATCTGCAGTCGAAAGCTACAGGTGGATCGGATGAACATTAATCTCTGAGAGCGATGAACAGACAACTGGAAAACACACTTAAAGCAAAGCAGATCAATCCAACTGCCATGCGATTATTGGTTCTGAATTTCTTGGAGACCCAGTCTCATGCCATAAGTCTGACCGATCTGGAAAAAGGGCTTGCACCTGCAGATAGGGTCACTTTATACAGGACCCTGAAAACCTTTGAAGAAAATGGGCTGGTACACAGTATTGACGATGGGACGGGGATTACTAAGTATGCACTTTGTAAGGAGCATTGTCATCCCGGTGAACATGATGATGTACATGTACATTTCTTCTGCAAGAAATGTGGAGAAACTTTTTGTTTGCCCAAAACACAGATACCAGAAGTGATCCTTCCTGTTAATTTTCATTCAGATGAGATTAATATTGTAGCAAAGGGTGTCTGTGATCAATGTTCCGGTTAAACTTTGCAATGGCATTGCATTGTAACATGGCTTACCTTTGTTTAAGATGAAAGCAGAAAATATAAATGAAAGACATATACATTGCTGTGGTCATGATGATCACAGTAATGATCATGAACATGATCACGGTGGTGGAGAGAAGGGTACATGGACAGAGCATTGGCCTTTGCTCCTTGCTCTGGCTATCCTGGCCATGATGCTGATCCTGGATTACGGTTTTAAAGTGAATCCTGGGAACATAACCAGTCTGATCATCTTTGGAGTAGCTTATTTGCTGGCGGGTTACAATGTGCTTGAACTTGCTTTCAGGAAATTACTTCGCTTTGATTTTTTTAATGAATTTTTCCTGATGAGTGTGGCCACTCTGGGTGCTTTTGCCATTGGATCTTATAGTGAAGGGGTAGCCGTTATGGTATTTTATTCTATAGGCGAATGGTTTCAGGATGCAGCAGTGGATAAAGCTAAACGAAGTATTAAAGCTTTGCTGGACATCAGACCAGATACTGTGACCGTACTAAGAGGTGGAAATGCAATTAGTGTTAAACCCGATGAAGTAAAGATAGAGGAGATTATCCAGGTTAAACCTGGCGAAAAAGTAGCACTGGATGGGGTGTTGATCTCTGATAACGGAACCTATAATACGGCAGCGATGACAGGAGAGAGCAAGCCGGACACAAAACAAAAAGGGGAACAGGTACTTGCAGGGATGATTCTGTCTCTTATACACATCTCCGAGCCCACGAGACAGGCAGCTCTATCGCGTATGCCGTCTTCTGCTTGAAAAGGGGGGGGGGGGGGGGGGGGGGGGGGGGGGGGGGGGGGGGGGGGGGGGGGGGG
>NZ_JAELTV010000280.1 GCF_016429005.1 Pedobacter sp. ASV19
CCCCCCCCCCCCCCCCCCCCCCCCCCCCCCCCCCCCCCCCCCCCCCCCCCCCTTTTAGATGTGTATAAGAGACAGAATTACCATCGCTCAACTTCTAAGCCACAGAAGTGGGATTCATAACTTTACGGATGATGAAGAATACCAACAATGGAATACAACAAAGAAATCTGAAAAAGAACTTACTGATATTATTATAAAAGGAGGAAGTGATTTTGAACCCGACAACAAAACCTCCTATAGTAATTCCAACTTTGTACTTTTGTCATTCATTTTACAAAAGGTCTACAGACAACCTTATTCTGAAATCCTAAAAGAAAAAATCATAAAACCTCTAAACCTGAAGAACACATTCTATGGTGGAAAAATAAACCTTAAAAACAATGAAAGTAATTCCTATAAATTTGTAAACAGCTGGAACAAAGAACCAGAAACGGATATGTCCGTTCCAATGGGTGCAGGGGCCGTTGTCTCTACTCCTGCTGATTTAACCAAATTTGCAGAGGCTTTATTTGGAGGACAGCTCATATCAGCTAAAAGCTTGGAGCAAATGGAAACGATAAAGGATGGCATTGGCATGGGCCTGTTCAAATTTCCCTTCTATGACAAGTCGAGCTATGGACACACTGGTGGGATAGATGGTTTCACTTCAGTTTATTCTTATTTCCCATCTGATAAAACCGCAGTAGCCCTGACTTCAAATGGGTCAAAGTATGATAACAATAAGATTATGATTGCATTGCTAAGCAGCGTCTATAATAAACCATTTGAGATTCCAAATTTTGTTACTATTGAAGTTTCGAGTGAGGATCTGGATCAATACCTTGGCGTATATGCCAGTCAACAAATCCCTTTAAAACTCACCATAACTAAAAAAGACAAAACTTTACTCGTACAAGCAACCGGACAGCCCTCATTTCCATTGGAAGCCAGCGAGAAAGATAAGTTCAAGTCTGAACAGATCGGTGTTGCTCTGGAATTTAATCCGGCCCAAAAACAAGTGATATTAAAACAGCACGGTGCCACGTTCACCTTTAATAAAGAGTAAATTTGAATTATGGCAACCAACAGGGTTATATTTCTCGTATTCAACAGCGTGCATCTTCTCGATTTGGCAGGTGCAGTTACTGTCTTCTATGAATCCGGCTGCTGTGGGAAGCATTACGATATCCATTATGTATCACCATCCCCAAATCCCCAAACCTCATCTGGTTTGGGGATTACCAATGTTGAGCCGCTACATGCTATCCATATAGAAAAAGAAGACATTGTTGTCCTGGCCGGGATGGAAATTGCCAAATGGAATAGAGCAGATGACAAACTCTGGATACCCTGGCTGCAAAATGCAGCCGCACAAGGTGCAACAATATGTTCAATCTGTACAGCAGCTTTTGCTCTAGCTGCTACCGGCCTGTTAGATGGCCAAAACTGCACCACACATTGGGCATGGACAGCAGCCTTACAGAAAGAATACCCCCGCCTAAAAGTTATTGAAAACAAACTATTTGTCCAAAGCGGCAGAATATTTACAAGTGCTGGCATTGCTACAGGCATTGATCTTGCATTATACCTCGTTGAAGAACAACATGGGGTAGCTTTTGCCTGTAGAGTCGCAAAAGATATGGTTGTTTACATCCGCAGAGATGGTATGGAAGCACAAAATAGTATTTACCTGCAAAACAGACAGCACATCAACCATCACATCCATCAGGTACAAGATTATATCACAAAACACCTGCAGCATAAATTAACACTAGAAGAATTGGCAGAACTGATCTTTATCAGCCCACGCAATCTTACACGACTTTTCAAGTCGGCTACAGGAGTGACCATTGGTCAATATATCCAGCTTTTAAGGCAAGAAAAGGCAAAACATCTCTTAAAGGAAAAATATAAACTTACCTGGATAGCACAGGAATGCGGTTACAGAAGCAGCGCCCAAGTACGAAAACTACTCAAAGAAGTATAAGAAGAAACCTCGCCTAACAGAATGGCTGGATTGGATACACATATGTCCTGATTTATTCTTTGCAGTCCGTTATTTTTGTTATAAATAATCTATTTATGAAAAGGCTATTCCTTTTATTCGCTTTTATTCCTTACCTGGCATTTGCACAAGTCGATACAGCCAGATACATATGTCCACCCTGTAACAGTGCTTGTGACACGCTGACTTTTCAGCAACCAGGCCTATGTCCACACTGCGGAATGACCTTAGTTGCAAAAAATCAACAGGCTCCAAAGGATCAAAAAACAACTATATGCTTTTATCTGTATGATGGTGTAGAAGTACTCGACTTTGCAGGCCCGATGGAGGTTTTTTCCTACGCGGGTTTCAAGGTCATTACTGTTTCAAAAACAAAAGCGCCTCTTCTCTCTCAAGGAATTCTAAAAATTATTCCGGATTATAGCATAAAAGACGCTCCACAAACCGATATTTTTGCTGTATTTGGAGGCTCTGACGATGTAGCAGTTAACGACCCTGAAGTTATTTCATGGATACAATCAAGAGAAAAATTCACCAAAAACTATTTCTCCGTTTGCACAGGAGCATTCATCCTTGGAAAAGCAGGTCTGCTTGACAAACTTACTGTGACCACTTTTCATAAAAGTATAGCAAACCTGCAAAAGGCAGTACCAACAGCCAAAGTACTTAAAGATGTCCGTTATGTAGATAACGGCCGGGTCATTACCACCGCAGGAATATCTGCTGGCATAGACGGGGCTTTACATCTGGTTTCAAAATTAAAAGGCAAAGAAGTCGCTATGGCCGTGGCAAAGCACATGGAGTATGACAAATACATACCTGAACAAGGAATGGATTTAACAATAAATACCTTAAATCACTAATATTATTTAAAGAATGAATAAAAAACTTCTGCACTAAACAGACTTCCAAATCTTAAAAGTATTTTCATTGCTTCCGTCCATTGCACGGATGACCAGTAAAATATGCTCTTCTCTTTTAGGATAATGTTTATCAATGATTTGCTGTATTTGTTGCAATAATCTTCCCAGCTCCTGTTCTAAATCAATATTTCTCACCTTTAAAATCACCTGATTCATTCTAGAAGAAATGGTACATTCATAGGTAAATTCCCTTTTGAGTGCCGCTACTACTTTTGATCTGAGTTTTTTCATTGAATTCTGATTAGGGTATATCATTAACATTTTTTAGGGAGTAATTATTCATGTTAACGCCCGGATAATTTTAATGTTGTACAAAGTAATGTCATTATTACAATTGACAAGTACTTGCCGATCTATCCAGATAATTATACCGTGATCATCTATTTGGGGTTATGATGATGCCACCCCTTACTTGTCGACTGCAATACGATGCCTGGATACTGGCTGAACCTGAGCTTTCGATCCCTGATTACACTTGCCAAGCAAGGTCCAGATCAGCACAAAAATAATAACAGTAGACAAACAACCTCCACCCAATTTCTTTGCACCCCAGGCTGCGATAATTCCCCTAAAAAAATCATTCATAATTTATTTTTACAACTTAACAAATACCATTCAAAATAGTTTTAGCCAATCGGGCAAACGACATTATAGAAGATCATTCCGTAATATCAGGCACTAACTTTGCTGCAATTCGGGATAATCATACTATCCTTATTGGCTTAATCAAGCCATTTTATCCATTTGTATCTCTATATATAAATATCAACATATATAGAGATATAAAAACATTGTTCATCCTAAAGAACTCACCTGCCTTCCTTTTATTTAGAATTATTTTAAATAACTTGAAATTTCAAGACACATCTATTACTTTTGCCTTATTCTTAATTAATCCAAATAACCAACATGTTTAAAAAACTACTCATACTAACAGCAGTGATGTTGTTTAGCAGTTTAATCACATTAGCGCAACAGCCAGCGGTCATAAAAGGCAGCGTCAGAATATCCAATGGAAAAGCTGCACCTCAAATCTCTATTACACTAAAGGGCAAAAGCATAGGTACTACAACTGATGAAAAGGGAGAATTTACTATTAAACATATCAAATCAGGAACCTACACGATTAAAGCCTCAGCTGTAGGCATTAGATCCTCCGAAAAGAACATTATAGTAAGCCCCGGAGAAATTAAAACTGTCGATTTTGTTCTGGCCGAAAATGATGAAGCACTACAGGAAGTAAAAATTGCAGCTATCAAAAACAAGTACAAAGTTAGCTTACCCTCGGCCACATTGAGACTAAATGAACCTTTACTGGAAGCTCCTCAAAACATTCAGATTGTTAGTGAACAAGTGCTCAAAGACCAGCAAATTATCAGCATGAGTGATGGTGTGATCAGAAATGTTAGTGGCGCCATTCGCACCCAGCACTGGGCAGACATGTACGCCAACATCAAAATGCGCGGTTCACAGATCCAGGCTTTTAGAAATGGTTTTAATGTAGTCAATTCATTCTGGGGCCCACTCACTGAGGATATGAGTTTTGTAGACCATATTGAATTTGTTAAAGGACCGGCAGGGTTTATGCTGGGCAGTGGCGACCCCAGTGGTTTATACAATGTCGTTACCAAAAAACCTACTGGAATCAATAAAGGAGAGGTCTCCTTTACAACAGGAAGTTATGGTCTTTATCGCACAACCGTAGATTTCGACAGAAAACTCACCGACGACGGCAAACTGCTGTTCAGACTCAATGCAGCAGCGCAAAATAAAAAATCGCACCGTGACTTTGAATACAACGACCGCTACAGTATAGCCCCTGTTCTATCTTACCAAACCGGTAATACCAAAATTACGGCAGAGTATACTTTACAACAGGCAAAAACCAGTCAGGTAGGCTCTTCTTATGTTTTCGGCGTAAATGGTTATGGTACTTATCCTGTTGACTTTTCACAATCCGATCCTTTAATTCCGCCTACTTATATCAATGATCAAAGTTTTACCGTGAATGTGCAACAAAAATTTGATGAGCACTGGAAACTTACTGCCCAAGGTGCTTATTACAAATATAACATGCTGGGTAACAGCGCCTGGCCATCTAAAGTAAATGCCAATGGCACAATGATTCGTAGAATTGGAATATGGGATGCAAGTAGCAGTATGAAACTGGCTCAGGTATTTTTAAATGGAAATTTCAATACCGGCGGTGTCCAGCACCGGATCCTTGCTGGTTTTGATGCAGGAGACAAAAAATATGAGGCAGACTGGAATGCAGGTGTTAACCTCGATACCGACGCCAATCCATTTGATAGTCAACACCCGGTTTATGGCACCAATCCTATAGTTTATTATGCTTTTGATACTAGAAGGTTGACACCTTTAAAAGCACGCGCCATTGAGGCCGGAGGATTGATAGGTTCTAAATACCACTCTTTTTATCTGCAAGAAGAACTGGGCTTCTTTAGTAACAAATTGAGACTAACCCTTGCCGGCAGGTATACCAGCTTGAGTGAGTACAGCTGGGGTGTAGATCCGGATGCACCAAATAAGGCCAGCCAGTTTACCCCAAGATTTGGCCTCAGCTATTCAATTGACAACAATACCTCTTTATATGCTGTTTATGACAAAGCTTTTATTCCTCAAAGCGGCATACTTACTGGAGGCGGTAAGATCAAACCAATTACCGGTGTCAATACAGAAATCGGCATCAAAAAAGACTGGTTTGATGGTCGGTTCAATACCACCTTATCAGTTTACCGCATCATAAAACAAAACGAACTCACAGCCGATCCTACCGATACAACAAGAACACATAGCATTGTTTTAGGTGAAAAAAGAGTACAGGGCATTGAGTTCGATCTGAGAGGAGAAATTACCAAAGGACTTCAGCTCATTGCCAACTATGCTTATACCGATGGAAAAGTAACTAAAGTGACCCCAGGTGTGGACATTATTCAGGTCGGGGATGTTGTTCCAGGTTTCGCAAAACATACGGTTAATAGCTGGCTGACTTATACGCTCCAAAATGGCCCATTGAAAGGCGCAGGAATTTCAACAGGATTCTCATGGCAAATTGGCCGTGTGCCGGGCAGCTGGAGCAGAACCGATGATAAACCTTTGCCAGATTATTTCCGTCTGGACGGCGGACTTTTCTGGGGATATCGTAATATTAAAATCACAGGAAACGTATTTAACATCTTAAATAAATACCTGTATGATGGTGAAATCAATTATTTCGGTAATGTTACTGCCTATGCATGGCAAACAGAACCCCTGCGAAATTATAGAGTAGGCATTGCTTATAAGTTTTAAATATTTGTACCCTGGCTATCTCTAGCCAGGGTACAAATATTTAAAGCGCCATAAATCCGTCCTGGAATTGATTTTCTCTCATTCCAACATAAGAGTAATGTCGGGGAAGGAACCAACCCAAATGACTCATAACGTTTCTGAATACCTCCTCACTTCCAAAATCTGCTGGGGTTAAATTAAAAACCAGGTCCTGGGCAGTCTTTCCTCCCAGAGTTGCAGTCCTGGACATCAGCAATACTTTTGGCAATTTTACACCATTCGCAGATAAAAATTCACGTAGTATCGATCTTGTCATGTCAGGTAATATCAATTCGGGGGTCTTATACACATCTGACGCTGCCGACGAACGTTAGCCGGTGTAGAGGGCGGGGGGGGCGGGGGCAGGGGAGAGGGGGGGGGGGGGGGGGGGGGGGGGGGGGGGGGGGGGGGGGGGGGGGGGG
>NZ_JAELTV010000281.1 GCF_016429005.1 Pedobacter sp. ASV19
ATGTATATTCAATCTCATTACCGAGAATAAAAGCTCTATTTTGTCCTGAACCTGCATTGGTTACTTTTTTAACTAAAGCAATTAAACCTATTTGCTTAGCAGGAGTAATAGTACATGTTGGACAATCTGGATCCTTCGGTGCATCCGGAACTGGAGAAGGATCGGTTGATTCCGCATGTACGTTTCCTCCTTTTGGATCTTTGCCATCAGCTTTAGCTAGATTACTCACATAGCCTCTATCTAAATCTGCCAACGTTATCGTATGCTTAGCAACAAGATTTGCTATTGCATTTGGCGCAAGATTTGAAACATTTGCTGGTGTTATGCTTCCCGCATCTGCATTTTCGTCTGTAATATTGATATCAGTTACGGTTACATTTCCTGTATTTTTCAGTACCAGACTATATGTAATTACATCTCCAATTTTGCTATATGAACTTGCAATTGCCGTTTTAATTAAATTTAACGACGGCGACGCTGGCAACGGTGTAATTGTACAATCTTTACATTTTGGATTTATCGGTGTACTTGGATCTACTGGATTACCACTAGTTGAAGTAGCTGTTACCGGTTTATCATTTGGATCTTTACCTGTTGTAGTGGCCATATTGTCCACACGTCCTGCATCTACATCAACCTGGGTAATTGTATAAACAGCAGTAAATGTATTTTTATCTATTGCTCCAGGAGTTAGTGTAATAGGTCCACCCGCAACTGTTACTTTTACGTCAGTAATCGTAATGCCTTTTATAGTTACATTACCGACGTTGGTTACTGTAAATGCATAATTGATCTTATCTCCTACATTTACTTTTCCATCACTATTAGCATCAATATAAGTACCAGTTTTAACCAGAGTTATCTTGGCTTTTTGTGTAATTACGGTTACTGTAGGATCGTCGTTATCAATTTTATTTCCTGAAACATCCTTTGTTTTAGTTCCGTTAGGGCCGGTACCCTCTACAGTTGCAGAATTGGTAACCTTCCCAGCATCCACATCATCCTGAGTAACGGTATAATGAGCTACGTAATTAGCAGTCGCAGAAACAGAAAGCTCACCAGAAATACTAATATTTGCATTACCAATTAATGGATCATTCAAAATAATATCCCTTAATACAACATCACCCATATTTGTGATCTTGAATGTATATTCTATCTGATCTCCCAGCTGATACGCTCCCCCACTTCCTGAACCTATATTTGTTACCACTTTTACTAAAGCAATTTTTGGGTTCTGAATAGTTGGTTTCTCAACTACTGGTTCGATTGGGTTGGTCGGATCAATCGGGTCCACCACCGAAGCGGTATTCTTGATCGAAGTGGTACCCGCTGGAAGGTTGGCAGCCACTGTTGCTTTGAAGCTCAGGGTTAAAGTGCCGTTTGCCGGAACAGTCAGGTTAGCCCAGTTGATCGTATTGCCTGTGGCCACACCGCCGTTATCGATAGCAGAAATGTTGGTTAAGGTTGATGGAATATTATCACTTGCGGTAACCCCTGTTTTTGCGGTACCAAAACTATTGGTTAGGGTAATATTATACGTCAGCACGTCACCAGGTTTCACGGTTGCAGGATCTCCTGCGATAGATTTAACCGCCGTGACCTTGCCTTCTGTTGGTTTCTCAATAGAAGGCTCCACTGGGTTGGTCGGATCAATCGGGTCTACGACTGACGCCGTATTCTTGATCGAAGTGGTACCGGCTGGAAGGTTGGCAGCCACTGTCGCTTTGAAGCTCAGGGTTAAAGTGCCGTTTGCCGGAACAGTTAAGTTTGTCCAGTTGATCGTATTGCCTGTGGCCACACCGCCATTATCAATAGCGGAAATGTTGGTTAAGGTTGACGGAATATTATCACTTGCCGTAACCCCTGTTTTTGCGGTACCAAAACTATTGGTTAGGGTAATATTATACGTCAGCACGTCACCAGGTTTCACGGTTGCAGGATCTCCTGCGATAGATTTAACCGCTGTAACCTTTCCTTCTGTTGGTTTCTCAATAGAAGGCTCCACGGGTTTAGTCGGATCAATCGGGTCTACGACTGACGCCGTATTCTTGATCGAAGTGGTACCCGCTGGCAGGTTGGCAGCCACTGTCGCTTTGAAGCTCAGGGTTAAAGTGCCGTTTGCCGGAACAGTTAAGTTTGTCCAGTTGATCGTATTGCCTGTGGCCACACCACCATTATCAATAGCGGAAATGTTGGTTAAGGTTGATGGAATATTATCACTTGCCGTAACCCCTGTTTTTGCGGTACCAAAACTATTGGTCAATACGATGTTGTAGGTCAGCACGTCACCAGGTTTCACGGTTGCAGGGTCACCTGCGATAGATTTAACCGCCGTAACCTTGCCTTCTGTTGGTTTCTCAACGACTGGCTCCACGGGTTTAGTCGGATCAATCGGGTCTACGACTGATGCCGTATTCTTGATCGAAGTGGTACCCGCTGGCAGGTTGGCAGCCACTGTCGCTTTGAAGCTTAAAGTTAAAGTGCCGTTTGCCGGAACAGTCAGGTTAGCCCAGTTGATCGTATTGCCTGTGGCCACACCACCGTTATCTATAGCAGAAATATTGGTTAAGGTTGACGGAATATTATCACTTGCCGTAACCCCTGTTTTTGCGGTACCAAAACTATTGGTTAGGGTAATATTATACGTCAGCACGTCACCAGGTTTCACGGTTGCAGGGTCACCTGCGATAGATTTAACCGCCGTGATCTTTCCTTCTGTTGGTTTCTCAATAGAAGGCTCCACGGGTTTAGTCGGATCAATCGGATCTACGACTGACGCCGTATTCTTGATCGAAGTGGTACCCGCTGGAAGGTTGGCAGCCACTGTCGCTTTGAAGCTTAGGGTTAAAGTGCCATTCGCCGGAACAGTCAGGTTAGCCCAGTTGATCGTATTGCCTGTGGCCACACCACCATTATCGATAGCGGAAATTCCAGTTAGCGTTGACGGAACGGCGTCACTTGCCGTAACCCCTGTTTTTGCGGTACCAAAACTATTGGTCAATACGATGTTGTAGGTCAGCACGTCACCAGGTTTCACGGTTGCAGGGTCACCTGCGATAGATTTAACCGCCGTAACCTTGCCTTCTGTTGGTTTCTCAACGACTGGCTCCACGGGTTTAGTCGGATCAATCGGGTCTACGACTGATGCCGTATTCTTGATCGAAGTGGTACCCGCTGGCAGGTTGGCAGCCACTGTCGCTTTGAAGCTTAAAGTTAAAGTGCCGTTTGCCGGAACAGTCAGGTTAGCCCAGTAGATCGTATTGCCTGTGGCCACACCACCCTTATCGATAGCAGAAATTCTTGTTATGGTTGACGGAATTTTATCACTTGCCGTAACCCCTGTTTTTGCGGTACCAAAACTATTGGTTAGGGTAATATTATACGTCAGCACGTCACCAGGTTTCACGGTTGCAGGGTCACCTGCGATAGATTTAACCGCCGTGATCTTTCCTTCTGTTGGTTTCTCAATAGAAGGCTCCACGGGTTTAGTCGGATCAATCGGATCTACGACTGACGCCGTATTCTTGATCGAAGTGGTACCCGCTGGAAGGTTGGCAGCCACTGTCGCTTTGAAGCTTAGGGTTAAAGTGCCATTCGCCGGAACAGTCAGGTTAGCCCAGTTGATCGTATTGCCTGTGGCCACACCACCATTATCGATAGCGGAAATTCCAGTTAGCGTTGACGGAACGGCGTCACTTGCCGTAACCCCTGTTTTTGCGGTACCAAAACTATTGGTCAATACGATGTTGTAGGTCAGCACGTCACCAGGTTTCACGGTTGCAGGATCACCTGCGATAGATTTAACCGCCGTAACCTTGCCTTCTGTTGGTTTCTCAACGACTGGTTCGATTGGGTTGGTCGGATCAATCGGGTCCACCACCGAAGCGGTATTCTTGATCGAAGTGGTACCCGCTGGCAGGTTGGCAGCCACTGTTGCTTTGAAGCTTAAAGTTAAAGTGCCGTTTGCCGGAACAGTTAAGTTTGTCCAGTTGATCGTATTGCCTGTGGCCACACCACCGTTATCAATAGCAGAAATGTTGGTTAAGGTTGATGGAATATTATCACTTGCGGTAACCCCTGTTTTAGGAAGAGCATCCGTATTTGTCAATATAATGTTATACGTTAATACGTCACCAGGTTTCACCGTAGCCGGATTACCGACAATAGATTTAACTGCCGTAATTTTATTAATGAGCGTTACAACATTACTGTACTTAATATTGTTACAACTTTCAGTAGCCGTTCCATTCTTACATTCCAAATGAGGATCTGTAGGCAATACGTTCGGATCTGGATTCGTTGCATCCGGGTCATTCACATCATTTGGCCTCATAATAGTGGCTTCGACAGATATTTTCCCAGGAGGCACACCTACAGCTTTGGTTACAATTACATAAGTACCTTTACATCCATTTGTCAGATTTAACGCTGAGTTATAATGTAATTTATCAGCAGAAATAGCTCCATTATTCTCTGTACCACAAGGTGACGAGTAGACAACAGAGACAATTTCCATTCCCGTAGGAACATTAAAAGAAAAAGGAGCATTCGCTACATCACTATAAGCTGCAGAACCATCACTGTTTTGGACTTCTACCGTGTACGTAATACTTCCATTAACTCCCACTGTTGATACATCAGGAGTGATGCTATTTACCTTTAAATCTGCAACCTTTGTTGTGATTACAGTACTTAACGTTTCTTCGGCACCCAAAACAAATGTCCAGGTATCCATAGATCTGTTATCACCAAAAGTCCCGGAAGCAGGACTTGAATTACTCCCCCATTTGTGCCCGTTGGTATTACTTGATGTTCCTGCAGGAATGGCAGATTGGCTGGCATTAATCGGATTTGAAGGTGGATTATTAGCTCCGGAGGTAAGGGTAATATCAGTATCATCCCAATAAACAATATCCGATTCTACAGCATCAAGTGTCGCATTTAACAATTCTAATTTAATCCCGTTCGGATTTATTTCCATATCAAAATACGGAAAGTGAACCTCTGCACCTTGAAGCCGAATTGTTAATTTAGCTGGTGAATTTCCAGATGGAAGAGGGTTACCGGAACCATCCTTACCATCCCATTTGACTGAATTCAGACCAACACCTGCAAAACCAGTAATGGTTCGCTTTGGAAAATTGGCAGGTGCAACTGGACTGATATCGATAATATAGCGACCAGAAAGGTTTGCGCTGAATTTTATATTACCGCCTTTATTACCTATTTGTCCTTCGGTTCCTTCTACGCCGAACAATTTTAAGTCAGAAACCTGAGGAACCAACCGTGGATTTTTAAGCCAGGTTGTCCCAGTACCTCCAGCCACTGCTCCAGATGCACTTTGCGGTAAATCATTAGCTGGAAGTGTATAAAACATTTTGTGGGTTACACTCGTTGTATTATCAGCCGTCCGCGGATCCTTAACCTGCGATGAAATACCTGTTGAGGTATTTAAGCTTTTATATATTGGTTCTCCTGCTCCATTAACGAAGCCATTACTATTTACAAAAAACTCGAAACTAATACCATTGTTTCCATTGTTGTCTACCTTATAAATATATCCATCTTTAGTGAGCACATACATTTTTCCATAATAAGTCCTTGCTGCACTAAAATCATTGTAGATATCAAGGTTTAGTACATTAGAATAAACACGACCGGATATAAAGGCATTGTTAGAACCGTATACGGACACATCCCATGCTGCAATCATCACATCACTGCTGGTAGCCGCTTTCCAATTCGCTGTCGCTAAAACACCACCAGCTTCCCTTCCGTTAGTATTCGTACCCCCCTCTCCTGCCGGCGGAACAAAATCAACACTATAAATCCCCTCTCCTCCCACAGGAACGGTATACAAAATGGGAGTATAATAATCTCCTCCCAATACCCCAGGTAATCTTGGGCCTGCAACCTCATTAACCCGGTTGCTAATCAAGCCTGTTGCTCCCGAATAACTTGTTATTGTTCCATCTGGTTTTGTCAGCTTTATCCTTGCATTGCCAAGCCCCATTACGCTACTTGCCATAGTAATGGTCTCCCCTGCTTTAACATAAACATAATGAGTATTTAAACTGGCAAACGGATAAGAAGCAGAAGATACCGTACTTGATCTAAGTTTAGCCCTTCCTCCATTACCTCCGGGATACAAATCTTTCGATCCATCAGCATAACTTGATTGGACAGCAAGCAAGAAGCAGATCAATAATGATGAGAAATAATAAAATTTAGTAAAATGTTTCATGCGTCAATTTTTCTCCTTATATTAAGTTATAGTGTCGTCTATGCCGACCTTTAGTTTGGGTATATAATGTCCGGACTTTTCTATATGACATTTTTTGGATCTCATTAATGGTTAGAACAGCCACAGGATCTAAGTATTTTCGAGCTTTTAAACACCTCTCCTTTAAGAGTTATAATGTTATAATTCCAGTTAATCAGGGGCTTGATTTTTATATTTATAAACATGCCTTCCATTAAGATTTTAAAGATTCGTATTAGAGGTAATGACACAAGAACATTCCCTGTCTCTTATACACATCCGGACGCTGCCGACGAACGTAAAAAAGGGGGGGGGGGGGGGGGGGGGGGGGGGGGGGGGGGGGGGGGGGGGGGGGGGGGGGGGGGGGGGGGGGG
>NZ_JAELTV010000282.1 GCF_016429005.1 Pedobacter sp. ASV19
TTCGTCGGCAGCGTCAGATGTGTATAAGAGACAGTCTGTAGCCTGTTCTATAGAGGTTTGCAGAACTTTGATCTTGCTGATGGCCAGGGCATATTTTTGATAATTAGAGTTGATCTCTGTTTTTACCTGGTCTGAAAGAATGTCTTTCTGGATCACAATTCCTTTTTGTTGTACTTTGGATTCGCTGACTTTATGCTTATTGGTCCATAAATTGCCAAAATTCCAGGATACTGTTGCACCTACAGTAACAGGCATCAGGTACTCATTTGTTGAGGGGATAAAGCTTCCGTTTGGATTGATGTAATATAGATTGGCTCCAACTCCAACAGTAGGAAGGGTATTGGCCTTTACCGATTTGATGTTCACTCCGGCTACTTTGTCCTGTATTTCCAGCTGTTTAAGTTCCTGTCTGTTGGCCATGGCCATATCAATATAAGTGCTTACCGGATCTACTATTTTAAGATCGTTTGCTGGCTCTGTGATTTCGATCTCTGTGTTTTCAGGTAAACCCAAAAGGATGTCCAGATCGTAATTGATGATTTTACGGTTACTTTCTGCTTCCAGATCAGTTAAAGAAACATTGGCTTGTTGCAGTTGAAAGCGAAGTACATCATTTTTGGTCACGATACCTTGTTCAAAAAAGCGCTGCGCCTGTTTCAGTTGACTGGCAATGGACTCCAGGTTCTGTGCAATTACTTTTTTGCTCTGCATTACTTTGAACAGGGCGTAATAAGTATTAATGACGGCATAACTCACTTCGTCTTTATTTTTGTCTGCATCAAGTAAAGCGACCTGTGTCAGTAAACGGGTGGTCTCCTGAGCATATTTTAATTTTCCTCCACCATAAACCAATTCTTCTACGGCTGCTGTTCCTACGAAAGCGTCTGCACGTTTAGGTAAAGTAAGAGGATCTGCACCTGCAAGGGATAATTTATTGGTTGGGATCTCTGCATGACTGTACATGAAGGAGGCCTTTGCGGTTGGGAGCGCATTATCTTTTACGATGCTCAGCTGTGCATTGGCTTCGTCAATTTTGTTCTGCGAAAGTTTCAGGTTCTTGCTGTTTTCTATGCCAAGCTGTACAGCCTCCTGCAGGCTTAGCTTTTTTACGTTTTGAGCGTAGAGCAAACCTGGCAGCAGCAAAACCAGCCCGCTTAATTTGATTGTTTTGTGTATCATTTCTGGGGTGTTAAATACGTTGTTATAAGATCATTTAAGTAGACGATCAGCCTTTCTGTTAAGATTTTCCGGTCTTCAGGAATATTGATGTCCAGTTTTGAGCCAGCAGTAATTTTTGAAGGAAATACGGCCACATTGCTTATCGTTCCTGTAATGGTGGCGATCAGCATGCGGACATCTATTTTTTTGAAACTGCCATTATCTATACCTTCATTAATGATGCCTTCGATCATATTTAGGTTAATGGCCATGGCATCTTTCATCCTGCAAAAGATTTCTGGTCTTTGGGCCAAAAGGAATTCACGGTGCATCATTCGGTGAAAAGGAATATTGTTCAATATCCTGTACACGTAACGGTTAACAACCTTCTTTAATTTTTCCATACTGGAGACCTTATCCTCATTGATGCTGATCAGCTGCATGTTAAATTCTTTAATGCTGTTGGTCATGATTTCTGTGAACACGCCATCTTTGGATCCAAAATAATAATTGATCATAGCCATATTGGCTCCCGCTTCTCTGGCAATCTGGCGGGTGGATGTACCTTCGTAGCCCTGTTCAGAAAATAGCTTTTCTGCTGCAGTTAAGATACTGGTCCTGGTGTCTACTTTTTCCATTTTAATATTGCGCCACAAAATTAATCAATCGATTGATTAATTTTGTGGATTATTTGTCGGGTGTGGGATAATTGACCAAAATCTGACAAGTTTCGTATTTTTAGGCTCATAACTTAATTTGATAAAGACATGAGGAGATTTTTGCTGCTATTGCTCGCTGTACCCTTATTTTCATTCGCAATTCTTAAGCCAAAAGAAATAGAAACGAAAAGCTGGGTCAGAATTAATCTTCTGGGCTATCAGATTCATTCTGTGAAGGTTGCTGTATGGGTAACCAAGGGAAGTATTGTTCCTAAAAGCTTTGAACTGGTGGATAAAGAAACAGGCAGAGTAGCCTATAGATCTTCGCTTGTTAATGCTTTTGGCCGTTATGGTCCGTTTAAAGCTGGGGCGAGGCTTGATTTTTCAGCATTTGAAAAGCCGGGAAGGTACCTGATTAAGGCTGAAGGAGTCTATTCCCCTGATGTAATCATTGGGGATCAGGGCTATAATCACATGGCCGATTTTGTTTTGAAATACATGCGTCAGCAAAGAAGTGGGTTTAATCCCTATTTAAGAGACAGCTGCCATGTACATGATGGATATACGATGTATGGACCGATGCCGGATAGCACGCATGTTGATGTGAGCGGTGGATGGCATGATGCTTCCGACTATTTGCAGTATTCGACAACGTCTGCAAATGCGACCTATCATTTACTGGCTGCCTACAGGGATTTCCCCGGGGTTTTTGGAGATCAATATGCAGATAATGGTCTGGAAGGCAAAAATGGTCTTGCTGATGTATTGGATGAGGCGAACTGGGGTTTAAAATGGCTGCTTAAAATGCACCCTCAGAAGGACTGGCTATTTAATCAGATTGCCGATGACCGTGACCATAGTGGAATGAGGTTGCCGACAAAGGACAATGCAGATTATGGAAAGGGAAAAGAGCGGCCCGTCTATTTTGCCAATGGTAAGCCGCAGGGGCTGGGCAAATTTCAGAATCGTGCTACTGGTGCTGCTTCTGTTGCTGGGAAATTTAGTAGCGCATTTGCACTCGGGAGCAAAATTTATAAGCAAAAGGAACCGGAATATGCGTCTTTGCTGGCTGATAAGGCTTTGAGTGCGTATGCTTTTGGTTTGGCCAGGCCCGGAACCCAACAGACGGCTCCCATGCGTGCGCCTTATTTTTATGAGGAAGACAATTGGACTGATGATATGGAACTGGCTGCTGCAGAGTTGTACGGAAATACCCTTGATCGATCTTATTTAGCAGCAGCAGAGGCGTATGCAGCACAAGAGTCAGTAACCCCATGGATGGGAACAGATACGGCAAGGCATTATCAATGGTACCCTTTTCATAATTTTGGACATTATGAGCTGGCTAAGATTGCTGAAAAGGAAGAAAGTAGAAAGATGGCTCTTAATTACAGAACGGGACTTGAAAAGGTCTGGAATAAAGCGAGGCTGAATGTCTTTTATCGTGGGATCCCCTTTATCTGGTGTTCTAATAATTTAACGGCCTCATTTACGATACAAGCCTTTTTATACCATAAATTAACGGCAGACAAAACCTATGAGGAACTCGCTCAATCTAATTTTGACTGGCTTTTTGGTTGTAATCCCTGGGGGACAAGTTTCGTTTCCGGACTGCCTCAATGGGCGGATAGCCCGCAGGATCCTCATTCCGCTTTTACGCATTTAAATCATTATCCGGTAGACGGGGGGCTGGTGGATGGTCCTGTGTATGGAAGTTTATATAAAAATCTTATCGGTATTAAATTATACGAGCCGGATGAGTATGAAGAATTCCAATCTGATCTGGTTGTTTATCATGATGATTACGGGGATTACAGCAGCAACGAACCGACTATGGATGGAACAGCTTCTATGGTTTACCTTCTGGCGGCTTTTGACAGCAGGGAGAATTCGGTTGTGAAACCAGTGATGGAGGAAGGAGCAATGGTGCGGGGAGACACGGCAGCTAAAAAGATTGCCTTGGTTTTTACAGGAGATGAATTTGCAGATGGTGGACAGGCCATTGACGAGACCTTGCGACAGCAGCACATCAAGGCCTCTTTTTTTCTGACGGGGCGTTTTTATAGAAATCCGAGGTGTAAGAGTTTGATTCTAAAGTTAAAAAAGAATGGAAATTTAATGGGGCCCCATTCTGATCAGCATCTTTTATATTGCGACTGGAAAAACAGGGACAGCTTACTGGTGAGCAAAGAAACCTTTGGGAAGGACCTGGAAGTGAATTGCAAAGCAATGGCTGTTTTTGGGATAGAAAAACCAACGTTTTTTCTACCACCTTATGAATGGTACAATAAGCAGGTTGCCAGATGGGCCGGAGAGAAGGGATTGTCTCTTATTAATTTTACTCCGGGTACCAGTTCGAACGCCGATTACACCTGGCCCGAAATGGGCTCCCGCTATAGAAGCAGTAAAGAAATTTACGATTCTATTCTAAATTATGAGGCTTCAAATGGCTTGAATGGATTCATTTTATTACTGCATATAGGAACAGATCCGAGAAGAAAAGACAAATTTTACAACAAACTAGACCAGCTTATCGCGGAATTGAAACGCAAGGGATATCAATTTGTTACGATAAATAAATTACCGGGGCTTTCGGATGTTCCAATTTTAAAATAAATCAATACCTTTGAGGCATAAGAATTTAATAAGATGACTAAAGAAGAAAATAAAGCAAATTTTGATTGGGTTTATTACGTTTTGGGCCTGTTTTTTGGAATTGTGACCGGTGCTGTTATTTCCGGTAGTTTTGGCTATTCCCTTTTGGGTGGTCTGATCGGGTTCATTTTCTCTGCTATATTCCTGAATAAAATTGTAAAAGGACGTTCATACTAATTGATTAACATATGAAAAGGTTAAGTCTTGTTCTCTGTTCGGCATTATTTGCGTTAACTGTGCATGCGCAGGATGTCAAATTTTCAGCGCCTGATGCCAGTCCGGCTGATATTGTGTATTATCCGTTGAATGCGGCAAAGGTGAAGGCGGGGGATAATTCTACTCCAGTAATTAAGGTGGTTTATTCAAGACCAGCAAAAAAGGGCCGGGATATCTTCGGTGCACTGGAGCCTTTTGGAAAAGTATACCGTCTGGGTGCAAATGAAAGTACCGAGATCCGTTTCTTTAAACCAGTGGTGATTGGTAAAAAAGAAATCAAGGCTGGAGCGTATAGCTTGTTTGCTATTCCAAATAAAGACAACTGGACCATTATTTTGAATAAGCAGACCGACAGATGGGGTGCTTATACTTATGATGCTTCCAAAGATGAAGTAAGGGTTGATGTGCCGGTAAAACCGCTTGAAAATGTAGTAGAAAACTTCTCTATTACTTTTGTTCCTCAGGCAGATGGCGCAAATCTGGTGATTGGATGGGATAAAACCTCTGTTCAGTTGCCAATTCAATTTAAATAACAACCATAAATTATTCAATAAAAAGGCCGGGAATGTATCCCGGCCTTTTTAGATTTATGCTTTTTTACGTCGCAGGAAACTGTCCAGGTAAATCAGGGCGAGGACGATATCTACAAAGAAAAAGATCCGGATGGACGTTGGGGTAATGAACTCCTGGCTATTGACTGGGAGTTTTAAGGTGGGTACATTAAAAGTTTCGTCGCTTAAATTGCTGTTGGCCATGGTATAAACTATAAGAGCCATTATAGACAGCAGGAAAAAGGCAGCAATAGAATAGATAATCGTCTTGCTTACTTTTGTTTTTAAGGCGATTGGAGCAATTTCCAGCTTAACCTGGTCCATAACATTCCTGGTGAAAGACATGGAAGGATCTTCTAGTTCTGCGCCTTTCATCAGTTGGTGAACTTCCTGTAATTCGGTGTAGACCTGTTGATAAGCCGGATCTGAGCCGATCTTTGCCGATATTTCCGCCTTCTGATCAGCGGTTAATCCGCCGTCCAGATAATCCCAAATTTCTTCATCTATCGTTTTCATATCAGTTCCTTTACTTCATCTTTTAACAAATATTGTAATTTTTCTTTTAAGCGGGTCCTGGCCCGGTGTAGTTTTACTTTAATAGTTTTGCTTTCCATGTGCATGGTTTGTGCAATCTCTTCCAGGCTTTGTTCCCCCATGTAAAATAAGGTAATGATCATGGCATCATCGGGTAAAAGCAGATCAATGGCCTGACTCAGGTAGGCATATCCTGACTTTTTTTCGATGCTGTTGGCATTATAGTCAGAAATATGATTTTCAATCTGAACTGTATTTTCATCGTCATTCAGAGAGAGAGTAGCGAGTTTTTTCTTTCTGAGAAAGGTCATAGCCGTGGTATAAGTAATGGTATATAGCCAGGTGCTGAATTTAGAGGTGTGTTGGAAAGTGCCCAAAGCTTTATAGGCTTTTACAAAACAATCCTGAGCAATTTCTTCTGCATCCTCTCTGTTCTTTGCAAAACGCATGGCCATAGTAAATACAAAGCGCTGGTGACGTTTAACCAGATCGGCGTAAACCGCGGTATTTCCTTCCAGTACTGCTGTAATTAATGCGTAATCCGTTTGCTGCTCCTGCATATATCCGGTAAGACGCCTGTTTTTGGTAGCAGGTTACAGCAAATTAAGAAAATATTTAGTGTGCTGCGCCGGCAAAGAATTTTAGTCCGAGTATCGAGGCAATCAGGGTGGCTATAAAAAAGATTCGCCAGAAGTTGGCGGGTTCATTGAAATAGAGAATACCGACAATAACAGTACCCACGGCCCCAATTCCTGTCCATACAGCATAAGCTGTACCCACTGTCTCTTATACACATCT
>NZ_JAELTV010000283.1 GCF_016429005.1 Pedobacter sp. ASV19
AGATGTGTATAAGAGACAGCCACCACCCACCAAAACCTGAGTAGTCCCCAAAATCGGATAATGAGACATCAGCAATACCGAATCACCTGCAGGAACTTTATCCAGTTCCTTCTCTAACCACTCAAACTGTTCCTTATCTATAGAAACATTGTCGTTAATGCTATCAAGTATCATAAAATGCCAGTTCTTTTTACTGAAGCTGTAATACCTGTTGGGGATTTTCAATCGTTTAACCACATATTTCTTCCCGTACATGTCATCATCCTTAGACGGTGCCTTCCACCATGGATCATGATTACCAATACAACTATGCACCTCATATGGATCAAGTAAAGCAGTACATTCATCCCATATACGCCATTGCTGAATCACCTGCTCATATTTTACATGATCATAAGAGGCATCACCAATAGAATCGCCCCCATTTAAAAAGAAATCTGGCTTGTGTTTAGCTATGATATGCTTCAAGCAGCTTTTAAAACGCTCAGGTGCATTCTCTCCTGCCCCAATGTGCACATCCGTAATATGCGCAACCGTCATTGCCAGTTTTTTACCCTTTTTACTTTCTCCGTCAAGCCCGGAAGCCAAAGCAGGCAGCCCTCCGCTTATCACTACACCCGTAGCTAACCCTGCTGTTTTTAATAAAGATCTTCTGTTCAGTTTCATCTTTTCAATTACATATTCAAATAAGAACTATTTACCAACGGTTACCAGCCGAATATTTGTTTAAGGTTCGAATTCAGCAATACCTGCTGTTGCGGTATAGGCCGATAATAATATTTAGGTTCCTGAAAATCACGTACGGCCGATTCAGTTACAATAGCACTACCCGTATTCACATCCTTTAGAGACACCGTGGCATCAGAAGCAAACGTACCCGCACGGTAATAAACTAAGGGTACGCCTAAAGAATTTTTCTCTTTTTGACCTTCGTCCGGGGCAGTTGCAGACTGGTCTATCAAAATAATATCCGGTATACCATCACCTGTTAAATCATATTTCCCAAGGCCGGCAAAATAAATCCCTTCAGGGCTTTTGGTTAATAATTTTCCTGCTTTCCACCTCATCAAGTCATCAAATCGTGTATTCTCAAATGCAAATTCCACCCTCCGCTCTCTTCTAATCTCCAGTATCACCCCAACATTCGAAGTCACATTTGAAAATTGTTGCTGCAACAACACATCAGGTGAAGCATTTGCCTGTGCCATATTAAGATCAGGCATACCAGCCCTTCTTCTGATCAGGTTTACCGAAGCATCAAGTTGCTGCTGCGTTAAAGTACCCAGTTCAGCAAGGGCTTCCGCATAACTTAGCAGTACTTCCGCATAACGGTATACCGGAAAATCTACCCCGTTTTGAGTGGCCTGATCCGTGCTGTTTACAAATCCTTTCAACAAATGATAACCCGTAAAACTCTTACTTAACTTTTGAATATAAGGTGTTGTATTAGGCACCTGGATCCAGCCAGGATAAGCAATCGTTTGACTTAACCTCGGATCACGATTTTGAAACTCCTGTACAAAACTCTTTGTCGCATAATTAGGCTGGTCCGTAAAACGGCTGCCATCTTTCATCAGGTAAGACTGAATAAGATCTTTAGCAGGGGACTGTTCATAATCGCCAAAAACATAGCCATTAATCGCTTCACTCACGCCCAGTTTCATATCAAAAGCATTGACCAAAATAACCTCTTTATTTACGGTCAGATCCTGGCTGCTAAACAAAGCAGCATAATCCTGGTCAGGCTTTCCGGTATTGTAAATAATGAATTTTCCGGAAGCCATCATATCACTGGCCACTTTAGCAGAAGTTGCAAGAAAAGTATTTGCAGTACTTGTTAAATTTAATTCCGAATGATATTTACGGTAAGTGCCCTCATAAAGCGCCGTACGGATATAAAATGTAGCTACCGCCCATTTCCCCGGTATTCCCGTAGGAACGTCTTCCCTTACATGCTGATACGCAAAATCCAGATCGGCCATTACACTATCCATAACCAATGCCCTTGGATCGCGTGCCTTGAATAAAGCCTGATCACCCGGATTTAATGTTCCAGAGTACCATGGCACATCAGAAAAACGCTTAACTTTATCCAGGTAAAATTGTGCCCGGTAATACCTGGCTAATCCAGCATAGTGGTTTTTTATGTCTGCGCTAACTTTTGCCCTGTTATAATTTTCCAGAAAATAGTTAATATCGCGCAGCCTACCCCAATCCCAGCCCGAAGTAATATTTTGTGAAGTGGCCTTGCCTGCCATCACATTTTTCACTTCTACATTGGCGGTAGTTGCCACATTATCACTACTCTGTTCACCCACGTAAGTCCACCTATCTGGCATGGAAAGCAAACCAGTAGTATATAATGACAGGTCACTTTCTGTATTAAAGAAAACAGTTGGTGATATAGACGTTTGCGGTAAACGGTCAAGATCACTTTTTTTGCAGGCAGTAAATGCAATTGCAATAAACAGGATATATATGATGTATTTTTTCATCAGAATATAATTTTATTTTAATGGTGATGAAGTTATCATGCGCTACCAAATTCTATTCATATCGGTTTTTGTACCGCTGCACATGATGGTTTCATAATAATTTCTTAATGATTGTTAAACCTCTTTACAGTTAAAAATCCAGGTTCAAACCAACAGCATATTTCCGCTGAAATGGATATGCCCAGGCACTTGAACCTTGATTTACTGCCTCTGGATCTATATATTTCTTTATAGACGAGAACTCGTAAATGTTATCGCCACTTACAAATATCCGAAGGCGGCTAATACCAGCCCGTTTCGTTAAACTGGCAGGAAAAGTATAACCCACTGAGATGTTCTTAATTCTTAAATAAGCAGCATTTAAAAGGTAGCCGGTTTGTGGCGTAGCCAAGCCTAAACCTGTACGCTGATCGGCCAGCCAGGCTTGCAACACAGGATAGTAAGAGTTTGTATTCGCGTCAGCAAGACCTGCTGCAATATAAGATTTTGAATCCTGGGCTCTTTGCGCAGCTGTTTCACCCGTAGCACGGTAAAAATTAAGAAGCCATGGATATATATTGGCATAAGGCTGCTGATAAGGACCCCAAAACAGATAATTTTGAGGGTAATAATCCTTTTTTAACACCCCCTGCAAGAAAATAGACAGGTCAATACCATTCCAGTTCATATTGAGATTGGTTCCAATGCTATAATGATCGGAGCTATTGCCAATAACTTTCAAATCTTTTGGATTGGTAGAAGTTAAACCTTGCTCAATTTTACCATTACCGTCCAGGTCTTTGAATTTAGGCCAGCCCTCCGTAATTTTTAGCGCACCCCAAGGAACCATAGCCGATTCATCAAGTGCTTTTATCTCGGCTTGATTTCTGAAAAAACCATCACTGACCAATCCCCATATGTCACCCATTTTCTGCCCTACACGATAATCAGAAAATAGATTCTGATCGTTTTTGAATTTTGTAATTACAGCATCTGAATTGGAAAGGAATACTTTGGCAGAAAAATCGAATGGTTTTGAGGCTACTGTAAACTTGTCCTGGTAGGTTACAGATAACTCCCAGCCTTTAGTTCTCAGATCAGCTGCATTTTCCATTGGCGATGCAGTTCCAAGCACACCCGGCCAGGTCTGCCCTTGAGTAAGCATTCCCGTAGTGTTACGGATATAATAATCAAATCCACCCAATATTTTATTATTAAACAAACCAATATCCGTACCTACGTTAAAGGTAGATACCCTTTCCCAGGTATAGGTATTCGGGTCAACATATAAACCTGGAGCGCCGTTAACAATTGGACTTTGAGCACTACCTCCTATTAAATAGCCAGATTTATATGTTTTCAAGGATTGTATATAGCCAAAATCACTAACATTTTGATTACCAAGATCTCCGTACGATGTACGCAATTTAAACGTAGACACCACAGAAGTCAATGGCTTAAAGAATTCTTCATTACTGGCTATCCAGGCAGCAGATGCCGAAGGAAAGAAGCCCCAGCGTCTTTCTGTAGGGAAACGTGATGAACCATCATACCGGCCGGTTCCTTCTAAAATATAACGATCTTTATAAGTATAATTTAACCGGCTAAATACACTGGAAGTCGCATAGGCCGTATACCCAGAGCTTATGGATGGGATACCATTGGTCAGTGCAAGGTAAGGCAGTGAAGGTGATATGAGCCCGTTGTTTGAGGCGCCTATATTTGAATAATTGTAATCCTCCGCATTATATCCAACCATAGCGCTAAAAAAATGGTTGCCTATTGTCTTTTTATAGGTGGTATATAAGTTAAATGCATTATTATAAAAATAGCCGTTATTTTCAGTTACACTTCCCGTACCGCCCTGTTGCCTCACATCATTTGGTCCATATCCAATATTATAAGGCTTTGAATCCGAATGGTACTTATACAATTCTCTTTTAACAGAAGCATCGCCATTTACAGTTAAATCACCTTTCAGGAAAGTAGCTGTCGCACTGGCAATATTTTGAAGGCCAAACATCGTTTGAAGGTTATTTCCACCGTCAACCAATCTGGCAGCAAGGTTACCCGCCGCTGTATTTGCCCATGTACCATCCGGATTTTTAGCTACATCAGTTGGTTGCAGATAATAAATATCTGTAATGCTACTTTGCGGTGAGGCCCGCTTGGTTTCATAGATATTAAGGTTATTATCTATTTTAAGCCAGGATAAAGGAGAAAAGCTCATCCTGGATCTCAAACCATAACGTTTCCAATAGTCTGGAGAGAGTTTATTCACCCCATTTTCCTTCGTATAATCTGCAGACAGATAATAAGTCAAAGGCTTCTCCTCTAACTTGGCCCCTCCAGAAAGCGTTACTGTATGGTTTTGTGATAAGTTGGCACTGCTAAAAAAGTACTTATACCAATCATTACTCCCCATGTAGTCCCATTTTGTTGGGTCAGATGGATTTACCCTGGTATCTGGAAGAGATGGATCGTCTGATCGCTCTCTGGCCCATTTGAAAGCTTCATCACTATAATTCACATACGTCCATGGTGTGTTATTTGCAGCGGTTTCAAGCACCCTTGTGTAGATATAAGGATCTGTAATTGGCTGTGGCAATACCGTAGGTTTCGCCCATGATGTCAGCGTATTATAGCTAATCACCTGATGCCCTACTTCACCTTGTTTTGTGGTGATCAGGATAACCCCGAAAGCAGCTCTTGCCCCGTAAATAGCGGCCGATGCGGCATCACGCAATACAGAAATAGAGGAGATATCAGAAGGGTTTAGCCTTAACATATCATCGTTACTTGCCGCCGGAATACCATCAATTACAATTAACGGCGAACCACCGTTTATTGAAGTATACCCCCTGATATTAATGGTTGGCACGGTACCCGGTGAGCCGCCTGGATAAGTGATGTTAAGACCCGGGCTCAGCCCCTGCAAGCCTTGCATAATATTTGATATCGGGCGAGACTCGAATTCTTTACCCGAAATCTGATCAATCGCACCCGCAATATTTATCTTTTTCTTGGAGCCAAAACCCACCACAACAACCTCATCAAGACCCCCATCCTGTGGTTTCATCAATACATTTAGGTACGTTTGGCCATTCAGTGTAATTTCCCGGGATTCATAACCCACATAAGCAAAAACAAGCACCGCATTAGGGCTCACGTTCATAGTAAATGAACCATTAATATCTGTTGCAACACCTTGTTTAGTGCCCTTAACCTTTATACTGACAGCAGGAATGGTTTCCTTGGTCTCAGCGTCTGATACTTTACCCTTCAGCGTAATATTTTGTGCAAAAGCAGAAGTTGTCATTAGAAAAAAGCAAATCATCCAAAATAAAGAATGCCTTTTTTTCATAATCCTTCCAAACAACGAGAACGAAGTGTAGTCTTTTTCCATACAATTTATAGTTTTTGAGTTTATTGGTTTAAGATTGATCACTTCTTAAATCGAGGGCAAATGTATACACATGCCAACAAGAAAAAGTTAAGACCATATTAATTTATAAATTAATTGAATGGTCAATCAATCTATTGCTAAATTAAGTTAATCCAACACCCTAAAACCAGTCAAATATTGACTATTATCGATTGTTTTTTGACATTCCAATTGTATGAACAAGATTAATTGAAATCAGTATGTTAATCTATTATTAATTCATTTCCGAATACAGATTAATTATTAGATTTGTTAGTACACAAAAATTAATATGGGAAGAAAAAGCCTCAAAGAAATCAGGCAACAGGAAATTATCACCGTATTTTATGACACCGCCCGAAAAGACGGTTATGAAAACGCCTCAATTGCCAAAGTAGCAAAGGTTATGGATATTAATCCAAGCCTTATTATGCATTATTTTAAAACCAAAGACGATTTAACCCACGCACTTATAGATTATATACTTGAAAAGTATCTGCTCATTTATAAGACAAAAAACAAAGAAAACATTAGGCTTTCAGATCTACAAAAAACAATCGAAATGCTTTTCTCTAAGAAATGGAATCTCCTGTTTGATGATGGTTTGTTCTACACCTTCTATGCTTTATCCTTCAGAGAAGAAAGAATTAAAGCCAAATATAAGAC
>NZ_JAELTV010000284.1 GCF_016429005.1 Pedobacter sp. ASV19
GTATCAGAGACAGGCTTTCTCAAAAAACTTTTTGTCATTGTCTGATGCACCAACAGTCTGTGCAGTTCCATTAGATCCAGAGGAAGTTTTCTTTCCAGATAAAATATCATCAACTTTTTGATCAACTGTAGAGTTTACTTTGTCTTTTAACTTTTTGAAAAACTGAGCATGTACAGGCTGAACAGCGCAAGAAAGCGCTATGCCACTAAAAAGTGTTAACGCTAATTTTTTTGTTTTCATAGATAAGGGTCTGTTTTTTCTGCGAAATTAATTCTTTTTTGGAATCTAATGGTGTTCGTTAAAAAAAATACATTCTGCACCATATCGGTCTGCACCCAAAAAATGTGTTTTACTGATCGAACATCAGGGCCTGAAGCTCTTTGCGGAAGGTCCAGTGAGATCAGAAAACATATTTTTAAACAATCAATCAGCGTTATTGTCCCAGGGTAAAAAACATAGCCACTGCAGCAGCACCCATAGCAATGAAAGTGAACCATAGCAGGAATTTGGACAGATAACCGCTTTTAAACTCACCCATTATTTTTTCGTTCGCTGCTATTTTGGCAATCAGGAACAGTAAAGGGACAGCTGCAACCCCATTTAATACAGCAGCGTAAACCAGGGCTTTGACGGGATCGATACCTACAAAATTGATGGTCAAACCAATTAAGGTTGCTATGGTAATTACACCATAAAAACCATGAGCTCTTTTCAGTTTCAGGTTTAACCCAGATTTCCAGTTAAAAGCTTCTGCCACGGCATATGCTGCAGAGCCAGAAAGTACCGGAACGGCTAAAAGCCCAAGCCCGATAATCCCAATGGAAAAGATCAGTTTTGAAAGATAGCCTGCATGTGGAAAGGAGTGGACCAAAGGTTCCAGAGCTTTGGCCGCATCAGCTGCTGTTTTCACATCACGCACACCACTATTGTGCAAAACAGTTGCACCAACCAGTAAAATGGACCAGGTGGTAATTTCGGAAACAATCATGCCCGTGCCATTATCAAGTCTCATTTTATGAATATTGGCCCAGCCAATATTAGGCTTTCCGTTTCTAAAAAGATGGTCCCTTTTTTCTTCCTCCACTTCTTGGGAAGCTTCCCAAAAGAACATGTAAGGAGATATGGTTGTTCCCAGAACTCCGGTGATGATGAACAGGAATGCAAAATTAAATTCAAAATGAGGTGTGATCGTAGCCCTTAAGACCGTTCCCCAGGGTTGATCTACAATAAATACGGTTATAGGGTAGGCTAGTAGGGCAATGGCGAGCCATTTCAATATACTGGAATATACTTGATAGTTGGTGAAGATTTCGAGGACAAGGATGAAAACGGTGAAGAACAGTGTTAGGATCACAAAAGGAGCAGAAGGAATGAGTAATTGTGCTGCTGCAGCCATTGCTCCGATATCGGCTCCAATGTTTATGGTATTTGCCACAACAACCAGCCCCACTACGATATAAAGTACTGTTTTACTATAATGGTCTTTGACAACTGCAGCAAGGCCTTTACCGGTAACTAAACCAATTCTTGCACAAGCTTCCTGTACGGCAGTCATAAACGGAAGCATATATAGTGCAGTCCACAACTGACCGTAGCCAAACTGAGCACCAGTTTGGGAATAGGTGGCTATTCCGGAGGGATCGTCATCTGCGGCACCTGTTGTGAGGCCGGGACCAAGTACACTGAAAAACTTTCTTATTTTATTTAGCTTACCATTCTTGGCTGGGGTCCGTTTCATAAAGAAGGATAAATAGACATATAACTAAAGATAAAGTTTTAAATTACTTCATCCCATTTCTTCGTAACATTTATTAAAGAACATGTTCTAAATTACAATAGATCGCTATTATTAAATATACTTCATAAGTAAATGAATATTCACTTATATTTGTTTGTTAATTCATAAATATGAGAGCGAGAGATATTGATAAAGAGAATCTGGTTAAAAAAACAGCGATAGAGATTATTGGAAAGGGAGGCTTTGAACATTTTAGTATAAATAAGCTCGCCAAAGCATGTGGCATTTCCGTGGCCACACTTTATATATACTATAAAGACAAAGAAGATCTTCTTTCATCTCTGGCTACGGAGTTGGGCAGAAAGATGGGAGATGCTATGCTGAAAGATTTTGACCCGGAGTCTTCTTTTGAGGCTGGTTTACGTCAACAATGGTTGAATCGTTATCACTATATGATAGAAAATCAGTCTATCAGTTTATTCTTCGAACAAGTGAGAACCTCATCGTATCAGGAGCAGTTCTTAAAAGCATTTGCAGAAGATTTAAAAAATGTATTCGGGAAGTTTATGGATAACATTGTTGCCAGGGGAGAGATTAATGCTATGCCCCTGGAAGTGTATTGGTCGGTGGCCTTTGCACCCCTTTATGCGCTTATTAAGTTTAACAATGAAGGACAGAGTCTGGGAGGGAAACCCTTCAAATTAACCGATGAAATGTTTTGGCAGGCATTTGATCTGGTGGTTAAAGCGCTTAGGCGATGAATCAATTAATTGTTTAACTAAATTAAAGAAAATGGAAAATTTTGATCACATATTACTTTTTAAAACTGATATAAGATCCGAATCAGATAAAATGAATCTTCAACCTGTTCTTGACACACATGATTGTATTGAGAATTGGAATGTGGATTTGGACGACGAAGACTATGTACTCAGGGTGATATCCCATCAGTTAAAACACCATCAAATTATCGAATTGATTAATAAATACGGCTATGAATGCCATGAATTAAAATAATTAAAATGAAACAGAACGAAATTATCCCTTTTACCGGCTATCAGAAAGCCGTTATATTTATTCTCGCTATTACCCAGTTTACGGTTATTCTGGATTTTATGGTGATGTCGCCTTTAGGCGATCTGCTGATCAAATCCCTGGATATGAAACCTTCTAATTTTGGAGTAGCGGTTTCTGCCTATGCTTTTAGCGCAGGTATCTCCGGTCTTCTTACGGCAGGTTTTGCAGATCGTTTTGACCGGAAAAAGCTCTTGCTGTTTTTTTATAGTGGGTTCATTATTGGAACCATATTTTGCGGCGTTGCACAGTCTTACCAGGTTCTGGTTGCGGCCAGGATCATCACCGGATTGTTTGGTGGTGTAATTGGTTCCATTTCCATGGCCATCATTACTGACCTTTTTGCTTTACAACAAAGAGGTCGTGTAATGGGCTTTGTAACAATGGGTTTTGGTGCAAGTCAGGTTTTAGGCATCCCTATTGGATTGTATATTGCTAATCTATGGGGATGGGAAGCTCCATTTTTAATGGTTGCTGGAGTAGCGATTTTGGTGGCTGTATTTATTGCAATTGTACTCAAGCCTGTGAATCAACACTTGAAACTTCAAAATGATAAATCTGCCTTTACACATTTATGGCATACGGTATCCAAACGGGATTATAGAGTTGGATTTATGGCCACAGCCGTATTATCGATTGGTGGTTTTATGATGATGCCTTTCGGAAGTGTGTTTGCAGTAAACAATTTGCATGTTACAGAGAAGCAACTTCCTTTGCTGTTCATGGTTTCGGGCGTAAGCGCACTTGTCATTATGCCTATGGTTGGACGCTTAAGTGATAAAGTAAGTAAGTACAGGTTATTTGCGGTGGCCTGCCTATGGATGATTGCTGTTTGTGTAATTTATACCAATTTATCGGCTACTCCATTTTGGATCGTATTGGTGCTCAATGTAATGATGATGATTGGGATTATGGGCAGGATGGTTCCCTCTCAGGCTTTAATGAGTGCAGTGCCGGAAATGGAAGACAGAGGTGCTTTTATGAGTATTAATGCTTCCCTGCAGCAGATAGCCGGAGGGGTGGCGGCAGCTGTTGCTGGTATGATTGTTTATCAGGACAACAAATTCAGCGCTTTGAAGAATTATGATATAGTTGGATATGTAGTGGTTGTGATATCATTGATCAGCATTTATCTGATGTACCGGGTAAATGAGGTAGCTAAAAAGAGAGCAAATGAAAAGCCGGTTTTACCTGAGGAAGAAGCTGAAGAAATATTAATCGCAACAGAATTTTAAAAGAAAAAAGGCCTCAATGAAATTCATTGAGGCCTTTTTTCTTTTAAACAGGACTAATATCCTGTATTTTGTTTTAATTTTTTATTGGCATCTAATTCTGTTTGTGGAATTGGAAATAAGTATTGAAAATCCTGAACGGTAATGTTATTTACAGCCTTTTCAACTTCTTTATATTTTCCAAGACGGATCAAGTCCCAACGTCTGTGCCCTTCAATGCAAAGCTCACGGGAACGATCTTTAACCAGTGAATCTACAAATGCCGCAGACGTAGGTGTATTAGCAAGACTTAGCTGTTGAGCTGGCAAAGTTAGACCCGCACGCGCTCTCACTGCATTTAAGCCATTAAATTTTGCCGGATCTGCCGGATTTATGTTGTTCATCGCCTCAGATTGCATCATCAATACATCTGCATATCTCAGAACAATCCAGTTTACACGTGAATTATTTGTACCTGCAACCCATTTAGGGTCTTTAAATTTAGAGACATAAGGTGTAACCGTAGTGTTTGCTGCTGTATTGGATACGTTCCAGTTTTTCCGGATGATATCGTCTTTGGTGTAGATGTTGTTGAACAGGTTCAGGTTGGCAACAAATGATCCGGAACCCTTTACAATAGCAGGGGAGAACATTCTGATAATAATGTTCTGGGTTGTACTGTTGTCATCTCCAAATTGTACATCAAAGATGTGTTCTGTTTGAGTTGGAAAATACTTAAGGTCACAGTTAAATACATCTGAATAGTTAGCCATCAGTTTATAAATACCTGAATTGATAACCTTATTGCACGAGGCAAGTGCATTTTGGCTGTCATTAACATCTGCAAATGTAGTGCTGCTGCGTTGCAGATAAACCCTGGCAAGCATTGCAGATGCAGCGCCCGTAGAGACCATTCCTTTAATGCTAATCTTGTTCTCTACATAGCAATTGGCTTCTGCGAATTTGAGATCCGAAATGATTTGCTCATACACTTTTGCTGCCGGGGATTTATCCGGGTAAAGATTTGGATCCTCCAGGCTCTGGATTGGTTTCAGTACGATCGGCACGTCTCCAAAACTTCTTACGAGGTCAAAATAAGCCATGGCACGAAGAAACATGGCATTACCTATAATATTGTTTTTTGGTGCATCGTCCATTGCAATTCCTGGAACATTGGCTATGACGTCATTTGCCCGGCTAATAAGTTTGTAACTGTTTTGCCACCAGTTCTGGATCTCAATATTAGATGCTGTATATTGTAATTTATACAAATCAATACGTTCCTGATTTTGGGTGAGCAAAGGAACAAGACCGTCTCCGGTCAGTTCAGTAATCAAATAAATGGTTCGCTGATAGTAGGCTTGTGGTTGCAACTGGCTCAGCACACCGTTTATGGCGAGTTGGGCATCAGCAGCTGTTTTATAAAAGTTAACTGGTGTTAAAACACTGTAAGGCTTTTCTTCCAAAGCTTTTTTGCAAGAGGCAAAAAACAGAGGTGCTAAAGCTAAGGCTATAAATATCTTTTTCATCTGATTGTTCTGTTAAAGGTTAAAAACCAAGTCTTAATCCCAGGGTATACGTCCTGATATTCGGATAAGGATTGTAGTCGGTTCCCAGGGAAGTGAAATTTCCTGCAGAGTTTGAATAAGAATTCACCTCAGGGTCATAACCTGAATATTTAGTGATTGTAATCAAATTCTGTCCAGTCACATAGATGCTTGCCGTTTTGAATACAGAAGACATTTTTGGCAGAGGGAGGTCGTAAGTCAATGTAATTGTTTTAAAACGCAGATAACTGCCACTTTCCAAAATATCACTTGTTGGTCCGAGTCCTCTTCTTAATGTACTGCCTAAACTTGGCAATGTATTGCTGGTACCTTCTCCGTTCCAGCTATCGGTCAATACGTAGGCAAGTTTATTGTCAGATAAGGTTCCATTTTCATTTTCTATCTTATTCTCGTTTAAGATCTGATTTCCATATACACCTTGTAGCAGAATAAACAAGTTAAACTTACCTATAGTCAAGTTGTTAGAAATTCCGTATGAGAATTTAGGTAACGCCTGTCCGATAATGGTCCTGTCTGCATCATTGATTAAGTGGTCGCCATTCAAATCTTTATATTTTGGATCTCCAGGTTTAACCGGGGTGGTAATGCCACTTTGTGAAATTTCCTGAGCACTTTGCCAGATCCCGTCAAATACATAACCATAGAAGGAGCCTATTGGCTTGCCTACCTGTAGAATAGCGGCACTTCTTCCGCCAGGATACAGGCTTGAACTCACATTACCAGTTAATTGCGAATTTACACCCCCAAGGTCTAGTATTTCGTTGATGTTTCTTGAAAAGTTAAGCGTAGTAGACCATTTTACTTTCTCCGATTGAATATTTTGTGTGTTCAGGGAGAATTCAAATCCCTTGTTACGAACAGAACCGATATTATCTATTACGGTTGTGAACGGGGCTCTTATACACATCTGACGCTGCCGACGAACGTTAGCCGGTGTAGGTGTCGGTGGTCGGCGGGTGGGTAGAGGGGGGGGGGGGGGGGGGGGGGGGGGGGGGGGGGGGGGGGGGGGGGGGG
>NZ_JAELTV010000285.1 GCF_016429005.1 Pedobacter sp. ASV19
CTTTCTCAGATAATTTATATTCTACCCTCGGCGGCAGTTCCTTATAGGCCAATCTTTCCAGCAATCCATCTTCTTCCAACTCTTTGAGTTGTTCGGCCATCACTTTTCTTGAAATGAGTGGTATGATGGAATCCAGCTGCCCAAAACGAACGGTACGGGTGCCGATCACATTGATGATGATTGGTTTCCATTTATTACCAATCGTGCCGATCGCTCTCGTAAAGGAGCAATTCGAAGCGCAAAATCTCTCGTCTCTCATATTTTTAAAATTTGTAGTTACCCAGCGGTAACCAGAATAAACTGTATTAGTTACAAATATAAACTATTGATGGTAACTTTGTGAAACAAATACAAAATATTTAAAAATGGAAAGATTAAAAAATAAAGTAGCCGTGATTACGGGAGGTAATAGCGGCATTGGATTGGGCATTGCCCTGGAATTCAGGAATGAGGGTGCTAAGGGTGCTATCGTGGGCAGAAATGCGGAAACCTTAGCAAGTTCGGTGGCTCAACTTGGGGATAATTTTATAGCCATCAATGCCGATGTGACTAAACTGACCGACCTGGAAAGCGTATTTAAAGACACCGCTGAAAAATTTGGTAAGATAGATGTTATTGTGGCCAATGCGGGTGCCGGAGCGGTAGGAACGGTGGCGACTTTTGACGAAGCCGCTTTTGACCAGGCCATGGACCTCAACCTGAAAAGTGTTTACTTCACGGTTCAAAAAGCATTGCCCTATATGAATGACGGTGGTTCGATCATTCTGATCGGGTCAAATGCGGCACACCGGGCCTATGCGAATTTTACGCTGTATGGCGCTGCAAAAGCGGCCGTGATCTATTTGGCCAAAGGATTTTCAAGTGACCTTTTAGACCGGAAGATCAGGGCAAATGTGATTACACCGGGTACTACCGATACACCTGCATTTGACAAGTTTGTACCGGCAGAACAAATGGAAGCGGTAAAAAAACAATTTGCAGATCAAATGCCGATAGGCCGGATCGGGCAACCTGCTGACATTGGTAAAACAGCGGTTTTCCTGGCCTCTGATGATTCTTCGTTTATGTTGGGTGCCGAACTCCTGGTGGATGGCGGCATGACCTATTTATCAAAATAATTTTAAAAATTCTCAAAATGAATAAATTAGAAAACAAAGTAGCGGTAGTTACAGGTGCACCAAAAGGAATAGGTGCAGCTATTGCCAAACATTTTGCAGCAGCAGGTGCAAAAGTAGTTGTGAATTATGTGTCCAGCAAAGAAAGTGCGGACAGCGTGGTGAAAGCCATAACCGACAAGGGGGGCATAGCCATTGCAGTACAGGCCGATGTGTCTAACGAAGCGGATGTAGCCCGGCTGTTTGAAGAAACCAATAAAGCTTTCGGCGGCCTGGATATTTTGGTCAACAACGCGGTTTATCAGGGATATGCACCTATTGAAGGGATATCAGCCGAAATTTTTCATAACAGTTTTAATATCAATGTGCTGGGGCCTATACTGACGATCCAGGCAGCTTTAAAGCTGTTTGGTAACAAAGGCGGTAATATCATTAATATCAGTTCGGGTGCCAGCAAAATGCCGCTCCCGGGAGCATCGCTGTATTCAGCGTCAAAGGCGGCATTGGATGCCATCACGATCGCTTTATCGAAAGAGTTAGGTATTCAAAAGGTCCGCATCAATTCCATTTTGCCGGGCGCTACGGAAACCGAAGGTGCAACCGCAGCGGGCGTCACTTCTGGCAGTGATTATGAGAAAATGTTTATCGCCAACACGCCGCTTGGTCGCAGAGGGCAGCCTGATGATATCGCGAAAGCTGCTGTATTCCTGGCTTCCGATGATGCCGCCTGGATTACCGGAGAGCAGATCTCCGTTTCGGGTGGTATGTATGGTTTCTAAAATACGGATCATTACTTTTGAGTCTTGAGCGCAGACTTGATTTATTGCTGTGTGATAATATTTTTTGTTAGGTGAAAAAATGGTAACCACTTATTCGTTTTAATTATTTACTATTGTAAAATGATTTTGTAAAGGGCTCTTGCTCTTATATCTACAATTCAAATAAAATAAGTAAATTAGGTAATACATTTAAGGTAGAGGTTAAAAACACTATGGCTACAGATCTCGATATTGTAGAACGTTTGCAGAACAATGATGCCGGAGCATTTGATGAGCTGTACTGGAAATACCACCAGGCTATTTTTAAGAATATCCTAAAGCTTACCAAAGATCAGGATGCAGCGCAAGATATACTACAGGATGTTTTCAGCACTTTGTGGAACAAACGCGATACGTTAAAGGCAGATCAGCCGGTTAGCGGATGGCTGTTTGTGGTGAGTTTTAACCATGCTGTAAATTACACTAAAAAGAAACTGAAGGAGGCGGTGTATATCCAGTCTTTGGCTTCGGCTGAGTTGAGCGAGGAGCAAGGGGAGGTGGATATAGCTAACCTGCAATATGAATTATTGGAAAGGGCGCTTCAGGAACTTTCTCCGCAAAAAAGAAAGGTATTTGAATTGTGTAAGCTGGAAGGGAAAACTTATGAGCAGACGGCTTTGGAGATGCATATTTCCAAACATACTGTGAAGGAGTATCTTTCCAGCGCGATGTTTTCAATAAAAGAATTTGTTAAGGCTAATCCAGGATATTCTGAAACGGCCATCATAACACTGTTTGTTCAGTATGTGTCAACTCATATTGTTTGATAGGTCTTGTCAAAATAAGTACGGTCAGCTACTTTAAGTAGCTGACCGTTAGATGGAATTTATTGGTGTAAATGTTATATTTTTTCGATCTCTTCCAGTGGCAGACCTGTGAGTTGAGCAATGCTTTCGTTAGACAGTCCTAATTTTTTGGCATTAGCAACTATTTCTTTATCTCGGTTTTCTCGTTCTTTTCTTGCTTTTTCGGTAGCAGCTTTAGTAGCAGCTTCGGTAGCAGCGTCAGCGGCAGCTTTAGCGGCGAGTTCAGCCGCGTAAGAAATGGAATTGTAGTAATCCTCTTTCGCTTTTAAATTGGATTCATAAATTTCCCGCTGTTCTTTTGTTAGTTTACCCATTTTGGCAATTTTAAATAATAATATGATGTGCTAATGTATGCTTAATGTTTTTAATTAAAAATATTTTAATCAATAAATATTAATATATCTTTATGTGATAAATATATCTTGAGTGTTTGTTATAGTGATTATCATATGGATTGAAAAAAAATTATCATCATACCCCCCCCGTTTTCGGGGCTTTGTTGTATTTAGGATATAAAAGCACCAAAAATTGGAAGATATTAAGCAACATATACGGAACCTTTTACAAGCAGAAGCCTGGACAGAGCAAGATAAACTCTGGGTGCGGGAGTATCTGGATAAAGAAGATTTGTCTGAAATGAGAGCTGTTGCTCTGGAAGAATACAGCAATGATCTTTTAAGCTTAACAAAAGCTTTGGATGAGAAGTTGTCCGTTCGATTGCTAGATCATCTGCACCAACGCTTGCAAATTAAACAGGCAAAAAGAAAAACTCTATGGCCTCGCATCGCTGCGGCTGCAGCGATTCTTTTGGTTGTTGGATTGGGTGTTTTCTTTTATACTCAACGTCATGTCGAGGGAAGCGGAGCGACGAGAGATCTGCTGGCAAACGATATTAAGCCTGGTGGCAATAAAGCTTACTTAGTATTGTCTAATGGTAAACGCGTATCGCTGACTGATGCGGCTAATGGCGAACTTGCTAAGGAAGCAGGGGTGGAGATTACAAAGACTGCCGATGGGCAGGTGATATATACCGCGAGAGCTAACAGCGATGGGATAAAATATTCGAATGCTCTCAACACAATCGAAACGCCCCGCGGGGGGCAGTATCAGGTCCGACTCCCTGACGGATCCAAAGTATGGCTCAACGCCGCTTCTAGATTGATTTATCCTGTTTCCTTTAATGGGCGTGGGCAGCGTGTGGTTGAACTTAGTGGCGAAGCCTACTTTGAAATATTTAAGAATAAACTCCAACCTTTTGTGGTCAAATCCAAAAATCAGGAGGTTACTGTATTGGGTACGCACTTTAATATTAACAGTTATAGCGATGAGCCAGATACTAAGACTACGCTCCTAGAGGGGTCAGTCTCCGTCCGTCGTCTCGAGGGAAGCGCAGCGACGAGAGATCTCTCCTATCGTCGAGATGACGTGAAGGGAGGAGAGAGGTTTGGAGAGGTGGTCTTAAAACCCGGCCAGCAATCCACCATTGACCGTAACCGTAATTTCGACATCCAGGTTCAGGAAGTTCAAAACCTGGAAGCGGCTGTTGCCTGGAAAAACGGAACCTTTATGTTCACTAGCGAACCCATACAAGTAGTGATGAGGAAAGTGGCCCGATGGTACGATGTAGACGTAGAATACAAAACAACACCAGATACCAGAAAATACACAGGAGCTATAGCACGTACAGAAAATATATCCCATATCCTGGCGCTCTTTGAAAGAATGGGGACTGTAAAATTTGAGATCGTAGGGAAGAAAATCATAGTAAAATAAATAGTAAAATAATAACTAACCGACTATTAACCAACTAACCAACAACCATGACAACTACAACAAATCAACCACAACCGAGTTAAATAGAGAAAACACAGGCAGCTCATAAAAAAAGCCGGAACCGTGCTACGAACACGATCCGACTCTAAGTCTGAGTTAACCTTCCCTTCCGGATCTTGATCGGGTAGGGTAAAGAACAATTGCGAAACCGTTTCTTGAATCAACTCAAACCGACATAAAAGTATGAAAAAATCTACTTTTAACCTAGGTATGCTATATCCATGGCTACCGCCTAAACTATTGTTAGTTATGAAACTAACTACGATGATACTGCTGCTTGCCTTAACCACCGCAAGCGCTACAACATACGGACAAAAGATAACTTTGTCTGAAAAGAATGCAACACTAAAACAACTCATCACAAAGATCAGGGTACAAAGCGGTTATGGCTTTTTATATACTGACGATATGCTGGCCAATACCAAACCCATAACTGTGGAATTGAAAGAAGCCAGCCTGGAAGATGCACTTGATGCTATTTTCAAAAATCAACCCTTAGAATATGCCGTAGAGCAAAAAAATATAGTGATCAAGATTAAATCACCCACCTTTCTGGAACGCCTGGCTAATCGCTGGGCTAGCATTGACGCTAATGGGCGTGTGGTGGATTCGGAGAATCGCCCGCTTCCTGGTGCGAGCGTGAAGGTAAAGAAAACTGGAAAGGGCGTGAGTACGGATAAGGATGGAAGGTTCTTTTTAAGGGGCGTGGAAGAGGGGGCTGTGCTCGTGGTGAGTTTTATTGGGTATTTGCCAAAGGATGTGAGTGCTTCGGCAAACATGGGAAGTGTGGTACTGGAGCAGAGTTTGTCGAAGTTGGATGAAATTCAGGTAATTGCATATGGAACGACGACAAGGAGGTTAAGTACGGGTAATATCAGTACAGTAAAGGCAGAAGATATTGACAAGCAACCTGTAAATAATCCACTGCTGGCATTGCAAGGAAGGGTGCCAGGATTGTTTATAGAGCAAGCGACAGGATTTGCTGGAACGGGAGTGAAGGTGAGGATACAGGGTACTAATAGTATAAGTAATGGCAATGATCCGCTATATGTAATTGATGGAATACCTTTTACTTCTCAATTACTTCCAGGAGGAAATTCGATTGTGGGAGGATCAGGCGGCTCGGGGGATAATGGTTCATCAGTGGGAAATCCATTGAGCTTTATAAATCCTTCAGACATTGAAAGCATTGATGTATTAAAGGATGCAGACGCCACGGCAATTTATGGTTCTCGTGCGGCTAATGGAGCAATACTCATTACTACTAAAAAGGGGAAGGCCGGGGACACCAGGGTTAACTTAAATCTTCAATCAGGTTGGGCAAAAGTACCACGGAAGCAGGATCTGATGAATTCACAGCAATATCTTGAAATGAGAAGAGAGGCATTCAGAAATGATGGTATTGCGACGCCGAATCCAGGTCCATATATGAACAGCGATCTTAATGGCAATTGGGATACTTCACGCTATACTGATTGGCAAAAGGAGCTGATCGGTGGAACGGCAACTTACCAGAATCTGAATGCTTCAGTGTCAGGTGGAAATGATCGCACCACTTTTCTAGTTGGAGCAGGTCATCATCGGGAAACTACTGTTTTTCCTGGCAAATACTCGGATAATAAAACTTCTGTACATTTTAGTATTAATAATGCGTCTGTTAATCAGAAATTCAGAATCCAGTTCTCAGGAAGTTATTTGTTAGATGACAATAAATTACCTAGAAACGATTTGACCTATAAGGCAATGCAGTTGGCACCTGTAGCGCCACTGTCTCTTATACACATCTAAATGGGGGGGGGGGGGGGGGGGGGGGGGGGGGGGGGGGGGGGGGGGGGGGGGGGGGGG
>NZ_JAELTV010000286.1 GCF_016429005.1 Pedobacter sp. ASV19
CCCCCCCCCCCCCCCCCCCCCCCCCCCCCCCCCCCCCCCCCCCCCCCCCCCCTTTTAGATGTGTATAAGAGACAGAACCATAACTTAGTAATGAATTTTGTCGATCTGTTCTGGATACACGGTTGAAATTATAAGCAGTCCTGAAACTGAGCCATTTATTGAGTTTAAGCGATAAGGAATTATTGGTTTTAAAGATATAATCATCACCTTGTTTTAGAGAAACCTGGTAGTAAGTTGAACTATTCAAGACAACCACCTTTCGGATTATAAATTTAAAGGTTACCCTCAAAGAATTACGGTAAGTATGGTACACGTCAGGAGTGTCGTCAACAATCAGATCACTGCTGTCAAATAAAATTCCATTACTTAAATTAAGATAAGCATTTTCTCTATCATAGATACTATAAGCTACTCCCGCTCCAGCAAGAAGTTGATTGTTTACCTTTAAAGACTTACTTGTATTGTAATTGGTTAGTCCCCAGTAGAAGAAGTGTGAGGCATTTTTATAAAGGTTAAAATCAAGTGAAGAGGAAAAATCATTATTAGTCAATTCCCTGTCCTGTTGGCCATAAACCCAATTGTTATTAAAGTTTAAACTCATTCCCTTTTTCCGGATATTTAGTTTTACGGCGTTGTTTAATAAGTAAGAGCGATTATCATTAGTCGTATTCAAAGAACCCGTAGAAGTGTAATTGACATAATAGTTCGTACTGTCGCTAAACTGTGCATTACAGACGAATGTGTTAAAAAGAAATATAAAGTACAAAAACAGTTTATACATAGGCAAACCAAAAAGGTACACGCATAAAACAGATCTAAACCATTTCTGTTTTTATTTGTTAAGAGAGAAACAAAATCTTAAATCTATGAAAAAATTATTTTATCTATTGTCCTTCTCTGCAGCTGCATTTGCGTTTCAGGGATGCGGAAATGGCAGCCACGATGCCAAAGATACCGCCGACAGTTTAAACAAAGTAAAAGACACAACCTCAAACGCTGCAGTGACTGGTGGAATTGCTGTGGACAAATCAGACGCTGAGTTCTCAACTAAAGCGGCAGCCGGAGGCATGGCAGAAGTGGAACTTGGAAAATTAGCCTTAAGTAAAAGCAGTAATGCTAAAGTCAAAGAATTTGCGACCATGATGGTCAATGACCATGGCAAAGCGAATGAAGAACTGAAAGCTATTGCTAAAATGAAAAACATTACTTTACCAGGCACTTTAGATGCAGATCATCAGAAAAAAATGGACGACCTAAACAAAAAAGCAGGTAATGATTTTGATAAAGAATATGTTCAAACAATGATAGACGGTCATAAATCTACACTTAAACTAATGCAGGACGAAGCTAAAGACGGAAAGGATGCAGATCTTAAAGCCTTTGCCTCCAAAACAGCCCCTATTGTTCAGTCTCACCTGGATATGATTAATAAAATTCATGATGGCATGAAATAAAGTCAAATAATTTACTGGGGTTTAAATAACCTCAGTAAATATTTTTGAAAGATTCTTAAGGCTTGAAATATTACAAAAAATCCATAATAAGATTTTAAATCTGAACCGACAATTACATATTTTCCAACGAACTGTTCCGGTTTTTCAAGCCACTAATTGCGATAAAAATCAATAAAACAGCGGCCACAACGTAGCAAGTATAAACAACACTAGTGCTGCCATTTGCATACTTATTCGACGCCGCAATAGCTACGAGCGCCCAAATCCCAACTATTCCATATTCGCGAAGATTGCGCACCCGGATCATGAATATATTGATCAGTCCAGCGATACAGATCATAACCATCGTCCATGTAACACTGGAAATTCCCCAGCCGCTCCAATGGATTTTAGTCAGAAAAGCAGCAATATTCGCTATTAAAGCCACAGAAATCCATCCGGAATACAACGCAAATGGCCAAAATACAAAAAGGTACAACTTAAAAGGATGCGCATCCAGTTCCATACGCGTATTCGTAATAATTTTAAGCAGACAGATCAATAAAACCCCCATTAACAGAACAGATGCGCCTGTATAGTCAGACAACCAAGCCACCACCCAAAGAGAATTTGCACAACAGGAAAGTACAAACCACCAGCCAATCTTCAAAAGTACCGAGTTCTCGTCTTTATTTTTAGAAAGACCGCGCACAGAATAAAATACAAAACCCAATAAACCAATATAAATTAGACCCCATATGGAAAAGGCATAACCTGCCGGGGTAAAATAATTGAAATATTTATCAGATATCGTTTTCATGGTATTGCCATTGAACATTCCGGCATTTGAAATATAATTAATCAAAATAGTGAGAATTAAAGCGGTGCTGTTGGCAATAGCGAGTATCTTTTTCATAAGGTTTATAGATTAAGGTATATTTAAATTTTCACCATTCACTGGTTTTTCTAATTGATGATAGCGGGCAATATTTTTCATCATTCCGTTAAAAATAAAAGCATGAAAGGGCAAAACAGAATACCAGTACAATCTGCCTGCTATGCCCAGAGGACGAAAAGTCGCGGTTTGTATGAATATATTTTCCTTATCTATTTTAAATTCCAGCCAAGCCTCACCAGGCAACTTCATCTCTGCGTATAACAACAAGCGACGATTTTGTCTATCCGCAAGAATCACTCGCCAAAAATCAATTACACTTCCTGCAGACAGCCGGTCGGAATTTGTTCTGCCCCTTTGGAGGCCCACCCCACCAAATAGCTTATCTAAAAAACCCCGGATGTCCCAAAGCCAGTCTGCATAATACCAGCCTGTTGAACCTCCGATACACCAGATATTATGTAGCACCCTTTCAGGATCATCTATTTTCATTGAACGCACATCTTTAAAACAGCCTTCCTGAGGAACTTCAATCAGCTTTTTAAACCTATCTGGATAGGTATCATTGTTCATGGCATCCCGCCAGCTGGATATCACCTGATTTTGCTCAATTTTTCCAAATGCCAGTCTTATTGACTCTTCATAGGTCATGGTTTCAATGCCTAATTTTTCCTGCAGCTGATTGGGCTGTGCTACCACATCGACCTTCATACTCTCCACTAAGTTACATGCCAATGGATAAGATGTTGAAGTCACAAAATAAAGCCAATAGGAAGATAGTTTTGGTGTCATTACAGGAACAATAAAAATCCTGCGCTTAAGACCTCTAACTTTAGCAAACCTCAGAAGCATATTTTTATAGGTGATGACCTCCGGACCGCCAATATCAAAAGCTTTATTTAAAGCATAATCTTTCATTAAAACGCCCTCAAGAAACTGCAGCACATCACGAATACCAATTGGCTGACAACGTGTATTAAGCCACTTTGGCGCAATCATGACTGGAAGTTTTTCTATAATATCCCTGATAATTTCAAAACTGGCACTCCCAGAACCTACAATAATACCTGCCCGTAAAGTCGTTAGGGCATAACCATCCGATTTCAACGCTTCTTCTACATTTAGACGCGAAAGTAAATGTTTAGACAAATTTCCACTATTAACGATTCCGCTTAAAAAAACAACTTGTTTTGCGTTCGTCTGCTCTATACAATGTTTAAAATTACTTGCTGTTAACAGTTCCGCCTGAGAAAAGTCATTTATCCCCGACGACATTGAGTGCATCAGGTAATATGCCACATCTATATCTGACGGTATATGGGCAAGGCTTTCCTTTTTCAAAAAATCCACCTCAATGACTTCCAAATCAAATCCTGCAAATCTCTCTGCATCAAAGCGATTTTTATTCCGTACACAACAAACCACCTGATGTTTGTGCTCCAGCAAAACCGGAAGCAGACGCTGGGCAATATAACCGGTTGAACCTGTTAGCAAAATTTTCATCAGAATATAATTTTATTTTAATGGTGATGGAGCTATCATTAAATACATTACAATATCATCAATGTTTTGTTTTCTTTCTTAATCTCAAATTTCAGTCAGGCATAACAATAAATTAGTACAAATATAAACTATATTAGTATATATTTGTATTATATTATAAATAGCTTTGATTTAACACACCATTAGAATCAAGATCCTGAATGCCAAATAATTTAAAACAAAAAGCGTTACAAATAGCCGTTATCGGTTCTGGATTTGCAGGAATAAGTGCTGCAGCTTATCTGGCTAGAAGAGGTTATCATGTGGATGTTTATGAAAAAAACGCCGAAATTGGAGGCCGGGCACGTCAGCTCCAAACAGGCAATGGTTACACTTTTGACATGGGGCCAAGTTGGTATTGGATGCCTGAAGTATTTGAAAAGTTTTTCAACGATTTTGGCTATAAGGCAGAAGACTTCTACGAACTACAATTACTCGATCCGGGTTTCAGTGTAGTTTTTGGTGCCGGCGATGTATTAGACATTCCTGCAAATTTTGAAAAATTGTGCCGGTTGTTTGAATCTATAGAAAGCGGAAGCGCAGAAAGTCTGAAAAAATTCTTAGCCGAAGCTGAATACAAGTATAAAATAGGCATGGAAAAACTGGTCTATAAGCCAGGGCTATCTATATTTGAATTTGCAGATAAGGACCTGATCAAAGGCTTGTTCAAATTGCAGGTATTTACTTCTTTCAGTTCGCATGTAAAAAAGCACTTTAAAGATCCCAGACTTATTGCATTAATGGAATTCCCGGTGTTGTTTCTTGGCGCTATGCCCGAAGATACTCCGGCTTTATACAGTCTGATGAACTACGCCGGCCTAAAACTAGGCACCTGGTACCCAAAAGGTGGTTTTGGAAAAGTGATTCAGGCGATGAAAACCGTTGCAGAAAAGCAAGGTGCTCAATTTTATACCAATGCAGCAGTAACCGCACTGGAAGTACAAGGAAAACACATTGTAAAACTGAGTTCAGAAAAGGGTGCCAAAACCTACGATGGTGTTATTGCGGCAGCCGACTACCACCACATAGAAGAAAAGCTGATCAGCCGCCCACACAGAAATTATTCAGAGCAGTACTGGCAAAACAGAATTCTTGCCCCCTCGTGCCTTATCTTCTACCTTGGAGTAAATACAAAAGTAGACCGCTTAAACCATCATACCCTATTCTTTGACGAAGATTTAAAACAACATTCTCACGAAATATATAAAGACGCACAATGGCCATCAAAACCCTTGTTCTATGTTTGCTGCCCAAGTATCACCGACCCTACAGTTGCACCAGATGGCCATGAGAACCTGTTCATTTTAATGCCCCTTGCCCCGGATGTAAAAGATCCCGAAACAGTCCGGGAGCGATATTTTCGATTGATCATGGATAGGTTGGAAGCGTATACAGGAACTTCTATTCGGGAACACCTGGATTATAAAAGGAGCTATTGCGTGAGCGATTTCGTTGCAGATTACAACTCATATAAAGGAAATGCTTACGGATTAGCCAATACATTGATGCAAACCGCGAATCTGAAACCTTCATTAAAAAATAAAAAAATAAGCAACTTGTTTTATGCCGGGCAGCTTACCGTACCCGGCCCCGGTGTTCCACCTTCAATCATTTCCGGAAATGTGGCAGCACAACAACTTATAAAGTACCTAAATCAATAAATCATGAAAGAAATATTTGACAAGTTATCGGCACAATGCAGCGAAATGATCACCAAGCGTTACAGTACAAGCTTTTCATTAGGTATCTATTTTTTAAACGAAAGACTTCGCCAACCCATTTATTCTATTTATGGCTTTGTAAGACTGGCAGATGAAATTGTAGACAGCTTCCATAATTACAACAAAGTCATTTTACTTTCTAAGTTTAAAAGAGACTGTTTTGAGGCTATAGAAGACGGCATCAGCCTAAATCCAGTGCTCAATGCCTTTCAGCAGGTCGTCAATACCTACCATATAGACAAAGGGCTTATAGAATTGTTTCTGCAAAGTATGGAAATGGATCTTCAGCAAGAACAGTATACTACTGAAAAGTACAATCAATACATCCTAGGTTCTGCCCAGGTGGTCGGATTGATGTGCTTACAGGTCTTCACAGAAGGTGATAGGCAGCAATATGAAAAGTTAAAAGATTCAGCAATGCAATTGGGTTCCGCCTTTCAGAAAGTAAATTTCCTCAGAGATGTAAATGCAGACTACTTTACTTTAAGCCGCACCTATTTTCCAAATGTGAACTTATCTGCATTTTCTAATACGGAGAAAAAAATCATAGAAGAAGAAATAGAGGCCGAATTTCAACATGCCCTGATTGGGATCAGGCAATTACCTGCCTCGTCGAGAAATGGCGTCTACCTTGCATCTGTCTCTTATACACATCTCCGAGCCCACGAGACAGGCAGCTCTATCGCGTATGCCGTCTTCTGCTTGAAAGGGGGGGGGGGGGGGGGGGGGGGGGGGGGGGGGGGGGGGGGGGGGGGGGGGGGGGGGGGGGGGGGGGGGGGGGGGGGGGGGGGGGGGGGGGGGGGGGGGGGGGG
>NZ_JAELTV010000287.1 GCF_016429005.1 Pedobacter sp. ASV19
CCCCCCCCCCCCCCCCCCCCCCCCCCCCCCCCCCCCCCCCCCCCCCCCCCCCCCCCCCCCCCCCCCCCCCCCCCCCCCCCCCCCCCCCCCTTTTAGATGTGTATAAGAGACAGCTTGCGGTGCCTGCTTACAGGTCATGGCTGAGTTTGAGCAAAGACAGAAAAAAGAGATCGAGGTTTTGTTTTACTGTATGAACGGGGAGGTTTTAAAGGTAAAGGGAATACGGAGTTTATTGCCATTTGTGTTTATTGAAGATCGTTTATCAGGCTGATTTCAGATCATTTTGTTTATCTTTGCGTTCTCAATGAATTGTTAAAAACTTCTGTTCAGAAATTTCAATTCATCAGTTATATTTACAACATCCAACATCATTTTAATGAGCGAAGAACTAGAAGAAAACGTTAACGAAGAAAATAAGCATAACATAATCCCTATCAACGGGCTTTATGAAAACTGGTTCCTCGATTATGCTTCTTATGTAATCCTGGACCGCGCAGTTCCCCATATTAATGACGGTTTAAAACCGGTACAGCGGAGGATTATGCATTCACTGAAAGAGATGGATGACGGGCGTTTTAATAAGGCTGCGAATGTAATTGGTAATACAATGAAGTACCATCCCCATGGAGATGCCTCTATTGGAGATGCTATGGTACAGATTGGACAGAAAGATCTGCTGATTGACTGTCAGGGAAACTGGGGCGATCCGGTAACCGGCGACAGTGCAGCAGCCCCGCGTTATATCGAAGCTCGTCTTTCTAAATTTGCTAATGAAGTTGTTTTTAATGCTGATACGACCATCTGGCAGCTCAGCTATGATGGAAGAAATAATGAACCCTTAACTTTACCTGTAAAATTCCCCTTGTTGTTGGCACAGGGCGCAGAAGGAATTGCCGTTGGTTTAGCCACTAAGGTTATGCCGCACAATTTCGTGGAGCTTCTGGACGCTTCTATAGAAGTTCTGAAAGGTGAACGGCCTAATATTCTTCCTGACTTCTTTACAGGTGGTATGGCCGATTTTTCTGCTTATAATGAAGGCATGAGGGGAGGGAAGGTCAGAGTAAGGGCTAAGATTACAGAAAAGGATAAAAAGACTTTGGTGATCACAGAGATTCCTTTCAGTACAACCACAGGTTCTGTAATTGATAGTATTTTATCGGCTAATGATAAAGGCAAGATCAAGATCAAGAAAATTGAAGACAATACTGCTCAGAACGTAGAAATTGTAATTCAGCTGGCACCTGGTATTTCTCCGGACGTAACAATTGATGCACTGTATGCTTTCACTTCCTGTGAGGTATCCATTTCACCAAATACCTGTATCATTAAGGAGGATAAACCTCATTTTATGAGTGTTAATGACATCCTTATTGAGAATACAAAACACACGAAGGCACTGTTGAAACAGGAACTGGAAATCCGGCTTTTCGAACTGGAGGAGAAGATTTTCTTTAGTTCTTTGCTGAAGATATTTATCCAGGAGGGCATGTATAAACACCCGGATTATGAGAACTCTGGAAATTTTGATGGTGTTGTTGAGGTGTTAAATGTATTGTTTGAGCCATTTAAGGCAAAACTATACAGAGAGATTCTTCCGGAAGATTTTAAGAAACTGATCGATAAACCGATGAGTAGCATCACACGCTTTGACGTTAAAAAGGCGGATGAGCAGATGAAGGCCCTGGAAGACGAAATCAAATTGGTTAAAAATCACCTGAGACATCTGACTGATTATGCAATTGCCTGGTACCAGAAATTAAAAGATAAATATGGAAAAGGCCGTGAACGTAAAACGGAAATCCGTTTGTTTGATAGGGTAGAGGCTTCAAAAGTGGCCCTGGCCAATGTCAAATTGTATATGAATATTGCAGATGGGTTTATTGGGACCGGTTTGCGAAAAGATGAGTTTGTTGCAGATTGTTCTGATCTGGATGAGATTATCGTATTCAGGGAGGATGGAAAATGCATTATTACCAAGGTTGCTGATAAAACTTTTGTTGGAAAGGGGATTATTCATGCTGCAGTATTTAAGAAAGGGGATGAACGCACCATTTATAATATGATTTATAAAGATGGAGCGAGCGGAATTTCTTATATCAAACGTTTTGCTGTCGTAGGTGTAACCCGCGATAAGGAATATGACCTGACTAAGGGAGCTAAGGGGTCTAAAGTGCTTTACTTTACTGCAAACCCTAATGGAGAAGCCGAGATTGTAAATGTTCAGCTTAAACCACATACCAAGTTGAAAAAGCTGGTGTTTGATCTTGACTTTGCAGAAATTGCAATTAAAGGTCGTGCCTCACAGGGAAATATTGTATCCAAATATCCGATTAAAAAGATCATCTTAAAGACTAAGGGCGTATCTACTTTATCCGGACTGAAGATCTGGTATGATGATCTGCTGCGCCGCCTTAATGTAGATGGCAGAGGTAAATATCTTGGTGAATTTGATGGTGACGATAAAATACTACAGGTACATAAAGATGGTTGGTATGAACTCAGTACTTTTGAACTGAGCAATCACTTTGATGCTGATCTGGTCTTGATCCAGAAATTTGATCCGGAAAAACCCTTTGCAGTTGTGCAATATGAGGGGAAAGCTAAGAATTACTTCATAAAGAGATTCCTTTTCGAAAGCATTGGTGTTGGTAAAAAACTCAGTCTGATCAGCGAGGAGCAGGGTTCAAAGTTTGTTTACCTGACTGGTAATCCTGCAGCTAAATTAACTGTGGATGTGCTGAAAGGTAAAACGCAAACGCCGGAGACACTGGAAATTGTACTGTCCGAATTTATAGATGTGAAAGGTATCCGCGCCAATGGAAACAGAATGACACCTCATGATGTTAAAAACATTGAAATTTCGGATCATGAAGAAATTGAACCAACGGATGAGACCACTGTTTCCCTGGATGCAGAACAATCTGTGGAAGAAATAACTGAAGTTGATGCCTCCGGAGAAGGTGAAGAAACACCTATAGATATGCCAGAGGCAATTGAACCAGAGCCTAATCTGGAAATCTTGGAGGTAAAAGAAGAGGTAGAGGTTATTAAAGTTCAAGAAGTGTCTGTTGCCGAGCCTGAAGATGTTAAGCCAGCGGAGCCGCCAGTTAAGGCAAAACCGAAGTTTGTGAGTCAGAAGCCGGCTGAAGCACCGATACCAGAACCAGTTAAAAAGGTAAAGACCGTTAAAGAAAGTACAGAAGACGAAAAGGAACCAGTAGTTAAAAAGAAAATTAAATTCGAGATCACCAATCCGGATGATGTCGATATTGATGACAAAGGACAACTAGGACTCTTCTAGTCGTCATCATCTTTTTTCTTCTGTTCTAATTTCACAAAGGCACTTCTTCTTGGGGGTGGCATAATGGAATGTTCCCCTTTTATTGATTTCCAGATCACTTCGTTAAGATCGAGATCAGGAGCGGAATCTTCTTTTGCAAAGTTCCATTTCTCTGAACGTTCCATGCTTTTGTTTTGGACGAGGTTACGTTGTTCCATATCAATAAGCGCAGGTTTAGCCTTATAGGGGCTCAAGTCTGGTTTGCTGGTAAAACAATCGAATAGGGGCATGGCAGCAGCATCGTATTGGCTCATAGGAGGAAGTCCCAGGATGAGCTCCATTGTTCTCAAAATACCGGAGGTAGAGTACATGGTATGGTTTATACTGCCTTTTTTAATATATGGACTGATCACAAAGGCAGGTGAACGGTGCGCATCAATATGATCGGGGCCATTTTGCGCATCATCTTCCAATACAAAAACAGCAGATTCGGCCCATATAGGACTTTCAGAAAGATGTTCTATCAATTGCCCCAATGCCAGGTCGTTATCTGCGACTGCAGCGGCAGGGCTGATCTTACCTTTTTTCTGGCCGCTGGTATGGTCATTTGACAAACGTATGGTGCTGAATTGAGGAACTGCATTCATAGACAATAAGGAGTCGAAATCCTTTTTCCAAATTCTTACCCGTTCTACATCTTTTATATCCAGGTTAAAACCTGGGGCATCCTTGCATATATGCCCCTCCAGCGACTTGATATTTGCTTTCCCATTATCGGCAAACTCCCCGTAGCTTCTGTAAGACAATCCTGCCCGCTGGCAATAATCCCAAATAAAGCCATCTTTGGGGTATGCGATTTTTCTGCTGCCTTCAAAATCATAATTTCCACCCCGCCCACCATAACTAATTGGCCAGGTTTTTTCTACAAAATCTGTTGCATAAGCGGCTGTACTCCAATTGTGACCATCAGCACTCACCTCTGCATCTACATAGAAATTATCTAAAAGCACAAATTCACGAGCAAGGGCATGATGGTTAGGCGTGTTTCTCTCAGGAAAAATACACAATGTAGAGTCCCCGTTACCCTCTTTCATATCTCCGAGAACCTGGTCGTAAGTGCGGTTTTCTTTAATGATATAGAATAGGTGTTTAATGGGCGATTTTTGTCCGGCTTTAGTCGGAATGATCAGGTCATTGTTCCCTTGGGCATTCAATTCTTTTTGTAAAGTAAAGGGAGAATTGGTATAAACCTGCGCAGAATATGCTTTTAGTTTTGCTTCATCCGGTTGGTCTATGAAGGATAATGTTCCCTTAAAAAGTCCGCCGATATATTGGACATCTTTTTTTTCCGTAGAACCTTTCTGATAATCACTGTCGTCTTTTTTAATGGGCTGTGGACCATTAGGATTTGCCATAGAAGAGAAACCTTTTCCATTGGAAACCAAGATCTTATTTTCAACAGTTTTTAAACTGGTTGGGTACCATCCGGTAGGGATGAATCCTTTGCTTGTGCTCTTTCCTGGCCTGCTCACATCAAAAACGGCAAGACAGTTGTTGTCTGCATTGGCAATATATAATGTCTTTCCATTTGGAGATAAAGCCAAACCATTTGTTGTTGAGCCGGTTAATTTTGTTGGATACAAAGATGCTGAAATGGATTCAATAGATTTTCTTATTCTAAGATCTATGACAGTAACGGAGTTTGAATTTGCATTAGCTACAAACAAATATTTTCCATTTTTGCTGAGTAGTAATTCGTTTGGATGGCTTTCTGTCTGTATTTCTCCGCTCAATGTACCTGTTTTGGTGTCATAAACAGCAACCTTGTCACCACCCCATAAAGAGATATATAACTCTGATCTATCAGCAGACAAAATGCAGCCGTATGCTTCGTGGCCCAACTCCATTTTTTTTTGAACTTTCCTGGTCAAAAGATCTATGATATAAAGGGAATTATCTTCTTTGGTTACCGTATATAAAAGATGTCTTGAGTCATCTACCTCAATACCTGTAGGACTGATTTTATTCTTAGGCCATGCTTTTCCCAGAGAAAGGGTATCCGGCTTTTCAAATTTATTGTTTTTTAGAGGGTAAGCCAGAATGATATTGTCGTTTCCTCCGGATACATACAGTCTTTTATCATTGCTGCTAAACTTCAGGCCATACCATGATTTGCCAATACTTGCTTCATCCAGTAGCTGTTCTGTTGCAGGATCGATAAGTTGCAGGCTTTGTTTCCCTTGTCCATTGTTGGTTACTGCAAGGAGTTGTTTGGAGTTGGACAGTTGAATATTTAAGGGAAGGTCGCCTAATTTAAGAGATCTTCCTGCCGGAGTCAGTGACCAGCCATTAGGCAGCAGTATTTTATCTGCGGAAGGGTTGTTCGTTGGAACTTGCGCTGCGGCATTGTTTAAAAATGCAGAAATGGCGAGGCAGATGAATAATCCGGACTTTAAGTTCATTGGAAATGATTTAAGAGTTATAAAGATAGATAAATGTCGAACTTAGCGGATATCTGAATAAAAACTTAACAAAAAGTTATTATAGAAGGACGTGAAGGCGTTCTGCCGCCATTACAAAAGAGATTCCGAATACGGCTGAGGACAGAAAGAATGTCCAGTCCCATTTCTTTATTTTGATGATCCAGATCAGTATAAAGGAAACGATTAATGTTCCCGCAACGATGATGACCTGACCAAACTCAAGACCTATATTGAAAGCAAATAATTCCGCTATAATGCTGGAACTTTTTCCTAAAATCGTTTTCAGGTAATTGGAAAATCCCATGCCATGAATTAATCCAAAGAACAAAGCAAGAATGTATTTAAACTGAACTCCATTCTTCCCGGGCTTTTTGTTCAGGATATTGGAGGCTGATGTAATCAGTATGGTAAGTGGGATTAAAAATTCGACCAGGGGCGTATTAATGTGGATATAGTTGAGCACACTTAACGCTAATGTAATGCTATGGCCCTGTCTCTTATACACATCT
>NZ_JAELTV010000288.1 GCF_016429005.1 Pedobacter sp. ASV19
CCCCCCCCCCCCCCCCCCCCCCCCCCCCCCCCCCCCCCCCCCCCCCCCCCCCCCCCCCCCCCCCCCCCCCCCCCCCCCCCCCCCCCCCCCCCCCCCCCCCCCCCCCCCCCCCCCCCCCCTTTCTAATCCTCCGCCCACCACCGAGATCTACACCGGCTAACGTTCGTCGGCAGCGTCAGATGTGTATAAGAGACAGCCTTTAATATCCTGAATGTAATTGCCAGATATTATAGCAAAAGCTATAACTGGTTGCTTCATGGAAAGGATGGAGATGAACAAACAGCAGATCAGATCAAAGCGAATACTGTTATACAGGAACTGGAAAACACGCTTAAAACCTTCAACATATTGCTAAAAAAACTGGAAAAGGAAATCCTGATCCTCAAAACCTCGGGCCACCAGTATTAAAACAAAAAGGGTTGCAACATATATTGCAACCCTTTTTGTTTAATGTATCTTTAAGATTACTCTGCAGCAGCGTCAGCAGCAGGTGCTTCAGCTTTAGCAGCTTTCTTTGCAGGCGCTTTTTTAGCAGGAGCTTCTTTCGGAGCAGCTACTTTTTTCTCAGCTTTAGCAACAGGTGCTTTTTTCTCTACAACTTCTTTTACAACTTCAGTAGGTAAAACAGATACATAAGATTTGTTATCTTGTTTTTTCTTGAAGATTACAGTACCATCAACCAAAGCAAATAAGGTATGGTCTTTTCCGATACCTACACCTTTATCCGGGTGGTGTTTTGTACCGCGCTGACGTACTAAGATATTTCCGGCAATAGCTTCCTGACCGCCAAAGATTTTAATACCTAAGCGTTTGCTATGCGATTCACGTCCGTTCCTGGAACTACCGGCTCCTTTTTTATGTGCCATCTTGTTTTATATTTTATAAACTGCCTAAACTAACGGCAATTTTTGTGTTAAACAATAATTATAAACTGATACCAGAGATCTGGATTTTGGTGAAATACTGACGGTGACCGTTTTTCTTTTTGTAACCTTTTCTACGTTTCTTTTTGAAAACGATTACTTTATCACCTTTTAAATGAGACACGATTTTAGCTGAAACTGTAGCACCTTTCAATGCAGGAGCTCCTACAGAGATTTTACCACCATCTTCAACCAACAATACATTGTCAAATTCAATACTAGCGCCTTCATCTCCTTGCAAACGGTGTACAAAAAGGTGCTGGTCTTTTGCAACTTTGAATTGCTGTCCTGCTATATTTACTATTGCGTACATTGTTAAATAATTATTATTTTAAATTGTTTATTTTTTTATCGAGGTGCAAATATAGAACTATTTTTTCTAAATTCAAATGAATTGAAGAATAGCACAAATATATTTGTACCAAATCCACTTATTTACCCTTAGCTTCCTTACCGTAACGCTCCTCTGCATCATTTATCGTCTGCGCCACCAGGTTTTTCATCTGGGTTGCTGCGTCTCCAAGTTTAGGGATTTCATTAAAGTCCGACATCAGAATCACTTTCTTCGACCTGCGCTTATAGTTAAACTGAAATTCGTACCTTAATACCTTAGGCGAGGTAAGATCAGATTGCCTGTTGGCAATTACATCCGGAAAATTCCACAGTCCCAGCTCATTGGCTTTATTATGTAAATATATAATGTCATTGGTGCGCAGCTTCACGTTTGTTTTCACTAAAGAATCCCGGCTGTTCAGGTATTGATAGTTGCCGGTAGCAGAATCATAGGAGTTGACTAAATCCTTACCCACGCCCCATTTAAACTGCAGCGACACGAATTCATTAGATCTGAAAGGTGCATTTTTGATGATAGGCGCATAATAGACAACGCAATAGATCAAAAAAGGCACTACGATAGTTAATATTAAAAATATCTTTTTTCCTCTGGTACTCATTTAAATGTATTTATAATGTATGTTGTATTCTAATCTAAAGGCTCTGTAAGTTCACCCTCCCATTTACTCACTACTGCAGTAGCCAGACTGTTTCCAATCACATTTGTAGCAGATCTGCCCATATCCAGCAGTGGGTCAATCCCAATCAGCAATGCAAGACCAGCTTCCGGAATGTTAAAGGTAGCAATGGTTCCCGCAATCACCACCAACGATGCCCTGGGCACGCCCGCAATCCCTTTGCTGGTCAGCATCAGGATCAGCAACATGGTAATCTGCTGCTCAAAAGACAAATGGATCCCATAAGACTGCGCAATAAATAAGGAGGCAAAAGTCATATATAACATAGAACCATCCAGGTTAAACGAATAACCCAGCGGCAGCACAAAACTCACAATTTTATCTTTACAGCCAAAACGCTCCAGCTGCATCATTGTTTTTGGATAAGCTGCTTCACTACTTGCCGTACTAAAAGCCACCAAAACAGGCTCTTTCATCCGGTTCATCAGGTTAAAAACCCTGGATTTCAAAATGGTAAAACCAATAAAGATCAGTACAAGCCATAACAAGAGCATCGTAGAATAGAATTCTCCTATAAATAAAGCATAAGTAGAAAGCACACTCAGCCCCTGTTTAGCCACAATAGCGGCCATAGCTCCAAAAACGGCAAAAGGCGCAAAATTCATTACATAACCCGTCACTTTCAAAATTACATGAGCAACAGCATCAAAGAAACTGATGATCACCTGTCCTTTTTCTCCGATAGCTGCTGTAGCCACACCAAAAAACAAGGAGAACACCACAATTTGCAGAATTTCATTAGTTGCCATCGCCTCCGCCATGCTTTTAGGAACGATATGGGAAATAAAGTCTTTCATAGACAAGGCTACTTTATGGATCCCCGTATCCACATTACTCGGTGGCAAAGGCAAATGCATGGTCTCCCCCGGCCTGAAAATATTAACCATGATCAGTCCCAGCACCAGCGAAAGCAAAGACGCACTGATAAACCACAACATCGTTTTACCGCCAATTCTTCCAACAGCTTTAATGTCCCCTACTTTGGCCACCCCTACTACCAGGGTACTGAAAACAAGCGGTGCAACAATCATTTTGATCAGTCTCAGAAAAATATCACTTAACAAGGTAAGTGGTTCCAGTTTCTTTTCCCGGATAACCTCATTTTCATGGCGTAATTTTTCGGCAGCTGATTTTTGCGCTTTCAATTCCGTAAAGACAGTACTTGTGGTGTCTTTTACTTTGAGGATCTGGCCATCTAAAGCTTTTACTTTCGTATCTGCGGCTGTAATATGATCATTATAGGTACTGAATGATTGCACATTCAGATAATATCCCAGGCCAATCCCCAGCACCAGAGCTAAAAAGATAAAAAACGTTAATCTGTTGTTCTTCGACATCTGCTAATTAATTTCATTAATACGGTTTGTTTGTAATCCTGCGAGGCTTTGCCATGGACAGTTTTATAAGGCTGTAAAACTACAATAATTAAATTATTCTATAAAGTTTGTTGATAAACCAATAAAATTCGCATTTTCGCTGTAACAAACAATCATAAAATACTTCTAAAGCTATATCAACTCTCTATAGGTGGAACAAAAAGACCAGTTATTTAAGCAAATCTTCGATACCAACTCCAAAAAAATATTCCATTTATGTTATGGATATACTGGAGACAAGGATTCTGCAAATGATTTGTTACAGGAAACCTTTTTAAAGGTTTGGCAAAACCTGGATAAATTCAGGAACAAATCTCTGATCTCTACCTGGATCTACAGAATTGCTGTGAACACCTGTTTAACCTATTTAAGATCAGAAAAGAGACAAGCCAAGGACGAACTTACAGACAACATCATAGAGAACAAGGTAGAAGAATACTCAGAAAAGAATGAGCAAATCGCCTTACTCTATAAATCTATATCTAAACTGGAAGAGAACGACCGTTTAATTATTACCATGGTTCTGGATGAACTACCCTATAACGAGATCGCAGAGATCTCCGGCATCAGTGAGGGGAATTTAAGGGTAAAAATTCACCGCATTAAACAGAAACTTACAGAAATATATAATGAGCATGCAAGAATTTGAAGATATACAATCGCTTTGGCAGTCACACACAGTGGAGGTAAACATCTCTTCTGAGGAGATGCTTGCACAAGCGAAAAAGGAAGTGAACAGCATCCGAACCAAATCGCTTTTAAACATCGGCGGCATGGTCCTGTCACTCCTTGCCTTTGCTGCCCTGTGGTTATTTTTTGATTTTCAATCCTGGACAACCCACGCAGGTATAGGCATTATTGTCTGCTCTATTGCCATCTATACCTTCATTTTATACAGAGGTTACCGCTTAATCTCACAAAATGATTTTACCGCCCATCCCAATGAATTTTTAAGCCAGTTGAAACTCTATCAGCTCAACAGGTTTAGCCTGTACCATAAACTGTATTGGTTTTACACAGTAGCCTTAAGCATAGCTATTGTTCTGTTCTTCTTTGAAGTACTCTCCTATTTCAGTTTCTGGAAACAATGCATTACCATAGTCTTCACCTTTGGCTGGATGATCTTCTGCTCAACAATATTCAGAAAAGCAGTTATGAACCGGGAAAAAGAGCGTATCAATCTTTTAATTGAGAAATTTGAAAGAATTAGTGCCCAATTTAAAGAAACCGGGCACTAAAATTATTCTTTTACTTCGTTAACAGAGAAACTGTTCCCGTTTAGTTTATATTGAAGCTTTTTCTCAGCACCATTCTTTTTAGTCGTATCGGCAGGATCAGTTACCGGAAAACTCCTGAACAATTCTCCATTCTTGATGTAAAATTTGTCATTGCCCCTATAAAGCTTTTTCATACTGCTGCTTAGCGGCGGAAAGCTGATCTTTTGAAAACCATTCCTGCTGTACTCATAAACATTCAAATCACGAACATTCTTCTTACTGAGCAGCTCTACATAGAGCTCAGGATTTCCATCATTGTCCAGATCCATATTCCAGGCATCTGTAATAATCCCTTTGCGTTCATTCGAAAAAGACTTATAGTCATTCCTGGCCGAGTCAGACATCAGGATCAAATAACCCCCCAGGGAGTCAACACCTTTACCCCAGCTCACGACTTCAAAATTAAGCCCTGGCCTAATGGCAATGTTTTTATAAAAGGGAAAGGGATTAGCCTGTTTTTCAACCGGGGGCTTGCTGCTGCTTAAAGCAACATGTTTTTCAGGATTATCTCCGGTACAGGAATACAGAAATAAAATACCTGAAGCAAACAAGGAGGATCTCACAATTAAATCTTTCAGTTTCATCTTAATTACATTATATAGCAAGCAATTTAACTCAAAAAAAAACGCCAAACAAGGAGAATTCCCTGTCTGGCATTTTTTTACTTCTACTAGTTATTCTATTTTGCCGGTGTTTCAGGCGCACCGTTATTTAATTCCGTTTGCGTCACTACACTCCTCTTACCACTTTTGGTAATTACAATCGTTTTAAGATTGAGTTTCTTTCCTTCAGGCACATTCACTTTGATAGGCCCTGTGTATAAAGCTGCACTCTCAGAAGGTCTGTAATTATCTAAAGTATAATAGATCTTCGCCCCTTCTACCGGAACTTTAAGTTCAATATTAAACTGACTTCCTTTCAGCACCTTATCATTCTGTCCAATTGGTGTTGGCACCCAATAATTCGTATTGGTTTTATCCAAACGAGCCAGATGAAGTGGTAAACGTTCTTCGGAGAAGTTCTTTAAATCCTTACGGTTTTTCTGCGTCCAGGCAATCTCCGCCAAAGCAAACATCCTTGGAAAAACCATATACTCCGCTTTTTCAGGAGTTTCAACATATTCAGTCCAAAGATTAGCTTGTACACCTATAATATATTTTTGCTGATCAGCTGTCAATTCAGCCGGTATAGGATCATAGCCATAAGCTTTGGTATAAGGTGCAAAACCCCCAATTGCCAAAGGCTCATCTGGAGAATTCGATTGCTTATGGTCAAAATACAAACCATTTGATCCAGGTGTCATGATCACATCATGTTGCTGCTGCGCAGATGCAATTCCACCTTCAACACCTCTCCAGGACATTACAGTGGCGTTTGGAGCTAAACCACCTTCCAGGATCTCATCCCAGCCAATGATGGAACGGCCTTTACCATTCAGATATTTCTCAATACGCTGTATAAAATAACTTTGCAATCCATGCTCATCTTTCAGGTTATTCTTTTTAATAAAGTCCTGGCAAAAAGCAGAACGCTTCCAGAAATCTTTAGGGCACTCATCTCCACCAATATGGATATATTTAGATGGAAAAAGAACAAGAACCTCGTCCAGAACATCCTCTAAGAATTTAAAGGTATTCTCTGTCGGAACAAAAACATCCTGATGCACACCCCAGGTTTGCTGTACTTGTTTACCTTTTCTAGATCCAGCCCATGGCGCTTTAGGATCAGTTGGGGTATCCTCATTAGGAAAACAACTCAACTCAGGAT
>NZ_JAELTV010000289.1 GCF_016429005.1 Pedobacter sp. ASV19
CCCCCCCCCCCCCCCCCCCCCCCCCCCCCCCCCCCCCCCCCCCCCCCCCCTTTTAGATGTGTATAAGAGACAGGATACATTTACACCAAAGTTGAAGGTCTTCATGATAGGATATCCAAACGGATCGCCAATCTCCGGATCAAAATAATCTTTATTGAATTTACTCAAAATGAAAAGATTAGAACCACTGAAGTATACCTTAACACCGGCAACTCCTATTTTATTCATATACTTGGCGGGAATGTTATAGCCCACATTCAAAAGTTTCATACGCAGAAAACTAGCATCTTTTAACCAAAAAGTACTTGCAGAATTCGTGACATCTTTAGTCCCATCATTTGCAGAATAGCGTATAGGCAAAGTAGCATTTGGAGTGGCTGGCGTCCATGCATCGGTTGCCCAGTTAGACCACATACGATTCCATTCCACATTACCATCCACCAGATTATTTACAAACCTCATTTGATGCAGGTTTCCATTAAAGGTGGCATCTATGCTGAAACCTTTCCATTCAAAACCAAAATTAAGTCCCAAAACAATAGGATTATTGCTGTTTTTAACCTGACTTTGATCCCATGAATCGATTATTCCATCGGGTTTACCATTTGGGCCACTAAGGTCTGCATAAGTCAACTGCCCCACGGCAGGAGCAATGCCATTGAATTTGTACGTGGGGTGAGCTGCAACAAAAGCATCCAAATCAGCTTGTGTACGTAACATACCGGTGGTCTGATATGTAGTTATACGGCTAACAGACTGTCCTGCATTAGATTGCCAAGGATAGGTTACATTCTGATCTTGTATGATGTATTTGGCCGCTCCATAAGAAGCATTCACATTTGCATAATATTTGACATTGCCTATGCTGTTTTTATAACCAACATTGATTTCAATACCCTTGGCGTTAACCTGACCGTAGTTAGAGCTGGGTAGCGTAAGACTGAAGGTTGGTGGCACAGAGGCTAACCTGGGGCCCAAAATATCGTAGGTTTTTGTAAAATAATATTCAGCACTGGCATTGAAATGTTGTAGAAAATTGATATCTACTCCGGCATTATAGTTTAATGTTTTTTCCCAGGTTAGGTTAGGGTTCGTCAAATCACCATAGGTTATCCCCACATCTGTTCCTTGATTAGTGCCAAAAAATGCAGATTTGCCCGCTTTATACGATTGCTGCCATTGCCAGCCTCCTACTGCATCATTACCGGTTAAACCAACCGAGGCCCGAACTTTCAGCAAATCTATACCCTTCAAATTTTCCATAAACTTTTCTTTGGAAATGATCCATCCTATAGAACCTGAGGGGAATAAACCCCAACGTTCATTGGGTGCAAAGTTCATTGATCCATCGTATCGACTGGCAAAACTAGCCAGGTATTTACCATCATAATCATAAAAAACCTGACCTATATAAGATTTACGCCCCGTACTATACTCCGTATCTCCGTTGGCATAATCATTGGCCCGGTCGCCACTTGCGGCCCACCATTGGTCGGTAAGATAAACAGGAAATGTTTCACGACCGGCCTGTATACCTCCACCATTGGCTTCTGCTTTTTCATAAATTAGCCAGCCTTTTATATTATGCTTATGAAATGAATGTTCGTAATTTACCTGAAAGTTTAACTGATAATCATTGCTCCAACTGTAATCCTCCTGAATATAGGATTTACCAACTTGTGAAGATTGTTTAAATGCTACAACATCCGCATCATTCGTGCTGATCTGCCTAACGCCCGTTATTTTCATCACAGACATGTTGTATTGTTTTTCAAAATATTTAGTCCGGTTATTCGTGTAGGATTTATTAAATTGAGCCGAAGCACTTAAACCCTCGATTGCCGGAATTTTGTAGGTTGCTTTTAAGTTTAGCACAGGCTTAATACCATTGCTTTTAATATATCCCCCATCGCCACGCACCTCTGCACCAACATTACCAATCCATCCGTAATCAATAGGATTACCGCCATCTGTCCATACAGGTTGCTCGGGCTGCCATAACAACTGCTTTCTATATATACCTCGTATATCGCCAACCGCCGTACTTGGAGGCCCATATGAAAGATTATTATTTACAGAAATTCCTGCAAACAGATTCAGATCTTTAGTAATATCGGCAGAAATATTAGTACGCAGGTTGTATTTATCATAGGTGGAGTTCTTCATAAATGTCCCTTGTTTGGTATAAGAGCCGCCAATAAAATAAGTAATTTTATCTCCGCCTCCTGAAGCATTCAAATTGTGCGTGGTTATATAAGGGGTTTGATATACAGCCGCCAACTGGTCATAACCCCAGCCATTGTTAATTTTTTTGAAATAATCAAAATCTGACGGAGTCCAAATTGTGCTTGAACCTGGATTAATCCGATTGTAAATTTCTCCCGTTTGAATAGCAGAAGTTAATGACGCATTTTTTCCACGTTTGTCGAAACCCGTATTGAACGAATAACCAATTTGCCCTTTGGTATTTTTTTTCCCGGTGCGGGTTGTTACCACCACAACACCTCCAGCTGCACGCGCACCATAAACTGCAGCAGCAGAGGCATCTTTTAATACGCTTATATTATCAATATCATTTGGGCTCAGGTTATTGAAATCGCCGGCACCACTGATCTTTCCGTCAATTACATATAAGGCATCTTGCGCATTGTATACAACATCGCCATTATCATTCTTTTTAAAGGAAGTACCTACACGAATTTGAATGCCAGGCTGAGTACCCGGAACACCATCTGGAGTGCTCACATTTACACCAGCCATTTGACCGGCCAGCAGGTTACCCAATGAAGTAGTTGGTGAATTGCGACGTGTGTCATCCATTTTCATTGTAACCACCGAACCAGTTAACAATTCTTTCTTTTGAGTACCATAACCTAAGACTACTACATCTTCAAGATTCACAGCGGAAGGCACAAGTTCAATCTGCATCCTTACCCCTGCATTCACTGTTTGGCTGGTGTAACCGATCATAGAGATCACTAGAGAATTGCCCTTCATGGTAGAAATTTCAAATTTTCCGTCGGCATTTGTTATAGCTTTTCCAGAACCACCCTGTACGGTAATTGTTGCACCCGGCAATGGCTTTTTATCCTTGCTATCAATAACAGTTCCCGAGAGTCTCTCCTGGGCCATAACATGATACGGCTGCAGCAGCAGCCAAATCATCCCAAGCAATTGTAGTTGCATTTTTAATAATCGTTTCATCATTTTATTGGTTTAGTTATTTGGTTCATCGAGGCTTTACTTACTCAGCATCAACAAGATAAAATTGAGGAGAATATTCTGGGCTGACCACTGTTAATTTGACCGTTTACAATGCTTTTTTTGCATCAATAGCTACAAATAAAAAATTTGAATTGTATGGAAACTTCATATGTTTGTTTAACTTTAGTTCCAATTCTAACCAATAGTTACTTATCAATACATTCCCTAAAAATTTAGATTTTTAAGTAAAATGCAATACATCTACGAGAATTTCACTTTTCCACCAGAACAGTCTTTTACAGTACGGTCGGAAATCCTGGAAATAAAAAAGTATACTTCATTAAAATCCCATGTTAATTTTGAAATTGCATTATTAGAGAATTGCAGTGGGAAACGTTTTGTAGGTGATCATATTGAAGATTTCAACGGAACTGAACTGATCTTACTTGGAAGTTATTTGCCCCATTGCTGGCAATATTACAATGCTGTAGATGAACGTATAACCCCCCAAGCCACTGTAGTTCATTTCTTTCCGGATTTCCTCGGAAAAGAATTACTTGAAAAACCCGAAGCACAACATCTAAATCAACTTTTTGCAAATGCAGCAAAGGGTATTCGATTTTCAGGCCCCACCATAGCAAGGGCTAAGCATATTCTCAATCAAATGCTTTTTGAAAGCGGGCTATCGCGTGCAGCGCTCATGCTCCAGCTACTGGATATTTTGGCAAAATCTGTTGATAGTTATTGTACCTTGTCCTCTCCTTCTTTCAATATCATTGAAAATTCAACAGAAGCGAATAAGATCAACCGGGTTTTCGATTATATTTTTAAGAATTTTAAAGAAGACATTACCCTCCAGGATGTGGCTGCAATAATACCGATGTCTACCGCTGCCTTCTGCCGCTTCTTTAAATTAAAAACCAATAGAACTTTAGTAGAATTTATTAAAGAAATCAGGGTTGGACATGCCGCAAAATTGTTAATGGAAGGCAATTACAATGTTACTGAAACATGTTACAAAAGCGGATATAATAACATCTCCAATTTCAACAAACACTTCAAAGATGTAAAGGGACTTTCCCCGAGAGATTTCATTAAGCAGTACAAAACTTCTGCTTAATGCGGCAATCTGCTAATTGCTAAACTTATAAAAAGGGATCACCTCTACCCACTTCTGGCCAGGCGTTGTCCCTGCCACTCCTTTTTGATAATTATTCATTACTTTATTCCATTCTACGCAGCGTGGGCTGTAAGACTCGGCCAATTTACCCATTGCGTTCAAGTCGGCATTTTTAGGAACGGTTATGCGCATCACGATAAGGTCATTGAAACGATACAGTGTGATGCTTTTATAACCTGCTTTTTTAAAACCCGCTTCTACCTCAGGCCATATATGTTTGTGGTAGTCCAAATATTCATTCAGTTTCTTATTGTTGTCTACCGTATTGACTACGAATATCTTTTCTGCATATTCAACCTCTTTTGATGCAGGATCCACTTGTTGTTTACACATCGTTAAAGAACAGGCAAACAGGATCATTATTAAATTCAGGGATAGGTTTTTCATGGGGAAATCAATTAAAAATCAAGTAAATCAAAATCATAACAGCGGCCAAAGCCAGCCACACCAGCCAGGTTGTTCTGGAACTGCCTACCACTTCATTTTTTGATTCCAGCAATGAAGGCAAAACCATGTTTTCTTTGGGCTTTGTAAGTAGTGAAGTAACGACAATCACCACACTTAAAGCCACGAATATGTAAAACGAAAGCATTAGAAAATGTGGCCAGTAACCCTTATATGGATAGTTTAACACATGACATGCCCCTAGTATCAGGCAGAGCAACCCACCGCCGTAAAGCACAATTTCGGCCGCCGTACTGTTTACGCGTTTCCACATCACCCCCGCCAGAAAAACGACAGACAAGGGAGGAGCAAGTATAGAAACCAGTCCCTGACTCAGTTCAAAAAAATCTTTTCCTGAATAAGAGAAAAGCATCGCAATCCCAACACCACATATGGCAGCAATTAAGGTAACCCACCTTCCCATTCTGACCTGTTGCTTTTGGTCCAGCACTTTGACTTGCGTCACAACATCTAAAGTAAATACAGTACAAAATGCATTTAAACTGGAGGAAACCGTATCAATCAATGCTGCAATCAAGGCCGCAATGCTCAAACCCAATAATCCATGAGGCATCAATCTTTTGATCATGGTGATATAGGCATTGTCTGGCTGAGCGGTATCCCTAAATAAAACATAGCACATAATACCCGGAACAATGAATATTAAGGGCATAATGATTTTGAGGGCTGCAATAAAGATCGCCCCATATTGTCCTTCTTTTAAGTCCTTAGCCGCCAAGACCTTTTGCACAATGGTCTGATCTGCACACCAATAATAAATAGCCACAACAGGATAACCCAAAACTATAGAGATCCAGCTGTATTCCGGATGTGATGCTGGGAGAAAAAGCTTCCAGTAAGAAGCCGGTGTTTGGTTCATCAAAGAACTTATGCTTCCAATTTTTTGAAAGCCTATAAAAGTAAGTACTATAGAAGATGCGATGATAATAACCGATTGAAAAACACCTGTCCGAACAACTGCCTTTAGCCCGCCAATCGCTGTAAAACTCGTGGCGATGCAAGCTATAATCACAATGGCCACCAATAAAGAACAACCAAATATTCCGGAGATCAACAATCCCCCTCCGTACAGAGCACTCCCCAGCCAGACCACCAATATCGAGATCAAACTGTAGATGACCAGGAAATTATAAGAGCGTTTACCGAAACGGATCAGCAAAAACTGTGGAATGGTGCTGATTTTGGCTTTGAGATAATAAGGCAAAAATACCATGGCCAACAGCATCAAAAAGACCCAGGCCAGCAATTCAAAATTACTGCCAACAATACCATGAGAAAAACCGATCCCTGCAAAACCAATCAGCATCATCGGGCCAGCATTGGCACTGAACCTGTCTCTTATACACATCTAAAAGGGGGGGGGGGGGGGGGGGGGGGGGGGGGGGGGGGGGGGGGGGGGGGGGG
>NZ_JAELTV010000028.1 GCF_016429005.1 Pedobacter sp. ASV19
TTTTCCCAGACTTTTAGAAAAATGTCTTGTACTAATTCGTCTGTTACCTCTGGTAATTTGATCATCGCCAACATGTGATTATATAATCGGTTGCTGTAAAATTTATAAATGGCATCAAAAGCGGTTCTGTTTCCTTTTTTTAGTAGGGAAATGCAGTTTTGCTCATCTTCAAAATTTTCGTTTATCATGTTATTGAAGGTGACCAGTCACCTTTATAAAACGAAATTAGGGAATTTTCCGGATAATTATCTGTTGTAGGAAATACGTAAAGGTTTTAATAATGTCATTAAAATACTTTCCTCAGTCAATTATAGTGCAAAAGCAATCGGTTGCAGATTTTTTTGGTTTTTTATGTTGTGTGTAGTTGTTATCAATTTGAGCCTCAGTATATCTTATTTATGCACTATTTATTCAAATAATGAAGGTTTCTGGTGAACAACATGTTCAACCGATTGCAGTCCTCTGACAATCAACAGACTTAGTTTAATCAAAAAAACAAGGAAAATTTATTTTTATTTTTGCAATCGATTGCATTTTTAAATAATAGTTTCTAAATTAGTTTTAAATAAGAGCGGCTTTAACCGGTCCGTGATTTTCTAACCAAATTATTTCTAACCTTTTATGAACCAAATTAGACGAAAGTTTATGAGAATAACACTCTACTCATCCAAAACGGTGATGGAGTTTAGTGGGTTTCATTTCAAAAGTGCATTTACTTTTGCAGTGGTAGCTATGCTAACACTCTGTTCCCTGTCGCTTCATGCGCAAAAGATTGCCGTTCGTGGTAAAGTTTTAGACGCTACGGGGGCACCCATTCCTGGTGTAACGATTAAAGTGAAAGGAACCACCGTTGGTACCATCACAGCTGCAAGTGGTGATTTTCAGTTATCTGCTGAAGGCAATTCCATTCTGCAGATTTCCTCTATCGGCTTTGTTAGCCAGGAACATTCAATAAATAACCGTTCTGTAATCACCATTACACTTTTGGCAGATTCCAAGAGTTTGCAAGATGTAGTCGTTGTGGGATATGGAACCCAACGTAAGGAAGCTGTCACGGGATCGGTTGCTTCTATTAGCGGGGCCAAGTTAAACGAAGTACCTTCTGCCAATATTTCGCAGGCTTTGCAGGGACGTGTAGCAGGTGTGCAGTTAACGCAGAGTTCAACCAAGCCAGGAGCGACCATGCAGATCAGAATTCGTGGAACCCGTTCAATAAATGCTGAAAATGATCCTTTGATTGTGCTTGATGGTATTCCTTTTGGGGGAACGATCGCTGATATCAGTCCAGAAGATATTGTTAGTCTGGACATCCTTAAAGATGCTTCGGCAACGGCTATTTACGGCTCGCGGGGAGCGAACGGGGTGATCCTGATCACCACGAAAAAAGGGAATAGGGGTCAGGAAGCACAGATTAGCTATAGCGGTTACTACGGCATAAAAGATGTGATGAAATATCCGATGATGCAAGCCGATAAGTACATTGCCCTGCGAAAAAGAGCAGGATTGAATATGAATCCGGGAGCAGATGAAGACATAAGTGGCGCAACAAATACAGATTGGCAGGATCTTTTCTACAGAACGGCTGCTGTGCAAAACCATGATGTGAGTGTTGTGGGTGGTTCTGAGAAGGGGAGTTATAAATTTGGAGCGGGTTATTATAAAGATGAAGCACCAATTCCTTTATCTCAATACCAGCGATTCTCCTTCCGGACTTCTCTGGATCAGCAAATCGGTAAGCTGTTTCGCGTAGGTTTTACCTCTAACAATAACTACAGCATTACTGATGGTGCCAGTTTGGGCATGTACGGTGTGTTGAGTATGTCGCCGATCGCAAACCCTTATAATACAGACGGAACGACAAAAAGGGTGGTAAGTATGCCACAAGAAAATCAATGGGTATATACGAAACAAACTTTAGGAAATCTGGGAGACAAATACATCAATAGAACAAAAGGCTTCGGATCGTACAATTCAGCCTATGGTGAAGTCAAAATTCCCGGTGTAGAGGGTTTGAAGTACCGCTTGAACCTTGGTGCTAATTATATTACAGGTAATACTGGAAGTTATACAGGTATAGGTGTTTTTAGTGCAGATGTGGCCAACCCGAATACGGCCTCTATCAGCAATTCGCAAACTACGCAATGGGCTATTGAAAATCTGGTATCGTATGACAGAACTTTTGCAGAAAAGCATACCATTAATGCAGTCGCCCTATATTCTTCAGAGCAAATCAGCTATAACAGTTCCGCTATAGCCAGGAGGAACCTTGCAGGCGATACTTTTCAATATTTTAATTTGGGTCAAACGTCCACCGGAAGTAATGACGATATTACTATAGATCCAAATAATCAATCGTATTGGGTAAGTGGATTGATGTCTTACATGGCACGTGTGATGTATTCTTATGATAACCGTTATATGTTGAGTGCCACTATTCGCAGCGATGCGTCGTCAAGATTGGCAGAGGGACACAAATGGAATAGTTATCCGGCTATTTCTGCTGGATGGAATATTCAAAAGGAATCCTTTATGAAAGATCTTAGCTGGGTAAACAACCTAAAACTTCGTGTGGGCTATGGCCAGACTTCCAATCAATCTGTAGCACCTTATGCTACACTTGGACGTTTGAGTGTAAGGCCTTATAACTTTGGGGCTTCAAATGCCAATGGTTATTATGTGACCGAACTGCCAAACGCCAATCTGGGATGGGAGTACTCCAAAACCCAAAATCTTGGTTTGGATTTCTCCTTATTCAATAGCCGCCTTTCTGGTACTGTTGAAGGTTATATCACCAAAACCAATAATCTGCTGCTGAGTGTTGGGTTGCCACCTACCTCTGGTGTGAGCAGTTATACAGGTAATGTGGGTTCTACCCAGAACAAAGGATTCGAACTTTCATTGAACGGGGTGATCATCGATCATAAAAATGGCTGGACCTGGGAAGCAGGTGTAAACCTGTATCGCAATGTCAATAAAATTGTCAGTCTGGCATCAGGGCAGACGCGCGACGAGAGTAACTGGCTGTTCGTAGGGCATCCGTTAAACGTGATATATGATTATCAAAAAGTGGGCATCTGGCAGGCTAATGAGGCTGCTGCGGTAAAACAATATGAAGGAAGCGCAGGCCAGGTAGGTATGGTCAAAGTTTTATACACCGGAGGATATAATGCAGATGGATCACCTACTCGTGTTATTGGGCCTGATGACAGGCAGATCATTAATGCCGATCCTAAATTTCAAGGCGGTTTTAATACCCGGGTTGGGTATAAGAATTTAGACCTGAGCATTGTAGCTGCATTTCAAAATGGTGGTATCCTGAACAGTACATTATATGGCTCCAATGGTTATTTAAACCTGGAAGACGGTCGACGTGGACAAATTGATATCGATTATTGGACACCGGAAAACCCTGGGGCGAATTTCCCTGATCCCAAAGGGCCTAAAAGTAGCAACAATCCTATATATGGATCTACTTTAGGTTATTTTAGCGGTTCATTTTTAAAGGTACGGACCATATCACTTGGCTACAACCTCTCTGGTAAATGGGCCGAAAAAGTGGGTATAAAGAAACTTCGTGTTTACGCAACCGCACAAAATCCATTTGTATTTTTCTCTCCCTACTACAAACAGTCTGGAATGGATCCTGAACCAAATACCTATGCAAATGACGGGGCTAATATGGCAGTTTCCTATGGTTATGGTCAAAGAAGATTGTTAACTGTAGGCTATAATACGCCAACAACCCGCAATTATTTACTTGGTGTTAATGTAACCTTCTAAAATTTACGATAATGAATCGAAACTATATAAAATTTTTAGGACTATCAGTTTTAGCTGTATTTTTCCTTTCCTCATGTAAAAAGATATTGGATGAAAATCCGCGGAGTATTTTTACCCCTGATTATTTTAAAACAGAAGCCGGAGTACAGGGAGGGATTACCTCGTGCTATGGACACCTGAGGCTCATGTTCGGAAATGGTTATTTTCTGAATGCAAATCAGATCAGTACCGATGAATCTACCTGGGGCCAAAACTCAGACGGGAATGTCAAAACCCTGGACTTTTCAGGTGTCGGAGAGATCCAGGCACAAACCAGTAATACAGGTATTTTATGGGGTGCAGCATTTCCCAATATTAATACAGCCAGCGGTGTCATTGAAAATGGTGCAGCCGTTGGGGTTTCGGATGCCCTTGTTGCCGAAGCAAGGTTCTTCCGTGCATTTGACTACTTTTTGCTGGTGCAAACCTTTGGTGGGGTACCACTAGATTTAGGGGCCGGTGAATTGAAATTCAATACCTCTACCATAAGAACTTCCAAACGAAATACCGTACCGGAAGTGTATACGAAAGGCATCTTCCCCGATCTGCTGATTGCAGTCGATAAGTTGCCAGCCAGCGGCCGCGTAACGGGTGGTGCAACTAAAACACTTGCACGTCTTTATCTGGCAAAAGCCTATTTAACCTATGCGTGGTGGCTGCAAAATCCAAACAACATTCCAACTTATCCGGCAGCACAAAGAACTGATCCTAACGGGCATGATGCCTCATGGTATCTTAAAGAAGCTTATAATATAGCTGCTGCTGGTTTAGAAAGCCCGGGATCGTTTGGATTACAGCCAACTTTTTACGATTTGAACCTGGGAAGCAACGATCGCAACAATGAAATACTGTTGTATGCCGACCATACGCAGGCAAGCGCTACCTATAATGGAGGTGACCTTAGCTACAGTACAGGAGGTTTTAGTACAGATAGCTTTGCACAATGGTTTGAACAATGGAATTACACGAATATCAGAACAAGCTCTTCTAATACAAGCTGGTCTGCAGTAAGTTCTGTACAGCGGGCAGCCACACAACCCTTAGGGCGTCCTTGGACTATGCTTGCACCTCCGCAAGGTGTATTTAAAAGCACCTTTGCAGACAAGAGCAATGATTCCCGTTACGATGCGACCTTTGTAACCCGGTACCGCAGTAACTGGAAAGAGGCCGCTTTAAAAGTAAACAATGCGATTCCTGAAAATTTATATAACGCCAATTTCCTACCTGTGGCTAACGGAGATGCCATACTTTCATTTTTAAATGAAGATGTTGCTGGTGTTGATTACTCCAACTCCAAATTTAACAGTAATGTTGGAGCAGGTGTTTTGCCAGGCAGAGCAGATTTTGTTATTGAGCCAAGTGCGTTTAGCAGGATTTGTTATCCGGCCAATTGGAAATTAGGTCCATACCGTACCGATAATAATGGTGGGCTTGGACAGCCAAATGGTAGCCTTACCCGTCCTTTCCCTATCGCCAAATTCTCAGAATTATTCTTTATTGCTGCCGAAGCTGCGGTTAAAGGGGCTGCAACCAGAGCAATTGGCGGTACCTATGCAAATGATGGAACAGCAAGGGGCTTGATCAATGTGCTTCGGGCAAGAGCAGGTAAATGGCGCTTCGACAATGGAAATAATATAGCAAAAGTACAGGACAATAGTGCCGCAATGGTGGCCGCTACCCCAGGCTCGATTGACATTGACTACATATTGGCGGAGAGATCCCGTGAATATTTTGGTGAAGGGTACCGCTGGTGGGATTTGGTTCGTACCCAGAAATGGGCGGATTACGGCAGGACATTTGTCATTGCCGGTAAAACCAATCCAAACGATTGGAAAGACCACACCGTTGGGACTTTTACGCGTAATATTGCGGCAACGAACTATCTTCGTCCTATTCCCCAGTCTCAGCTGGACGCACTGGATATGACCGCTGCAGAAAAGAAAACGTATCAGAATCCTGGGTATTAAAACAATAATTTGATAAATTAAAAAGAGCCTGAATCGATCCATGATTTAGGCTCTTTTTTATCCTAAACAATAGATAAAGCAGATATGACTTTTTTTACCATCAACCCTAAATCTGGATTTTTAATGCTTGCTGTTCTTTTGTGTTTTTTTGATGTTCATGCTCAGCGTAAGGGTGTTGACCGGCAGCGGGAAGCCATTAATACAGGCTGGAAATTCTACAAATATGATCAGCAACAGCAGACAGATCACCTTATATATGATGACAGGCCAGCTGCTGATGTTGATTTGGATAAAATAGCGGCCGATGCAAAACCTACAGAAGCCATAAAAGTGCAGGGGCAAAAAGATGTACTTAAAGCATTTATTCTGCCAAGTGGAAATGATTTCATTAAAGATCCATCCAAACGCTATAAACGCCCGGCCGGGAATCCCGGAGCCGATTTTCCCTTTGTGCAGAAGGGCTTCGACGACAGCGCCTGGGAAAGTGTCAATTTACCTCATGACTGGGCAATTGCCGGACCTTTTTATACCGAAAATAACCCCATTATTGGAGGAGGTATGGGAAGACTACCGGTACAGGGGGTAGGCTGGTATAGAAAGAAGTTAAGAATCTCTTCGTATGACCGGGGGAAAAATGTTTATTTAGAAGTAGACGGAGCCATGTCTTACGCCATGGTCTGGTTAAACGGAAAGCTGGTTGGAGGCTGGCCTTATGGTTATGCCTCCTGGCGAATAGACTTAACACCTTACCTGATTTTTGGGTCAGAAAATCAGTTGGCCATACGTGTCGATAACCCAGCTTCTTCCTCGAGATGGTATCCCGGCGCAGGCATTTACCGTAATGTATGGTTAACAAAAGTAAATCCGGTCCATGTAGCAAATTGGGGTACTTTTGTAAAAACTTCAGAGGTCTCTTCTAAAAGGGCAAAATTGAACCTGGAAGTTAGGGTTAAAAATAACACCCGTAGTAATCAAGCCATAGAGGTCTCAACAGCGATTTACAGGCTGGATACTGCTGGAAATAAAAAAGGGAATGTGATTTCAACCCTTAAATCTCCTCTCCTCAATGTGAAGGCGAATGCTGATGGCTTGTTTGTTGGCGAAACAGTGATCAATAATCCAAAGTTATGGTACCCTTATGATCTGAACACGCCAAACAGATATGTTGCCATTACCTCGGTCAAGATTGCGGGAAAGGAGATGGATACTTATCAAACTGAATTCGGTATCCGCGAGGTGAAATTTGATGCTCAGGAGGGCTTATTGATCAACGGAATGAGGGTTAATATAAAAGGTGTTAATCAACACGCCGATTTAGGCTCCTTGGGGATGGCCTTTAATTACAGGGCAGCAGAACGGCAATTGCAGATGCTTAAAGAAATGGGCTGTAATGCGATACGGATGGCACACAATCCTCCTGCTCCCGAACTTCTGGAATTGGCTGATAAAATGGGTTTCCTGGTGGTAGACGAGATTTACGATTCCTGGGAACGGAAGAAGACACCTTTAGATTTTCATTTGATATTTCCAGAATGGTACGAGCAAGACCTTAGAGCCCTCATCAGGCGAGATAAAAATCACCCATCGGTCATTTTGTGGAGCTATGGCAATGAGGTTGGAGAGCAGTATACCGATGCGGATGGAGCGGCTGTAGCCAAAAAACTGCATGATATTGTTAAAGATGAAGATCCGACTCGTTTGACCACATTGGCTATGAATTATGCAAAGCCAAATATGCCCTTACCTCAATATTCAGATGTGATTGGACTAAATTATCAAGGTGAAGGCATTCGCGATGCAGATGCTTATAAAGGCTTAAAAGGAATTACTACTACACCCATGTTCCCCGTTTTTCACGAGAAGTTTCCGGATCGGGCCATCATCAGTACAGAAAATGCTGCCGCCATCAGTAGCAGGGGTGAATATCTCTTCCCGGTTAATGGAAACAGCAGTTTTCCTGTTAAAGATAACCTTGGTGGTAATCCGCTTACACATCAGGTGAGTGCTTATGAACTTTATTCGGTGGATTTTGGGGCTTCTGCAGATAAAGTATTTGCTTCATTGGAAAGAAATAAATACGTAGCTGGTGGTTTTGCCTGGACGGGCTGGGATTATCTGGGAGAACCAACTCCCTATTACTCTTCGAGGAGCTCTTATTTTGGGATCATAGATATGGCCGGATTTAAAAAGGATCGCTTTTATCTTTACCAAAGTCAATGGTTGCCGGAGAAACCTATGGTGCATCTGTTGCCGCACTGGAACTGGTCGGATCGTGTAGGAAAAGTTACTCCTGTCCATGTTTTTACCTCTGGTGATGAAGCAGAATTATTCCTGAATGGCAAATCACTTGGACGTAAAAAACTTGGGCCATTTGAATATCGGTTGCGATGGGATGAGGTGGTTTATGAGCCAGGAACATTGACGGTACAAGCCTATAAAAACGGCGAAGAATGGGCAAAGGAAACACTGAGTACAACAAAGGCTGCGGTTGCACTTCAACTGATTGCAGATAGAGGTACCATTCAGGCGGATGGAAAGGATCTGTCCTTTGTAACCGTAAAAGTAGTTGATGAGCAGGGCATAACTGTTCCGGATGCAAAACAATTGCTGAAATTCTCGGTGGAAGGTGCCGGAGAAATTGTTGCTGCAGATAATGGAGATGCAACGGATATGAACTCTTTTACTGCGAAAGAAAGGAAGGCATTTAACGGTTTATGCCTGTTGATTATACGTTCAAAGAAGGACATTCCAGGTACTATAAAAGTTAACGTAACGGCCGAGGGGATGAAGGAAGCCAGTATTGTTATCGAATCAAAAAAATAAATTTAGATAAAAAAAACAGCCCGATTAAGGCTGCTTTTAGAATGAAATTGACATCAGCTCAATTAACGAGGGCTTTGCGGTGGGCCTAAATAGCTTGCCGGAATAGGCCTGGTTTCCAAAACGAGTTTCTGCAAAACGACACCAGGGTTGATCGCCCATACTTTCAAGGTATGAACACCAGCTTTTTTAACCTCATGCTTTGAACTCAATATCTTTATATTCTCCGCTACATTGGTGTTCCAGCTTCTATGGTCGGCTTGGATGATGTCAATGATTTGCGGTGCTTCATCGTCTATAGAAATAGCATAAGATAAAGCGGTATCATGGCTAAAATCGAGCGTGGGAGAGAGGTAAGCATTGATCTTTACTTCACCTGCCTGCAGCAGCTCAATGGCATATTCCAGTCTTGGGCTTTGCGGACCCGGTTTTTCCACCTTTGCGGTTACCGGGAATGGGGCAACTGCAGATGAAGTTCTGCCATGGTCCGGAAGCACTTTCCAGGACAACCCCTTTGTTCCAATATTACGGGTATAGTTAGCTGCTTCTATAGAAATGTACCCATTTTGTTCCAGGAAAGTATTTGCCTGTTTCGGATTGTTGGTCTGATGCACCTCTGCATAGACCCTGACCGAATTGCCCTGGTCTGACTGGATAAGGATGGGTACTTTAAAACTGCCGGCAGGAACTTTAGAAAAGTCTGCAGTTAAACTTATACGAACCTGATCTTTAACCTCGCCTTCTGTCTGGCTGAGTTTTATCCAGGGTTTTTCGGGTGTGATTTTATAATGAAAAGCTGCCTTTCCACGATTGAATATTTCTATATAAGCCGATGAATTGCCCTGTTTGTAGATGCCTGGTAAAACCGCTTCCGACTGGGTATTTGGCCACCAGTTTGCTGATCCTTCTATTGCAACACCCATATCGGCTTTTTCCGGTAAAGAAATGGTCTGGGTTGCCGGCACTGTATTCACCTCCGGTTGCTGCCAGCCAGTGTAACCAATATGGGTCTGGTCCATCATATGGTTCCATTTTCCATGATTGATTTCCGTATTGTAGTGTTTGGCTAAAGCAGCATCTTTATCAAAGCGCTCTTTTACGGTAATGGCTGTAGCATTTGTGGTTGCCCTTCCCTGGGCTGCATAAAGCTTGTTTTGAGCGGCTGCATAATACATCTCGTTCAGGTTTGCCAGTGCCCTGACCGGGAAGAGTATCAGTTGATCATAAGCATCTTTGGCGTCGGCAGGAATATTCTTGTCCAGCTCTTCGGCATCCTTACGCAATACCTGGTACTCTTCTACGATACGTTCAAATTCCCTGTAGTTGGTTAAACTGTAGGTGTTTGCATCCAGAAGTTCCGGCTTTCTTCTTGAACTGTATTTTCCATATCTGGACAATACAGAAGCAATAGCTGTTGCATTGTCCCTCCCAAATTGTTTTTCAACCCACAATGCGGTATAGGCTTCCAGTTGGTCTGCAGGCCATTTTTTTGGAGACCAGGCATAATCCAGGAAAAACTCTATCGGGAATTCCATAGGTTTCAGGTCGCCCACATTGACAATCCAGATCTGATTGGCGCCATATTCGTGGGCCAGGTTCATCTGCTCCCAGATCCTTGGAAGCGGGTTTGTATTCAGCCATTTGTAATTCCTTGGATCGCCAACATAGTCAAAATGGTAATAGATACCATAACCCCCGCTTCTAGGGCGGTCACTTAGCTTTGGAAGTTTGCGGATATTTCCCCAGTTATCGTCGCAGAGCAACAAGGTAATGTCATCGGGTACACGCATGCCCTTGTCGTAATAATCCTGGACTTCTTTATAGAGCGCCCAGAGCTGTGGTGTTTTAGAGGCCTCCTTGTTGGTTTGCTCCGCGATGATTTGACGCTGGTCTTTTACAATCCGTTCCAGCAGGGCAATATTGCTGCCCTCAGACATAGGTTCGTCGCCATCGCCCCTCATTCCAACGGTTACAATACTTTCTCTATTGCCCATCCTCTGAATGCCTTTGGTCCAGAATTCTTTCAGGACTTGTTCATTGGTCGCATAATTCCATGGCCCTTTGCCGTACCTTTTCCATTCATCATGTGCCCGGGTCAAAGGTTCATGGTGTGAGGTGCCAATAACTACACCATATTCATCAGCAAGCTGCGGATTTAAAGGGTCGTCATCATAAAAAGCACTGCCCCACATGGCTGGCCATAAATAATTGCCTTTCAGGCGCAGGATCAGTTCAAAGACATGGGTGTAAAATTTATGGTTAAAACCTCCGAATTTCTCTTTGGACCAGCCAGAGAGGGCTGGGGCTTCATCGTTGAGGAAGATGCCTCTGTATTTTACGGCCGGTGTACCCTGACTGTGCAGGCCAGGTGCAACAAACAGATTTTTCTGCTGCTTAACGGGTACATCTGCCCACCAGTACCAGGGAGATACACCGATTTTAGAAGATAAGTCGTAGATACCATATATGGTGCCCCTTTTGTCACTTCCTGTGATGACCAAGGCTTCATCTATCCCTGGGAAGGGTTTTTTTACAGTTTGAATCATAAAGGTCTCCCATTTTCCTTTAATGGCCGAGACCTCCAGTTTATGCTGTTGCACCAACAGGTCAATCTCCGCGCTTTTACCCAGGGTACCAATGATAACAAGCATGCCTTTTTTAGGCATTGCATTATAAAAGGAAGGTATATTTCCAGTCACCATTTTCAGGTCAGACTGCAGGTTTTTAGCCGCAATCAGTACCCCGGGGTAATCCTGTGGGTTTACGAATATTGAGGCAGGCGATCCGTTCTGGCTAAGCGGGAAATGAGCCTTGCTGCCCTGACTGGAAATATAGGTTTTATCATCTATTGCAAAACTATACTGGTAGCTGCAAATCATAAAAAGTACGAGTAACAAAGGTCGGTTCATCATTTAAAATTTGGTTATCGCGTAACAAGCTTTTCTTTGGGACTACTGGTCTTCAGAAATACTATAAATGCCATTGTGGCCTTGAAAATAAAATTATAAAAAAATAATTACAATCGATTGCATTATTGAATATTCTTTCTATTTTTATTCTGCTAACCACATATTAACCAATTGACTATAAACGATGGCGCAGGTATTTTATAAGAGATTCTTATTTTGTTTATTTTTCACTGCACAAGCTGTTTGCAGTTACGCAACTGTAAAACTACCCAGACTGATCAGTGACGGGATGGTGTTGCAAAGAGGCGAGGTGATCCGGGTTTGGGGATGGGCGGATCCTGGAGAAAAGATCACCCTCAAATTTAACAACAAAGACTATAAAACCGTTTGCAAGGCCTCATCGGTATGGGCAGTTGAACTTCCGGCAATGGCTCCTGGCGGGCCATTTCGTATGGATATACAGGGAAATGACCTGATCTCTATCACTAATATCCTGATTGGAGATGTTTGGGTTTGCTCCGGGCAGTCTAATATGGAGTTGCCGATGAGCCGCTTAAAGGATAAATATGCAGCAGTTATAAAGAATGCTGCCAATCCAAATATCCGGCAGTTCAATATAAAAACAGCGTATAATTTTCATGGTATCCAGAATGATCTGGGTTCAGGTACCTGGGTTTCTGCAGATCCTGTCTCTGTATTGGATTTTACAGGTGTGGGTTATTTTTTTGCCAAAAACCTGTATGAAAAATACCATGTTCCCATTGGTCTGATCAAAGCAAGTGTAGGTGGTTCACCAGCAGAGGCCTGGTTAAGCGAAACAGCATTAAAATCCTTTCCAAAACAACTTGCCCTTTATCAAAAGTATCAGGACGATGCGGTGATCGAGCAGGTCAAAAAACAGGATGAGGAAAGAGCCGGTACATGGAACAACCGTTTAAAAAAGAATGACCGGGGTTTGGAGGGTGGAGAAATTTCTGACTGGAAAAATACGCTGGTGCCCGGCTTTTCGACGGATCATTTCAGTGGAGTACTTTGGTACCGGAAAGAAATCGACTTGCCAGAGGCTATGGATGGAAAGGCTGGACGGCTTTGGCTGGGGACAATTGTAGACCGGGATGAAACGTACATTAATGGCCATCTCGTGGGCAGTACAGGCTATCAATATCCACCAAGAAAATATAATGTGCCTGCCGGAATTCTGAAAAAGGGTAAAAATACGATCGTTGTGCGGGTGATTGCAGAAAACGGTAAAGTGGGGTTTACAACAGATAAGCCTTATGAACTCGTCGTTGACCAGGAGCGTGTAGATCTGAAAGGAACCTGGCAGTGTAAAGTGGGCTACGCCTCCGATCCAATGCCGGGCGGACAGACCACCTTTCAATATCGACCTGGAGGACTGTTCAACGCCATGATTTCACCTCTTCTCCCTTACACTGTGAAGGGTGTGATCTGGTACCAGGGCGAATCCAATACTGGAAATCCAGGTGAGTATGAAGTACTGTTTAAAGATTTAATACAAGACTGGAGAGCACAATGGAAGAACAAAGACCTGCCATTTCTTTATGTGCAGCTGGCCAGTTTTATGCCCTCGAAACCTCAGCCTTCTGAAAGTAACTGGGCCGAAGTCAGGGAGGCCCAACTCAAAGCATTGGAGCTGCCCAACACAGGTATGGCAGTTGCAACGGATATAGGCGAATGGAATGATATCCATCCGCTCAATAAAGAAGATGTGGGTAAGCGTCTTTCTTTTGCCGCACAAAGGATTGCCTACCATGATACCAAACTGGTGTATTCTGGCCCACTTTATCAATCGATGAAAAGAAGCGGGCAAAAGATGGTGCTTTCTTTTACTTCCACAGGTACTGGTTTGCTTGCAAAAGGGGGAGGGGAACTTAAAGGCTTTTCTATCGCTGGTAAAGACGGGAAATTTGTCTGGGCAAAAGCCCGGATTACAGGAAAGCAGGTAGAAGTATGGAGTGCGGCTGTACAAGAGCCGGTGGCTGTGCGGTATGCCTGGGCTGATAATCCAGAGGGTGCAAACCTGTGCAATAAAGAAGGTTTGCCGGCCTCGGCTTTCCGGACAGATGGAGCCTCTGAAATCCATAAATAAAAAAAGGCTTGTGTTGCAGTAGAACACAAGCCTTTTTTAGGTCATACGGTACGAGTTACCAGAAAATAGTGTACAAAGCAACAATAACCCCGCAAACAATCAGTGAACCCACCGCAAAACCAGTATTGGTTTTGAACATGCTTCGGTCTACATCCAAACCTTTAGGATTAACACCTTTCCGGTTTTCCAGTGTGCTGATGATCCACATGGCCAGTATACAAATCATAAATACAAAACCCATTCTGTCCAGGAAAGGAATCTCATAAAGCATTGTTCCATCTTTTTGCTCAGCCAGTTTGGAGAAACCAAAAGGACTTAACCATTCCAGATTGGTAAAAGCTGGAAGGACTTTAAACAGAACAGACAATACAAAACCTCCGATCGTCGCAAAAAGAGCTGCATTGGAGGTGGTCTTTTTCCAGAAAAAACCTAAAATGAACATGGCAAAGATACCTGGCGATACAAAGCCTGTATATTCCTGGATAAACTGGAAACCACCTTTTTTATCAATACCCAGTTGAGGAGCAATAATGATGGCGAGTATCATGGCAATGATTACCGTTGCCCGTCCAATTACCACTTGTTTATGCTCATTAGCCTCTTTATTGATCACCTTCTTATACACATCGAGTGTAAAGATGGTGGCAATACTGTTGGCTTTACCGGCAAGAGAAGCCACAATAGCCGCAGTAAGCGCTGCAAAAGATAGACCTTTCAATCCGGCAGGAAGCAAATTAAGCAATACCGGATAGGCAGAATCCGCATTCAAGGATCCATCTTTCATCATATCGTTATGGAAATTACCATATCCTTCTTTGTATAAAACATAAGCTGCAATACCTGGAAGCACCACAATCACCGGCATCAGCAATTTCAGAAAAGCTGCAAATAATAAACCGCCTCTGGCTGTTTTCAAGTCTGCACCAAGGGCCCTTTGGGTAATGTACTGGTTACAGCCCCAGTAGTTTAGATTCACAATCCACATCCCGCCGATCAACACGGTAAGGCCTGGTAAGTCCATATAGTGCGCATTTTCTTTATGAAAGATCATGTGGAAATGGTCCGTCGCTTTTTCCTTCACCAGGTTTAAGCCATTTAATACGCCCGAAGTTCCAAAATGGGTAGATACCAGTTGCAAAGCCAGGTAGGTGGTAGCCAGCCCGCCCAGGATCAGGAAGAAAACCTGGATCACATCGGTGTAGCCAATTACCTTCATTCCACCCAGGGTAATGATGATGGCGAAAACAGCCAAAACATACATACAAGCTGTGGTGTTGATGCCCGAAATGCTATTGATGGCTAAAGCACCAAGGTACAGGATCGAGGTTAAATTCACCACCACATAGAGCAAGAGCCAGAAGATGGCCATAATCATCGCCACGGTACTGTTATACCGCTGCCCCAGAAACTGGGGCATGGTATAGATCTTGTTCTTGAGGTAAACGGGAATGAAAAATACGGCCACGATGATCAGTGTAGCAGCCGCCATCCACTCATAAGTGGCAATGGCCAGCCCCATCGTGAAACCAGAACCGCTCATCCCAATAAACTGCTCTGCAGAGATATTGGAAGCAATAAGAGAGGCACCAATTGCCCACCAGGTCAAAGAATCTTTGGCCAGGAAGAAATCTTTCGAATTTTCTTTATGTGCCTGCTTTTTGCGGTATACCGTCCATCCGTATAAAGCTACGATCAGAAAATAGACCAGGAAAACGACATAGTCGTATGTGCCTAATGCATTCATAAGCGTAGATTAAATAAACCTGTTGATGATGTTTTCCAATAATTCCTGCTGTCCGCTCAGGGTAGCCGGTTCACCTTTTTCTATAGCGTAAGCGCGCAGATCTTCCAGGTTCAGTTTACCCTGCTCAAAATCCTTACCTTTTCCGCCGTCAAAAGAAGCATATCTTTCGGTTCTGATCTTTTTATAATCTGAATGCTGCAGAATCTGGTCGGCCGTAACCAATGCACGTGCAAAAGTATCCATACCCCCAATATGTGCATAGAACAGATCAGCAGGGTCTGTAGAATTTCTTCTGATCTTCGCGTCAAAATTGATTCCACCACCTTGCAGGCCATTCGCTTCCAGAACGATCAACATCGCCTCTGTAATTTCATTGACATTGTTCGGGAACTGGTCTGTATCCCAGCCATTCTGATAATCACCTCTGTTGGCATCCATAGAACCCAGTAAACCTGCATCAGCAGCCACCTGTACCTCGTGCTGGAAAGTATGGCCCGCCAGTGTGGCATGGTTTACTTCCAGGTTCAGTTTAAAGTCTTCCAGCAAATTATATTCGCGCAGAAAACCAATTACCGTTGCTGCATCATAATCGTATTGGTGTTTGGTCGGCTCACATGGTTTTGGTTCAATGAAGAAAGTTCCTTTAAAGCCTTGTGCACGCGCATAGTCTTTTGCAGCATGGAGGAATTTAGCCAAATGCTCTTGTTCCCGTTTCATCTTGGTATTCAGTAAGCTCATATAGCCTTCGCGTCCGCCCCAGAATACATAATTCTCTCCGCCCAGGGCAATAGTTGCATCCAGTGCAGATTTAACCTGTGCGCCGGCATGGGCCAGTACATGGAAATTAGGATTGGTTGCTGCGCCGTTCATGTACCTGCGGTTAGAAAACAGATTGGCTGTTCCCCAAAGTAATTTTACACCACTTTCTGCTTGCTTTTGTTTGGCATAGTCTACAATAGCCTGTAAACGTCTTTCGTTTTCCAATACATCGTTGGTATAATCTACCAGATCTACATCATGGAAACAGTAATAGGGCAGGTTCATTTTTGTGATGAATTCAAATGCTGCATCCATTTTATCTTTTGCGCGCTCCACTGCATCTGCTTTTTCATTCCATGGGTGAATGATGGTTGCTTCTCCAAAAGGATCGCCGCCTGTAGCTACAAAAGAATGCCAGTAAGCACAAGCAAAACGCAAATGTTCTTTCATGGTTTTGCCCGCAATGATTCTATTTTCATCATACCAGCGAAAAGCCAGTGGGTTGTTCGATTCCAGTCCTTCGAACTTTACTTGTCCGATGCCTTTGAAAAATTCTTTTTCTCCTGTTATTACTTTAGTCATCTTAATTATATTTTGATTTTGGTTATTGTTGTTGATTTAAAAGCTGTAGCCAGTCCTGGTATACAGGCTCATATTGGCTGGTTAATGTGGGTTCCACAAATTGAATGGGCTTCAGGTTATGGAAAGCTTCGGAAGGGCTGCTGTAGATTTTTGCTCCAATTCCAGAACCCAGAGCTGCCCCGGTACTGCCATCATTTTCATACAATTCTACCGGAACCCCTGTACTGTTTACAAAAGCTTCCAGGAAGAGATTGCTGAGGAATAAATTGGCTTTTCCTGCACGGATAACAGTAGGGGCAAGGCCGTTTGAACGCATAATGTCTAATCCATAACGGAATGCATAAGCAATTCCTTCTTGCACTGCTCTGAATATATGTGCCTTCTGATGAATGTTCAAATCGATATGGCTCATTTGCGCGCCGATCAATCGGTTATTGAGCATGCGTTCTGCACCATTTCCAAATGGCAGTATACGTAATCCATCTGCACCTATGGCTACCTGCGCAGCTGCGGCATTGATTTGTGCGTAAGTATCTGTTGCGGCCATATTGTGCTTAGCCCAGCGGTTCATACTTCCAGTACCATTGATACAGAGTAAAATACCCAGTCGTTTCTGCTCCTGGGTATAATTGACGTGCGCAAAGGTGTTTACCCTGGATTGAGGATCAAAGGCCAATTGGTCACTTACGCCATAGATTACACCCGAAGTTCCTGCCGTTGCTGCAATTTCTCCAGGCTCCAGTACATTCAAAGAAAGCGCATTATTGGGCTGATCACCTGATTTATAAGTCACGGGAGTTCCTTCTGCCAATCCGGTAAGCTGGGCGATACTTGCCGTCACGCGGCCATGTTCTGCAAATACAGGCTTGATTTCAGGAATGAGATCTTTGCTGAAGCCATAATAATCCATCAGCGCTATGGATAAGCTGTCTGTTTTAAAATCCCAGAATATCCCTTCAGATAAAGCTGAAATACTGGTGGTGATCTGCGAGGTGAGTTTCATCGCAATGAAATCACCTGGGAGCATGAATTTATCTACCCGGGCATAAACTTCCGGTTCATTTTGTTTTACCCAGGCCAGTTTGGAGGCGGTAAAATTTCCTGGCGAATTGAGCAGGTGGGTTAAACAATATTCCTCTCCTAAAGCTTCAAAAGCCTGCTTTCCCGTTTCTACAGCCCGGCTGTCGCACCAGATAATACTGTTGCGTACCAGGTTTTGATCTTTATCCACCAGCACCAGGCCGTGCATTTGATAAGCTATGCCTATAGATGCGATATCACTGGGCTGAAAAGAAGCTTGTGTTTTACATTTGTTAAAAGCCTGCAGCGTATGTTCCCACCACATGTCAGGTGATTGCTCTGCCCAGCCGGTTTGTTTAGATAGAATGGGGCTTTCTTCATCAGGATACTGTGCCGAGGTAACTACCCGCTGTGTTTCTGCATTGATGATGGCTACTTTTATAGAGGAAGTGCCTATATCGATTCCTAGTAACAGCATATTGTTTTTTGTTGCATGGTTGTTTAAATCTGGTTAGCAAAAACGAATTTAGGAGAATAATTTTGTTTTGCAATCGATTGCCCTATTTTTTTTTATATTTTTGTATTTATTATGCAGCGTCAGAAAAGAACAACCATCTACGATATCGCCCTAAAGCTGAATTTGGCAGCTTCTTCTGTGTCCAGGGCACTGAGTAACAGTAATAAAGTTAATGCTGCAACAAAAGCACTGGTGCTCAAAACTGCTGCAGAAATGAATTACCAGCACAATGCGATGGCCTCCAATCTGAGGAAAGGGAATAACCCAACCATTGGTGTGGTCGTACCGAGGATCAACCAGTTTTTCTTTTCCAATATTATCGCCGGAATTGAAGAGGTTACCTATAAAAAAGGCTATAACCTGATCATCTGCCAGTCCAACGAATTGCATGCGCGCGAGGTGGATTGTGTCAATGCACTGGTCAATCAGCATGTGAGTTGTATCATCATTTCTATTGCTGCTGAAAACGGGCCCTATGAACACTTGCAACAGGTGCTGGACCACCAGATCAGGCTCATCCAGTTTGACCGGGTGGTAGAAGAACTGGATACTTTTAAAGTGATCAATAACAATGAAAAAGCCTCTTATGAAGCGGTAACACACCTGATAGAACAAGGTTACCGCAGAATAGCCCTGTTGGAAGGCCCGCAACAGCTGGATATTTTCCGTCAGCGTAAAGAAGGTTACCTGGCTGCGCTTCGCAAACACAATATTCCGGTTCTGGAAGAACTGATGTGCGAAAATGCCTGGACCAAGGAACTGGGTGCAGAAGCCACCGCTCAATTACTGGGGCTAGAGAATCCACCGGATGCGATATTCGCTTCCACGTCCGATTTCTCCGCCCTGGGTGTTCTGGAAGTCGCCACCAATAAAGGGATTCAGATTCCCAAAGACCTTGGGATTTGCGGCTATTCCAATGAACCTTTCACAGAACTGACCAGCCCGTCTATTACCACTATTGATCAGTACAGCATCAGCATGGGAAAAACCATTGCCAACCTCTACTTCCAGGAGATGGAAGGACTGGAATTCAATGTAGAACCTAAAATTGTCAGTATAAAACCTAAAGTCATTGTCAGAAAGTCGACCCAACGGATTTCAGACGTAAATACTACCGCTTGATTACCTGTGTCTTCTGAAAAATGCAATCCATTGCATTTTTCAGAAAAATGATTACTTTAGGGCCGGATTAATGTCTGGCCAAATATGAAAAATGAGAAAGTAGTCACGATTTATGATCTTGCAGAACGACTGAATCTTGCCCCTTCTACCATCAGTAGGGGGCTTCAGGACAATCCTGCTGTTACGGCTAAAACCAGGAAGAAAATATTTGATGCTGCCACAGAGATGGGTTACCGCTTCAATACCTTTGCCCGCAATTTACGCAAACAAAAAACCAATACCATTGGGGTTATTGTGCCCAGGTTAAACAGTTATTTTATTTCCGACATCCTGGCTGGCATAGAAAAAGAACTCAATGCATCTGGCTACAACATGCTGATCAGCCAGTCTCTGGAACTGGAAGAGAATGAAATCAAGTATGCTGCAGAGATGCTACAAAACAGGGTAGATGGGCTGATTGTGAATTTGGCTGCCAATACACGCAACCTGGATCATTATAAAGAATATATCCGTCACCGGATTCCGCTGCTTTTTGTGGACCGGGTAATCGAAGAAGATGATTTTAATAAAGTGGTGATCAATAATGAAAAAGCAGGTTATGAAATCACCAACCACTTAATTGAGCAGGGATGTAAGCGCATTGCCCATCTTACGGGGAACTGTATGCGAAATGTCTACCAGGAAAGAAAGCTCGGTTATGAACGCGCTTTGGCAGAACACCAGCTTACTAAACAGCAAGACCTGATTTTTGAAACAGATCTTACAGAAGAATCTTCCATTTTGGTAGCCAAACAGCTGCTGAAAATGAAGAACAGACCTGATGCACTTTTTGTGGCTAATGATCTTTCTGCGGTGATCTGCATGAAGGTCTTTAAAGATGCAGGGCTACGTATTCCGGAAGATATTGCAGTCGCCGGGTTCAACAACGACATCATCTCCCGGATTTCAGAACCTATGCTGACCACCATGAATTATCCGGGTGAAGAGATGGGGAAAATTGCAGCAAGACACCTGGTTAGCCAGCTTAATGGAGAAGAGGATGCGGCATTGACCAATACCATTATTCTAAAATCACAACTGCTGATCCGGCCATCCTCTTTAAAAAAGAAAACGATATGAGTACAAAAATTGCCATAGTTACCGGAGGCGGGGCCGGCTTAGGCCTCGCCATTACCAGGAAACTAGTAGAAGAAAAAATTAAAACCATTATTATAGGACGGGACGAGTTAAAGTTACAGGCAGCAGCAGCAGAACTGGGCAGTCTCTGCACGTATAAAGTACTGGATCTGCAAGACCTGTCCAGGATACCGGCCTGCATTGAAAACATTTTACAAGAATTCGGACAAATTGATATCCTGGTCAATAATGCCGGGATTAATCATAAGAAACCCTTTGCTGAGGTAACCGATGCCGAATTTTATAATGTGATCCAAACCAATGTCCTGTCCGTATTTGCCATCAGCAGGGAAGTGAGCAAGGTGATGATTACTGCCGGAAAAGGAACGATCATTAACATCAGTTCTATGGCCGCCCAATACGGTATACCAAAAGTCATTGCCTATACAGCCGCCAAATCTGCCATAGAAGGAATGACTAAAGCCATGGCGGTAGAACTATCCCCATTAGGCATCCGGGTCAATTGTGTGGCACCAGGATTTATAAAAACAGCTATGTCTTCCAAAGCATTGGATAACGATCCGGAAAGAAAGCAAAAAGTGTTATCCAGAACCCCAATGGGGCATCTTGGTCTTCCTGAAGACGTGGCCGGAGCGGTGTATTATTTGAGTTCGGAAGGTTCCAAATACGTAACAGGAGTGATCATTCCGGTAGACGGAGGGAACTCCATAGGCTTTTAAAATTTTTTTACCCTAAAAGACAATCGATTGTCCTTGTATAAAATGATAAAATTTGAGCAAAGTATGCGATGGTTTGGCCCAGGAGATCCGGTCAGCCTGAGAGATATCCGTCAGGCCGGATGCACTTCTGTGGTTACGGCCCTGCACCATATTCCGGTAGGTGAGGTCTGGAGCAAAGAAGAAATTCTTAAACGCCGTGCCTTAATAGAAGAAGAAGGGATGCAATGGCTGGTGGTGGAAAGTTTACCGGTGCATGAGGAAATCAAAACCAGGACAGGAGGCTATAAGCAATGGCTGTTTAATTATACTCATAGTCTTAAAAATCTCTCCGGATGCGGCATCAAAGTAGTGACCTATAACTTTATGCCTGTTTTAGACTGGATGCGTACCAATCCAGGTTTTACCCTTCCCAACGGAAGCAAAACATTATACTTTGAAAAACTGGCTTTCATCGTTTTTGAACTTTTTTTACTCCAAAGGCCTTTTGCCGAACATGCCTATACAGAGGCAGAGATTGCGGCAGCAAAAGAGAAGTTCAGCGCAATGACAACAACAGAACGGGAACAGCTTTTTCAAAGCACTTTGCTCGGACTTCCAGGATCAGATGAAGCATTCACGCCGAAAATCATTCTGGACGCGTTGCAAAATTACGCCACTGTAGACGCCGGTGCACTGCGGTCTAACCTACAGCACTTTCTGCAGGAAATCATCCCCACTGCAGAAAGCTGCGGACTGAAAATGGCCATCCATCCCGATGATCCTCCATATCCGATCTTGGGACTGCCCAGAATTGTAAGTACGGAAGCCGACCTGGATTTTATTCTGAACGCTTATCCTTCCCAGGCCAACGGCCTTTGCTATTGTACCGGATCATTAGGGGTAAGGGCAGACAATGACCTTTGCCAGATCATTTCCAAGTATGGCACTCAAATTCACTTTGTACACCTGAGAAATATCCATAGAGATGCAGAAGGGAATTTTTACGAAGCGGAGCATTTGAATGGCGTAGTAGATATGTACAGTGTGATGAAAAAACTGATCGAAGTGATGCAACAGACCGGGATTTCTTTGCCGTTACGACCAGACCACGGCCACCAGATGCTGGATGATCTGCAGAAAACAACCTATCCCGGATACTCTGCCATTGGACGATTAAAAGGACTCGCAGAACTTCGCGGCCTGGAACTGGGTATTTCCAGATCTATGTGAAATTACAATAACCTAAAGACCAAATATCATGAACAGACCAATCTACAAGCCGAATGCCCTGATGCTGGGCCTGTCGTTCCTGCTGCTCTCTGCCGCTGGACATGCACAAGACAAAACGACCAAAAACGATCCTTTTAAAGGATCAATCTCCAAGCCGCTGATCACCAACATGTATACCGCAGATCCCTCTGCACATGTTTTTGAAGGTAAGATCTATATTTACCCTTCACATGATATTGAAGCCGGGGTCGCGGAAAATGACAATGGCGACCATTTTGATATGCGTGATTATCATATTTTTTCCATGGACGGTCCCGGAGGAAAAGTTACCGATCATGGCGTAGCTTTATCTGTAAAAAATATCCCCTGGGCAGGAAGGCAATTGTGGGCTCCAGATGCGGCCTTTAAAAATGGCACCTATTACCTGTATTTCCCTCTTAAAGATAAAAATGATGTATTCAGGATTGGCGTAGCAACTTCTTCCTCACCAGCAGGGCCTTTCAAAGCTGAAAAAGAACCAATGAAAGGAAGTTTCAGTATTGATCCAGCTGTTTTTAAAGATACAGATGGCAGTTTCTATATGTATTTCGGAGGCATTTGGGGTGGCCAGCTGCAACGCTGGAACAATGGAGAATATGATAGCAATGGTTCTAAAACAGATGCCGGGAAAGACGAAGCACCTGCATTAACAGCAAAGGTCGCTAAACTAACACCCAATATGAAAGAATTTGCAGAGCCGGCTAAAGATGTGGTGATTCTCGATAAAGCTGGAAAACCTCTGTTGGGCGGAGATCATGACCGACGTTTTTTTGAGGGCTCCTGGATGCACAAATACAAAGGAAAATATTACTTCTCTTATTCTACCGGTGATACACATCAGCTGGTCTATGCAACAGGTAAATCACCTTATGGTCCCTTTACTTATCAGGGAGTGATCATGACACCGGTAGTAGGCTGGACTACACATCATTCCATTGTAGAGTATAAAGGCAAATGGCTGTTGTTTTACCATGATACCCAACTTTCGGGAGGCAAAACACATTTACGGAACATTAAAGTGACCGAACTGCATCACGAATCCGATGGCAGTATACGCACCATACATCCATACGGAAACTAAATTTACAGGCTACCAGGAGAGGAGATCGAAGCAGATAACTGTTGTTTTTTACCCAGGATGCCCAGCAGTCCTCCGGTATGAAGGGCTACAATTTTCTCTCCTGGCTTAAAATAACCTTGTTTTACCAGATCTTCAATAGCATAAAACATCTTCGCTGTATATATGGGGTCAATCAGCATGCCTTCGCGGGCAGTAAAACCGGTCATAAACTGAAGCAGCTCAGGAGAAGTTTTTGCATAACCCCCAAAATGGTAATCGGTATGCAGGTTCAGCTGTTCTATGGTTTTTGTGTAATTGTAAATTTCGCCGGCAATAAAGTCACCGCCTTTTAATACCGGTACTACATGGAGCTGGGTATTTAGATTCTGCTGGCGGATGCCTTTTAAAAGGCCTGCTGCGGTTGTCCCTGTCCCTGCAGCGCAAAATAAATGATCTACATCTCCAGGAAGCTCCTGGATGATTTCTGCGCAACCTCTTACAGCTTCTGCAGAAGCACCCCCTTCATCAATAAAGTAAGCAGAAGGATCCTCACCGAAAAAGACCTTGAACAAACCATATTTATCCTTATAGGCTTCTCTGCTGATAAAGATCAATTTCATTCCATAGAGCTTGCAAAGAAACAGGGTGTCATTTTCAACTTCTTCTCCGCGCACAAAGCCGGTGGATTGTAAACCTGAGCGAGCAGCTGCTGCGGCAGTGGCGATAAGGTGATTGGAATAGGCACCTCCAAAAGTAACCAGATGCGTTCTTTTTAAATGGAGTGCTTTAGCCAGGATATATTTGAGCTTACGCCATTTGTTCCCGGAGATATAGGGATCAATAAGATCATCCCTCTTTACGTATAAACGTACAGAGGGATGCTTTAATTCGTGTAACGGACTATGTATTGCTTCAAACATGAGGCAAATATAAAGTCCATTTTACATTTCCAGCCTGATTAAGCTTTGAAATAGATTTTTTTAATCAGGTAAGGGAAAAAGTTAAGAACGATTTTAACATTTTGGGTAAAGGTTTTCATAGGTATTGTTTTTATATTCTCTTGGGTAGTGTAGGAGTCGTTTATTGTATTTATGAAATTGCGGTAGGCCTGGTCATTCATTTTGTGCAGTTTCATTTTATTGCTGTTATCTTTTTTTTAAATTTATTTACTGTGGTTTTAAAGCCCTTTTGCCCTGTAACAAAGTGGGTTTTGCAGACTTGTATCCTAGCCTCACAAATAGTAAGCCAATTTCTTTTTTAAATATGTAATTGTTAAAGATTAGTTTTGTAAAATGGAAAATACCAATGCCGGAGTAGAATTAGAGGAGCAGGATTTATATGAACATTTTAATATTGTTGTAGACAAGGGGCAATCTTTGCTCCGGATCGATAAGTTTTTGATGCACCGTATGGAAAATGCGTCACGAAACCGTATACAAAATGCTATAGACGCCGGGAATGTTTTGGTTAATCAGAAAACGGTAAAGCCGAGTTATAAAGTAAAACCCGCTGACGAGATTTCCATTGTTTTTCCTCATCCTCCAAGAGATACTGAAGTTTATCCCGAAGATATTCCCCTGGACATTGTGTATGAAGACAACGATTTGCTGGTGGTGAACAAAGAAGCGGGCATGGTGGTGCACCCTGGATATAATAATTATACCGGGACCCTGGTCAATGCACTTGCCTTTCATTTTGAACAATTACCTGAGCTTCCCGGAAATGAGGGAAGGCCTGGTCTGGTGCACCGTATAGATAAGGATACATCAGGATTGCTGCTGATCAGCAAGAACGAAATGACCATGACCAAACTGGCCAAACAATTTTACGACCATACCATTACCCGTAAATACCTGGCCTTGGTTTGGGGAGATCTGGAAGAAAATGGCACAGTTACTGGTTATATCGGTAGAAGCGCAAAGAACCGGATCGTGATGGATATTTATGACGATGAAGAAAAAGGTAAGTGGTCTGTAACACATTATACCGTTCTGGAACGTTTAGGATATGTAACCCTTATCAGCTGCCAGCTGGAAACTGGCCGTACACATCAAATCAGAGCACATATGCAGCATATTGGACACCCATTATTCAGCGATACGAATTACGGAGGAGATAAAATTCTAAAGGGAACAACCTTTGCGAAATACAAACAGTTTGTTCACAACTGTTTTGAGCTGATGCCCAGACAAGCGCTTCATGCACAAACTTTAGGATTTATTCATCCAACCACTAAAAAATATCTGGAATTTGAAGCACCTTTGCCGGCTGATTTTGATGCGGTACTGAACAAATGGAGAAACTACATCGTACAGCCACAATAATACATGCAACACGAGTATATTTTACACAACGACGAGTTTTTTACAATTCACCATCCGATACTGACTTCCAGTAACCGCAGTTTCCGTTACGGGGACGGCTTATTTGAAACCATGCGCATGAGCGGTGGTAAGCTGTTGTTCCCGGAGTTGCATGCCGACAGGCTTCGTGCAGGAATGATGGCCCTTAAAATAGAGGGCAGTGTTTTACTGGATGAGTATTTTCTGAAACAGAAAACGGCAGAGCTTTGTAAAAAGAATAAATTAAGAGATAATGTGCGGTTCAGGTTATCGGTTTACCGCAACGGTGATGGTCTGTATACCCCAAACAGCAATAAATCAGGTTATATTCTGGAGGCCAGTCCGCTTACTGAGAGTGGCTATGAACTGAATAAGAAAGGCTTGATCATAGATGTCTTTGATGAGATCACCAAGCCCATCAATCCTTTGTCCAATTATAAAACCAGTAGTGCATTGGTCTATGTTATGGCCGGATTGTTCAAAAAACAGCACAGACTGGATGAGGCGATCATTCTCAATCAGAACGGTTTTCTTTGTGAGAGCATCAGTTCTAATGTATTTGTGGTGTACGACAAGCAAATCTACACCCCTGCATTGTCTGAAGGATGTATTTCCGGGGTTATGCGCAAAGTGGTGATGGGGCTGGCTAAAGCCAACAATATTTCCATCATAGAAGCTCAGCTCAATCCTGAGGTATTGAGAGAAGCCGAAGAAGTTTTTATCACCAATGCCCTTGGCGGTATCCGCTGGGTAATGGGTTATGGAAGAAAAAGGTATTTCAATGAAGTTTCCAAAGGATTAAGTACACTGTTGAATAATTTATAAGCGCATTCCTCTTAAAAATTCTTCCACAGACATCCTTTTTTTGCCTTCATATTGCAGATCTGTTAATTTTAAAAAGCCATCACGGGCGGCAAATTTCAGAAAGGTTTTGCCATCCGTTAAAAAACTCCCGGGTGCCACATCAGGCACCTGGTTTTCTATGCTTGTTTTGAATATTTTAAGTGTTTTATCGTTCAGCTTGGTAAATGCGGTAGGATAAGGGCTCAATCCTCTGATCAGATTATACACGGTCTGAACAGGCAGGTCCCAGTTGATCTGACAAAAATCTTTAAAGATCTTGGGCGCGTGTTTAAGTTCCTCTGCCGCAGGTTGAGGCATTTCCTGATAATTACCCGCTTCAATGGCTTTAACGGTCTTCACCAGCAGGCCTGCGCCTACAAACATCAGTTTATCATGCAGGTCACCGGCGGTATCATCGTCAGTGATGTTTACTGTCTCCGAAAAGATCACATCACCCGTATCTATTTCATGTTTTAAAAAGAAGGTGGTTACACCGCTTTCTTTTTCTCCGTTAATAATGGCATGATTGATTGGCGCTGCACCGCGATAATGGGGCAGGAGTGAAGCGTGCAAATTGATGGTGCCTTTTGGTGGCATGTTCCACACCACTTCCGGCAGCATCCGGAAAGCCACCACCACCTGCAGATCAGCCTTTAACTCCTGCAGATCAGCAATGAATTCCGGGTCTTTAAGTTTTACAGGCTGAAGTACTTTAATTCCATGTTCAACAGCATATTTTTTTACTGCACTTTCACTGAGTTTCTGCCCTCTTCCTGCCGGCTTGTCTGCTGCAGTAACGACTGCTGCAATTTCAAAACCTGCTTTAACCAAAGCATCTAAAGATGCTACTGCAAAATCGGGCGTGCCCATAAAAACTAATTTCATCCGGATATGTTTATTGTACCTATAATCAAAGCCTGGAAATTTAAAGACCCCTGGCTTTATTGAAAAGCAAAATAACTAAAAATTTAACGTATATCCTTCCTTTGCTTATGGTTCAGATAATAGAAGAAATAAAAGAAAGCGGTTTGGTGTACCTTACCGATAGTATGCCAGGGATTTACAGAAAAGGAAAGCCTGGTAAATTTTATTATGCCGATCAGAAAGGAAATCGGATCACCGATCAAAACCAGCTCGATCGCATCAAAGCGCTCGTACTGCCCCCGGCCTGGACAGCCGTTTGGATTGCGCCTAAAAAGAACGCACATCTCCAGGCTACAGGGATTGATGCCGCTGGGCGGAAGCAATACCGCTACCACCAGAAATGGACCATTCGACGTTCTGATACTAAATATTTCAGGTTGCTGGAGTTTGGGAAAGTTTTGCCGCAGATGCGTAAAAGGATTGCCAAAGATCTTAGACGAAAGCAGTTTGATGAACAAAAAGTCCTGGCCATTTGTGTACAGGTCATGTTGAAGACCCTTATCCGTGTTGGCAATGAAACCTATAAACAGTTGTATGGCAGTTATGGATTGAGTACCCTGCGGGATAAACATGCAAAGATCGAGGGAAATCAGCTTACCCTGAGTTTCAAAGGAAAAAAAGGGGTTCAGCAAGAGATCCGTTTAAACGACCGGACACTGGCGAGATTGGTGAAAAAATGCAGGGACATCCCCGGACAGGAACTTTTCCAATATTATACCAGTGGTAAGGCACATGAGTCTGTAGATTCCGGACAGATCAATAATTACATCAGGGAAATCAGCGGCAGCGACTTTACCGCAAAAGATTTTCGTACCTGGGGAGGCACGCTGGAGGCCCTGCGACAACTGGCCAGATGTACCAACGTAGAAGATGACCGCCCAAAGAAAAAGGTTATTGTTGAAGTTTTGGACTGCGTTGCCGGAAAACTTGGAAATACGCGTGCAGTTTGTAAGAGTTCTTACGTGTATCCATTATTGCTGGAAGCTTTTGAAAAAGACGAGTTGGCGAAGTACCTTCAGCAGGTTCATCTAGATAAGCCGCAGACCCAGTCTGCTATGGAAAATGATGAAAAGGTTTTAATGAAATTTTTAAAGGCTATTCGAAAATAGGTTTTTCTTTTGTGAAAGTTTTAATAATTAAATTAATTGTCTGTGTGCTATTGTTTATCTGAAATTAAATTATAAAATTTGAATACGCCCTCCTCAACCAGAAGGTGTAACACACACACAAACACACACACAAATGAAAAAATTAACAAATCTTGTCGCAATGGCATTGGTCATTTGCACGCTTTCCAGCTGTGCAACAGTATTTGGTGGGCAGGTAACAGAAGCCCAAAGAACTAAACCAGTACCTGGACAACCTTCGCGAGCCATTAGACCAGTGGCACTGATCGCAGACATCATTCTCTTTTGTCCTAGTTTAATTGTTGATTTTGCAACCGGAGCTATTTATAAGCCAGAGGCAAAGAAAACGACAGAAACTCCTAAACAAACCGTACAAACCAATTAACCAAGCTTTCTGCACCGATAGGTGTACACCACATTTATGAAGAAAACCAACACCGCAATAGCCATGTTACTGGCTGTTTGCATGCTTTCGAGCTGCGCCACTGTATTTGGTGGGAAAATAACCGAGGCCCAAAGAACCAGGCCTCTTCCAGGGCAACCATCAAGAGCCATAAGACCTGTCGCACTTATCGCAGATCTATTCTTTTGGCCTGGAATTATTATAGATTTTGCAACAGGAGCTATTTACAGGCCCGAAAAAACGGAAATTAAAAAAGAGCCGGAGGCAAAAAAAGACCTTGCCGAGGTGAAAATTTAACTAAAATGCCCTGTCTAATACAGGGCATTTCTTATTTCTTTGGAGGTGTTTTAACCGGATGTACAGGTTGTTCCTCTTTCTCTCTTTTTTGAGCAATATTCTTAAAATTGGCTTGCTCTTTAGTATAGTCCTTATCTTCAGGCTTTTTTACAGCCTTGTTTCCCGAAGGTACTTTTCCTTTAGGTGCTTCTTCCTGGTAATTGCTGCCAGGCTTTTTACTTTTCTCTTTAGGCGCGCTGTTCATGTCCTTTTGTTTAAATTCAATCAGCAGCCCTTATGGGTTGCCTAAGGATACAACAAGTATTTTTTGCGCATTGTTTTGTATTTGCTCAATCCAGGCTCCCAGCTGGCTCTGATCTCTTTTTCAGATTTGCCTGCAATAATCTGCTGTCTGAAATCCGCTACACCCACCAAACGCTCAATAACCCCCATTTGGTTGCTCAGTTTGGAGTTAAAGAAATCGGCTTTGTTAGGGGAGGCTTTGTACAGTTCAATCAGCCAGCTCAGTTTGATCTTTTTATCCTTCCTGAAATTCTCCGTGTCGTACTTCCTTAAGTCCAATCCATAGCACACCTGGTTCATAAACAGGGGAGTTTCAGCCATACCTTTAATACTGATTGGCGTAAAAGAGAAACTGTATTTTCCTTTAAGCGCCGGCGATCCAACAATCGTAAAAGGAAACTGCGTACCCCGGCCAAGATTAAGGTAAGTACCCTCAAACAAACAGGTGGTTGGATATAATAAAATAGACTGTGCGGTATTCAGATTTGGCGAAGGTTTTACCGGAAGTTCATATGGCGTGTCGTGCGTATAATTCGCTACTTTAATAATCTGGAGTTTGCAGGTCAGTTTATTGTCCAGCCAGCCTTCGCCATTTAGCATTTGCGCATATTCGGCTATCGTAAGCCCATGTACAATGGGAATAGGTTTTAAACCAATACCAGATTTGAACTTCGGATCCAGAATAGGGCCGTCCACATAAAATCCATTGGGATTTGGTCTGTCCAGGATCAATAATTCTTTTCCGTGCTCTGCACAGGCTTCCATTACATGCTGCAAGGTATTGATATAGGTGTAAAAACGTACACCAACATCCTGAATATCAAAAACCATGATGTCTATGTCTGCGAGTTCCTCTGCTGTAGGTTTTTCATGTTTTCCGTATAAAGAAACTGCTTTGATACCCGTCTTTGCGTCTACATCGTCATCTACATGAATACCGGCACTCGCGTTACCTCTAAAACCATGTTCCGGGCCAAAGATCTTTACAATATTAACCCCTCTTTTCAGCAGGCTGTCCACAGAATTTTCCTGACCAATTATTGAAGTTGGGTTCACCACCATACCTACCCGTTTTCCTTCCAGTAAAGGGAGGTACAATTCCGTTTGCTCTGCCCCTGTGTGGATACCCTCCACAGAGGCTTGCTTGTGTTTCTTACCCATAGGTACAGGCTGGACACTATAGGTAGCCAGGGTGTCAGAATGGAACTGATCAGGTGTTTTGGCGGCACAGTTTTTTAAGGCAAGGGTGCTTAAACTCAGGTATAATAACAGGGATGCGGTGGCTTTCATCGGGTTTCTTTTTTAATAAATATGCTTTAAATCCAAATCAAATAAGCATTTTTGCTAAGTTACTATTTATTGCAAAACATTGAATATAGAATATTTCATAGCCAAAAAGATCTCTGTAAAAGCAGAGCGCACCTTTTCCAAACTGATTGTACGCATCGCCATTTCGGGCATTATGCTCAGTTTATCGGTTATGATGCTGTCGGTAGCCATTATCAAAGGCTTTAAAACCGAGATCCAGGATAAAGTAAGAGGTTATGTTGGAGACATCCGGATCTTTAAACTGGACCTGAACAATTCGTTTGAACTTTCTCCATTTTCCCCAAGTGGAGAAACGCTGAAAGCACTTAAAAATAATCCGCAGATAGAATATTTCCAGCCTTACTCTACCAAACCGGCCATTATATCTGCAAATGATGAAGTAGAAGGAATCAATTTCAAGGGTGTAGATTCCAGCTATCGCTGGGATTATATTAAAACCCACTTGGTGAGCGGCCGGGTCATGTCTTTTAAAGACAGTGTAGAATCCAACTCGGAAATTATGATTTCCAGTTATACGGCAAGTCGTTTGAAACTCAAAGCCGGCGATTCCTTCATCATGCACTTTGTACAGGATCCTCCAAGGAAACGTAAATTTAAGATCGTTGGAATCTATGACATTGGCGTAGAAGAGATTGATAAAAGTTTTGTGATTGGGAACCTCAACATCATCCGTCGTCTCAACAACTGGAAGGCCAATGAAGTTGGCGGGATAGAAGTGCGGGTTAAAGACTTCTCTAAAATTGATCAGATTGCAGATGGTATTTATGATCACCTGGATGCCCGTCTAAAGTCAGAGT
>NZ_JAELTV010000290.1 GCF_016429005.1 Pedobacter sp. ASV19
ATATAGCACCGTATCTGCCAAAATAAAAGCAAGGAAAACGCAAACGTTGTTTTGCCTTTCCGTATAATGTTACGCCAGGATGAATATGACCTGTCAGATTATAGTATTCATCCGTTTCGGCCGGTTGGTCGTGTATAAACCGAAATGGATAACAGAGATGTTCCTTGTGATGAACTTCTATTTCCAGGGCCTTATAATCTTCGTTTTTTAAGGCATCGTGATTACCTTTGATAAGTACGACTTTTAAGTCACGGATCTTTTTTCTCCAGTCCATAAAGGCATTTGCATCGCTATTGATGTTGTTGTGGAACATATCGCCGGTAATTAATAATGTTTCAGGATGATAGGTCTTCATTAGCAAGGTTAAGCGCTGAAGATCGGTATGTGTGACGGCATCGGGTACCTGTATACCAGATTTTCTAAAATGGGCGGATTTGCCAATGTGAAGGTCACTAACAATCAGTATATTTTTTGAGGGCCAGTAAATTGCCCGTTCTTTATCTAATATCAGCTGTTCTTCTTTACAGATAATGTTCATCTTTTTTTGATATTTCTTTTTTCTTCTTCAGCAGTCATTCTTTCAATTCTCTGGCTCAGTTCTTCTGTGCTCATATTGTCCCTCAGACTGTCTACTTTGATGGGAAAACAGAGAGGGGTATACCTGTCTGTTTTTATTAGAATAATTGTACTTAACTGTATGCGATGTAATGCTGCAGCCAGTCTGGGTTCTTCAATTTGCTGGTAAAATGCTTCATCATAAGCCTGGCGTAATAATAAATTATGTTTGTCATAATCGCTGAACACGTTAAAAAAAAGTGCCGCGGAGGATTGCAAATGTTTATTAGCAACATATTTACCCGGATAGCCCTGGAATACGAGGCCGGAAATACAGGCAATGTCTCTGAATTTTCGGCGTGCCATTTCTGTAGCATTAATGCTGGCTATAATATCGGCTGCAAGATTTGCAGGGCTGAACAGTTCTTTGATGTGCTTTTCATCCAGTGGGATAGGCTGCTCACTTAAAAGTTCAAAACCATAGTCGTTCATGGCAATGGAAAAGGTGATGGGTTGTTTCCTGCTCAATCTGTAAGCAATAAGGGAAGCCATAATTTCATGCACCTGCCTGCCCTCGAAGGGATAGGCAAATAGATGGAATCCATCTCTGGTTTGAATAAGTTCAATTAGAAATTCATCACTTTTGGGCACATGGGAAACTTTTGCCTGCCTTTCAAATAAGGGGAAAATGAAGTCAAGTTCTTCATCCTGATGAGTCTTATCTAATGTTTCATTGTACTTTTTACGAAGTGTGGAACCGAGATTGGCACTTAAAGACATGCGTCCGCCCATCCAGCTTGGGCTCATAGCATGTTTTAATTTACTCTTTCTAACCAATACCATCATGTCCTTAATCATTATAAACTCCAATACCCTGCCGGCCAGCGTGAAGTTACTACCAGGTTTCATTCTGGCAACAAAAGACTCTTCGACCATGCCCACATAACCGCCGCTGAGATATTTTACTTTGAGCATGGCATCACTTACAATGGTACCGATATGAAGTCGGTGGCGCATAGCAATTTGACGGCTTTCCACTTTCCATAAGCCATCTTCAGCCTTGCTTACCTTACTAAATTCGGTATAAGCGGTAAGGCTCTCGCCTCCGGTGGTGATAAACTGCATGATCCAATTCCATTCCTGAGGCAGCAGTTCTTTGAAAGCATGAGTTTGTTTAACTTCAAAAAAGATCTGTTCATCGTCAAAGCCATCTCCAACGGCCAGTGTAACCAGGTATTGGATGAGGGTGTCAAATGCCATAACAATGGGCTCCCGGCTCTCTATATTATTGGTTCTTGCAGCTTCTTTAATGGCGGCAGCTTCTACAAGTTCCAGGGCATGTGTCGGGAGAAAATAGATTCTGGAGATTTCATGAGGAGCGTGTCCGCTGCGTCCTGCACGTTGAAGGAAGCGCGCAACCCCCTTTGGAGAACCAACTTGAACAACAGTGTCAACCGGCTTGAAATCTACACCCAGATCGAGGGAAGAGGTGCAAACAACCGCTTTAAGAATACCAGAATGCAATGCATCCTCAATCCAGTTCCGGAGTTCATAGTCGATAGAACCATGATGAATAGCAATCTGACCAGCCAGATTTTCGTCCTGTGCAAGTAAGGTCTGATACCATAGTTCGGCCTGACCACGCGTATTGGTGAAGATTAGTGTTGTTTTGCTCTTGTGGATTACCGGAAGAAGTTTATGAGCCAGCTTAAGGCCCAGATGGCCTGCCCATGGCAGCATGTCTATATGATCGGGAAGGATAGATTTAATAACAATTTTCTTTTCCAGATCTGCCTTTACAATCATTTTTAAAAGTTCCTGATCTGGTACCAATACTTCCATGGCCTGTTCCAGATTGCCTATGGTGGCCGAAATACCCCAAACCCTGAGCAATCTTTCGGGATGTTTTTTCCGAAGCAAGCCTTTGATCCTGGAAATGGCAAGTTCTGCCATAACACCCCGTTTGCTTCCCAGCAATTCATGCCATTCATCTGCAACAATACATTCCAGCTGATCGAAATAATTAAAAGTGCTTTTTTGAGCCAATAGCAGATGGATGCTTTCTGGTGTAATAATCAGCACCTCTGGCATTTGTTTCTTTTGTTTCAGTTTTTCATTTTGAGGAGTGTCTCCATTGCGGATTCCAACATGCCATCCCAGATCTAGTTCCTGACAAACTTCATTCATGGCTCTGGCCAAATCTTTAGCAAGAGACCGGAGCGGGGTAATCCAAAGCAATCTTAATCCATCCGCCGATTTTTTTGTTTTCTTTGATGAAACTGGTTTTCGGTCTTCTCTCTTGTTGAGTTCATCTATAACAACTCCAAGGAAGATAGAAAAGGTTTTTCCAAATCCAGTAGGTGCATTGACCAGACCACTGTAGCCTTCTGCATAGTACTGCCAGGCATCAGTTTGAAACTGGAAAGGTTTTCTTTTTTTGCTTTTCAGCCAGCTGATCACTTGTCTGTAACCTTTACTCTTGTCCAGTTCCATGAATCGAGGTATTTAAGGTGGAGAGCAAAAGCTGTTTTAAATCATCCAGGGTGTTGATCTCGTCTGCTTTTTTGTCTTTTCTCCATCTGGCTATTCTTGGAAAACGAAGGGCAAGACCCGCTTTATGTCTTTTACTTTCAGCAATCCCCTCAAAGGCAATTTCAAAAACGAGTTCAGGTTTTACAGTGCGAACGGGTCCGAATTTTTCAATCGCATTTTTTTTTACAAAGGCATCCACTTCTTTTATTTCCTTATCCGTTAAACCAGAATAAGCCTTTGCGATGGTGATGAGCTGATCACCTTGCCTAACTGCAAAAGTATAATCAGTAAAGAAATTAGCCCTGCGGCCACTACCTTTTTGTGCGTAAATCATTACGGTATCTACTGTGTAAGGGTTAATTTTCCATTTCCACCAATCTCCTCTTTTACGGCCGGAATGGTATAAAGAGTCTGCTTTTTTAAGCATAAGCCCCTCGCTGTTCAGGTCTCTTGAGCCCTCTCTTATTTTTGCAAGCTGCTGCCAGTTGTCAAATTTAACAATTGGTGATAAAAGAACTATATTTTTAGTCTGTAAATTATAAATGACCTTTTCCAGCTGTTTCCGGCGTAGGCTAAGTACATCAGACCGTTTATCTTCTCCTTTATATTCCAGCAGATCGTAAGTAAAGAAACCTATTGGAGCTTCATTTAACTGGGTTTTATTAATGGTTTTGCGGTTCAGTCTTTGTTGCAAGATGCTAAAAGCCTGTACTTTCCCTTCTTTTACAGACAAAATTTCGCCGTCAAGTACGGTACCATCTTCAAGTTCCTCCTTTAGAAAATGAAGTTCAGGAAATTGCTCTGTAACAAGTTCTTCACCCCTGGACCAGATAAACAATTCTCCGTTCCTTTTTACAATTTGCCCTCGTATTCCATCCCACTTCCATTCTGCCTGCCATTCTTCAGGGGTACCCAGACTTTCAGTCTCAACTTCCAAAGCATAAGCCAGACAGAAGGGGTACGGCCAGGAATTATCGGTATTGACATGAGCGCCTCCAATAAGGTCCTGATAGGTAATTTTGGAAGGATCCCATTTTCCCATAATGCTGTGCATGATCTTATTAGCTGCTGTACCACTCTGTTTGGCTAGTGCATTTACCAGCATTTTGCCGGATACTCCAATTCTGAAATTTCCAGATATAAGTTTATTGAAAATGAAACGTTCCTGAGTATCCAGGCTGTCCCATGCTGATAAGATAAAGGTCTTTTTAAAGGGGTCGTCCTTTCCTTGTAAAGAAGCCAGATCACTGATCCATTCCTGAAGCTTACGGTTAACCAGATGTGTCGGTGAGGGGAGGATAAGTGAAATGGTTTCACTCAGGTCGCCAACATTGTGGTAACTTTCAGAAAACAGCCAATCGGGAATGCCGCTTTTTTCTATAGCCCATTGTTTGAGTAACGCGGTACCGACCGGTCTCTTTGGTCTTTTACCGGTAAACATGGCTATAACATAAGGTTTGTCAACATCATCCGCTTCATTGAAATAGTTCACCAATGCTGCTATTTTATCATTGGTTTTATTGCTCATCTCCAGTTGCTGGATCAATTGAGAAAATCTTTTCACAGTACCTCCTCCTTCTCTTCTTCCTCGCCGTATTGTGTTTTGACTTCTTCAGCAGCAATACCAATTTCATTAAGATATTTAGAAAAAGTAGCACTGTATCCATGTGTCACAAATACTTTTTCTGCTGTTGTGGCTTTGATGGCACTGAGTAGGCCAGGCCAGTCGGCATGATCGCTTAAAGCAAAACCCGCGTCTGCACTACGCCATCTTCGGCCTGCCCTTACCTGCATCCAGCCAGAACAGATTCCTGTAGCAGCATGAATAAGGCTTTTGATCCAGCGGCCCTCTGTAAGTGCAGGAGGGACAATAACGATTCCACGCTGGAGATCTTCTTTTTTGGTTTCGGGTGTAATGCGAAGGGTATCAGGTAAATTGATCCCGGCATCTATAAAACCGTCGTTAAGATTAGCGATGGACTGATGAACGTAGATTTCTCCATACCCCGCTAAGCCTTTGATCAGTCTTTGAGCTTTACCAAGACTGTAAGCTGCAAGTACGCTGGTTTTATTCTCGTCTCGATTAGCCGCTACCCAGTCCTTAATCTGATCAAAAATGATTTGTTGGGGCTGCCATTTGTAGATCGGAAGGCCAAACGTACTTTCCGATACAAATGTATGACATTTTACAGGCTCAAATGCAGTGCTGATTCCATCATACTCTACCTTATAATCTCCAGATACCACACAGATTTCTCCCTTATACTCCAGTCTCACCTGAGCTGAACCTATAACGTGCCCCGCCGGGAAAAAACTAAGCTTTACACCATTGATGTCAATTTGCTGCCGGTAAGGAAGTGTTTGGATCTTCAAGTCAGCACCCAGTCTTTGTAGCAGGATAGATTTGGTCAATTCATGACACAAATAGGCCTGATTTCCCCATTTCACATGGTCTGCATGTCCGTGCGTAGTTACCGCAAGTTTAACAGGTTTCCACGGGTCAATGTAAAAGTCACCTTGCCTGCAGTAAATGCCTTTGCTGGTAAATTGTATGAGGGCCATGTGCATAATAACATTTCAAGGCTGGATTGGTTTGGATTTATATATTATAGATGTTTATTTTTTGATAATTGACGATATTGGTTTTGTAGTCAATTGTAATTGTATGGTAATCAAATGTTTAAAATTTATTTAAAATTTAAAAATCTTTGTTTTAGTTTGTAGGTTTGTATGGTCTAAAAAACGATTTTCAATGAAACAAATCATATTCATAGCGGTAGCTGTTATTCTCCTTCAAAGTTGTGACCGCACTAAAATGCAGCTCCGTGCTCCGGAAACTTCAGCAACCACTGGTTCCGAGAGTAAAAAAGATACTTTGAAGAAAAATGCAGATACAACTCTTAAAAGCAAAACAGATCATCAATAACTGAGATGGAAATGCGGTCTCGTTTTTTCCTTCGCTGATACTAACATAGGTATTGATCAGGCCAATATAGGGCAGGGGAATAATCTTTTCGTGGAGAAACCGGTAATAGGCAGAAAGATCATTAGTGAGGATTTTAAGAATGAAATCAATAGGGCCGGTAACCTGACTGCAAGAGATAATTTCAGGAAAAGGCCTTGTCGTTTCCATAAATTCCTGTGCAATTTCTTTTGTGTGTATTTTAAGCTGAATATGCGAATCTGTCTCTTATACACATCT
>NZ_JAELTV010000291.1 GCF_016429005.1 Pedobacter sp. ASV19
CCCCCCCCCCCCCCCCCCCCCCCCCCCCCCCCCCCCCCCCCCCCCCCCCCCCCTTTTTAGATGTGTATAAGAGACAGCCACTTTCTATTTGTTCTCTGACGATTGTCTGGCAAAAATGAACGCATTGAGCGCTCTGAATTTATCAGCCAACGAGAAAGAGCAACTTGATGCATTAAAATTAAGCAGGGAACTATATTTAAATCGAATTCATCGTTTAAGAATTCAGTACATGAAACACCTGGTTCTTGAAAAACTTCCTGAATGGAAAGACAAGAAGAATCTTTTCAAATTTGGTGCTAATCACATGCCTAAAGGAGAGAGTTTAATGGAAGTATTCGATATTGGCAACCTGGTTTCCAATATTGAAGAGGCAAATTACAGGAAGTCATTACACATTATGGTCATGGGAAAGGAAGAAGGTCAAACATTGGCTGATTTAGAAGAATATAAATCTTTCTTAACCGTCGTAAAAGATGACAATTGGTATGCTTATGATTTAAAGCCCTTGAAACAAGCAATCTCTAAAAAGAAGCTTAAAGTAGAAGATTTGGAAATGGAAAGAATTATAAAAGGTTACGACTATTTGGTTTTCATTCCAAACGTGACTAAAACCCCAAAAACAGGCAAACAAGACCATTAAATCGGCACTAGAGCCGGCTGTTTTATAGCACAGTCGGCTTACTTATTTAATTATTGCTTCACCTGGTTAAAAAATGAAACCATTTGTTCCAGTCCCGTTTCAGAGAACATTCTTTCGGTATTTTCTAAGGTATCTTTTGTAGCTGCTGCACCTCTTGCAATCATATCCTTTTCAAAATGAGCAATTGCTGTTCTGATGTCAGCAAACTTATTACCAGTCAAAGCTTCCGCCAATTCAAATGAATCCTGCATGGCCACATTCGCACCTTCACCTGCAAATGGCGGCATACGGTGCGCCGCGTCACCAATCATGGTCAGGTTTTCCTGCGTTTCCCAGGTTTGGCTGAACGGAAAATAATATTGCGGGCGAGGTGTAAAATGTACATCATCGTTTGCAAAGAATTCATGCCAGTCTTCACTCCAATCACCAAACTCTTTTTTGAAAAATGCTAAAACCTCTGCTTTATTTTTGAAATCAATATCACTTTCTTTAAGCCAGTTCTCCCGACATTTGAAACAAGCCACAAACATAATGGAACCATCGCCTTTTAAACCATATCCTATAAACTGCTCATTATCAAACGCCATTACTTTTCCGCCTCTTGCAAATCCGAAAAGTTTTGGTACTTTTTGCTCCGCCCGGTAAATATTTCCCTCAATCAATGTGATTCCCGAGTAGACTGGCTTTATATCACTGATATAAGGACGGATTTTGGAGTTAGCGCCGTCGGCTGCAATGACCAGATCTGCGTACACGGATTTTCCATTTTTAAAATACAGCAACCAACCCTTGTCTTGTTTTACCATTTCAACAAAATGGCTGTCCCAAACCACCGTTTCAGGTTCCAGAGCATTCAGCAAAATATTTCTCAACGGAGCCCTGTCAATTTCCGGCCTGCTTTCTGCGGTAACTTCTGCAAAATCATGGTCATCAAATTTTACGTTGAGCAATTTGTCCACCAATTGCATTTTGCTTGCAACCGGACGATGATGCTCGTAAAATTTGTCCAGCAGACCTGCGCGTTTCATCGCTTCAAGACCTGTACCTTCATGCAGATCCAATGTAGAACCCTGCACACGAACATTAGAGTCGAAATCTCTTTCGTAAACTTTTACATCAGCATGGTGCATTTGTAATAATCTGGCTAAAGTTAAGCCAGCCGGTCCGCCGCCAACAATAGCGATCTTTTTATTTTGTATCAGCATAATTTTAAATTTTACGCTGCAAAACTATCTCTTGTCAGTCATTAAAAATTGTAAAAATCGGCGGTTTTCGTTTTTAAACAGTTCTTTGGGCGAAGCGCCCGAAAGTCTTTTGATTTCTTTGATGAAATGCGACTGGTCGTAATAGTTTAGCTGTGGAAACAATTTTCCCTCTTTGATATGCGAAAGTGAAGCCTGAAAACGCAAAATATTGCAATATGCTTTTAATGAAATCCCAAACTGCTGATTAAAATATTGATTGATTTGCCTTGCGCTCCAGCCTACTGTTTCTGAAAGTTCTTTTACAGTGATTTCTCCATTGGACTGAAAAATAAGCGCAAACAATTTACGTTTTCGCTCATCAATTTCTTTGGGCAAAAGCGATTGTATCTTTTGCGTCGCTTTTTCGCAAAACGCATTAAAGTCATCCAGATAATCAATACTGAAATCCCAAAAATCATTAGGTAACGACTTCCCTTTATCCAAAATATCTGCGACAGGATGCCCTAAAACATATTCCACCGCAAGTGGATTAAAATTAATTGCAAAAAAGGTTGAAATGCTGTGTCCGGGAGTCATTTTAGGTTTTGTTTCCAAGCCCAAAAGCGAAATATGAAACTGACCGTCCGAGGTTTTGTAAAAGGACAAATCAATTCTTCCGTTCGGAATGATCACGCCCTGACCAATAGCAGACAGGTTTTGTATCGAAGAAAAACAATAGACAAAATCAGAAATCGACTGATCGGGTTTGGTCAGTGTATGTAAAGGGACAATTATTTCGCCTGCCATGCTCAAATATAATGATTTTGCTGTACCAAAAAACCATCTGAAACACCCCCTTTAGTTTCCTTTTCAAAATATTTTGAAAAAACCCGACCGTTTTGACCAGCTGAAACGTCAAAAGATCAAAACAAGCAAAATGGAAAATTTAAAAGACAAAGTAGGCGTCATATTTGCCGCATCAGGAGAAATCGCAGGCGCTGTAGCCAAATCCTTTGCCGAACATGGAGCGAAGGTATATGTTACGGCAAGAAATCTTGAAGCCGTCAAAGCATTGGCCGAAGAGATCAATGCCAATGGCGGACGAGCTGAAGCCGGCCAGGTAGACGCCTTAAACGAAACTGAAATTGATCGCTATTTACAAAAGGTCATCACCGACAACGGAAGATTGGATATGGTATTCAATGGTATCGGTAGTTATTATCAGGATGCAGGCAGCGGTACGCCAACAACACAGGCTTCCTTTGAGCAGTTTATGAATCCTTTGCAAAGAATCTGCGGATCGCAGTTCCTGACGTCGAGGGTCGCAGCAAGGCATATGATCCGATCCGGTTCTGAAGGAACGATCTTACTGTTTACGGCATCGATGTCCAGAACAAAAACCCCGAATATGGCGGGCTTTGCCTCAGCTTGTGCAGCTATAGAAGGATTGACCAGGGTAATGGCCGCAGAATTCGGGCAACATGGAATAAAGGCCATCTGCATCTGCTCTGGTGCCATAATGGAAACGGGTAAAATCCAGGGCATGATCAATGATTTTTCCAGACGTGCCGGCATTTCCCGGGAAGAAATGACCCTGAACTATACAAGACATAATATTCTGAAATCAGGCCCCACTTTGAAGCAAGCTGGTGAGACGGCAGCCTTTCTGGTTTCTGAAAACGGGATGGTTTTCAATAGCCATATCGTAGATGTAGATTGCGGAAAACTAAATTTATTATAATACATTTATTGGGCCACAGCCTTTACATGAATGCAAACCACAGAAATACTAAAAAAAGCTTTGTCTGGTAACATCAATGCGTTCCAGACATTGTTTGCCGAATTTCAAAACCAGTTGAAATCCTATCTCTATCGTTTATTGACCGATCGGAATGCAGTAGATGACCTGACTCATGACACGTTCATCAGAGCATTTGACAAGTTATCTACCTTCAATCAGGATTCCAGCTTCAAAACCTGGATCTTCAGCATAGCGACGAACCTTGCTTATGACCATTTAAGAAAACTGAAGAGATGGCCTGTTGATGCACAGGATCAGGGTGCCTCTTTAGCCATCGGCACCCCGGAGATCGCACAATCCTTCAGGGTCGTTCACCAGACCTCCGGCGCCGGCGTCTATGAAATGAAAGAACATATCGATTTTTGTTTCACCTGTATCTCTAAAACCTTACCCATCGAAAACCAGGTCGCACTGATTTTGAAAGACATTTATGATTTTCAGGTCAAAGAGATCTGCCTCATCCTGGAAAAAACAGAAGGAGTTGTAAAGCACTTGCTAAACTCTTCCAGGGATACCATGACCGGTATTTTTGACCACCGGTGCGCCCTGGTTAACAAAGAAGGTATTTGTGATCAATGCAGTCAACTAAACGGGATATTTAATCCTAAACAAAACCAACAGGAGGAACGCATGAAACTGGAATTGTTAAAAGAGTCAAAAAAATTCAACAGGCAAGAACTTTTTACCCTGAGAACAAAACTGGTACAAGCCATTGATCCCCTGCATAGTTCCGGCGCAGACTTACAGGACATTATTATGAGATGTACGCGGACAGCAATTGGAGATGTAGAAGACTTTTTTGACAGAAAAGGTAAAACCAGCTAGCTTATCGTTCAACAGCAGTCTCTATTACTTACCATCCATTACAGTCAATAATTCAAATTAAAAAAGCCACCTCTCTTTGCAGAAAAGCGGCTTTTTTAATTTGTGGGTCAACTAAAGAACCTTAAGGACGCTAAACCTTAAATAACCATCCTCAATTCTTTGCACCTTTTTATTGTCGTCAAAAACAGATACATTAAACTTAGCTTCCAATAAATAGTCAGACTTCCTTTTTCGTATGCTTATAATTTCAAATTTAGAATCTCTTTGATCCGCTTGAGTAACCGATGCAGGTTTACCTAAATCTGATTGACCATACGACTTAAACTCACCATTATCATTAATAATCCTGATTGCAATTCCAGATATTGAATTGTTTCTCCAAAAATCTGTTGCATATCTATAGGTTCCCGGAGAAAAAATATCCATCCTGTTTTTAGGGTAATTTAACCAACCGCCATTATTCTCGGTTGCAAATTCTGTTTCTGCATTATTATATACTTTTATAAAATACAAGATCATAAATGAATTTTTGGCCTTAATAGTAAAACTTCGTGTAAATAAAAGAGAATCTTGATCACCTTGTAACAGATAGTTAAAATTAACACCCGAAGTAATTTTCATATTTGATTGTGTTGTAAGCGTTGTGCCCTTTTCAATTTGGCTGGATACATACTCTTTCCCATTCACGGTATAGAATGCCGAGTCTTTGAGTAGTTCTAAAGAATTTTCAGGTTCCAGTACGTTAGTTTCCTTTTTACATGCAGACAGCATAAGAAGGACTATAGCTAGCCCTGCAAAGTTTACGAGTTTCATAGTTGATTTCTTTTGTGTGTAACCAAAACTATAAAAATTAACTATTTAAAAAAGGCGAGTGAACGTAAATTTATGTTTACATTAACCACCCCCCAGGACACAAACTATTTCATCCTTTTAACAGCCAGACCATAAGCTATATCAAGATGTTTTTTTAATACTGGCAGATTATCCTTACCCGGGTTCACGATACACAACCAGTACATTGCTCCATAAACGGGATGAGGCATCACAACGTTCTCAGCCGTGAAATCTATTCCAGAGTCTACATACGCACCAATACCTTTCTTTAACGCACCCCCCTCAAAAGTGGTCATGAATGAAGCCTTGTCAATACCAATGTTCAGCCGAAAGAACCCCTCCCTGTTTAACTGAGATGCACTGTCAAAATCGTTGTCACTAGTAACGATAGTTGAAAAAGGCATCATCTTCTCCTGATCATACATAAAGAAAAGATCACCACTTGCTTCGGTAACGTTTACATTTTTAAAATTAGATAAGATATACGCAGTAATTTCCTCGATGGTCATAATCATTTTGCTTGTGGTTAAATTGTAAATGTCTGTTGCTAACTTTAGATTTGCAAGTAGTTACCTCTTTGTACAATAGGAACAAAAAGTAAAATTTTATTGATTTACAGCACTTTAAATTTTCAATGCAGCAAAATAAAATGGAGACCTGTCCATTTCAGGAAGCAATGGATTTGATGTCGGGCAAATGGACCATGACGATCATCAATACACTCATGGCCGGTAAAATGAGGTTTAAGGTACTGGAAAGATCAATCCCCGGTATCAACACACGTATGCTGGTTAAAGACCTCAAACAATTGGAAAAAACAGGAGTTCTTACGAGAACGGCCTATGCAACAGTTCCTCCAACCGTAGAGTACGAACTTAGTGAAAAAGGCATTTCCCTGAAACCCGTCCTTGCAGCTGTTCAGGAC
>NZ_JAELTV010000292.1 GCF_016429005.1 Pedobacter sp. ASV19
CCCCCCCCCCCCCCCCCCCCCCCCCCCCCCCCTCTTCCACTCCCCCCCCCACCCCCTAGATCTACACCGGCTAACGTTCGTCGGCAGCGTCAGATGTGTATAAGAGACAGCCCTTAAGGTATCGATAATTAAATCGATACCTTAACATTATCATCTTTTGCATAAATTATATTTCCATTAATTTATTTTTCAAATCGGATTACTTTCTGATAAGCCTTTTTGGGTTGCAAGTTTTGATCAAACAACAAAGGATAGTTTTTTCGTCCCGGCACAGGATAGTAGTCTAACCAGGAATAACGGTCAGACAAATTCCAAAAGGTTACACTCGTAACATTTTTTCTATATGCCCTGAAAACCTCAAAAATCTTTGAGTAACGATCTGCCTGGCTTTTTTCCAGTTCAGGAGTGAGTTTATCATTTTCATCTGATCTTTTTTCTCTTCTGTTCTTTTCCCAGGGATAAACAGACATATCAAGCTCTGTAATATGAATTTGGAGACCAAGAGAAGAAAACAGCTCTATTGTTTCACGAAGTTCTTTTTCAGAAGGTTCAAAAACAGACCAATGTGCTTGCAATCCAACACCGTGTACAGGTACTTTTAAAGCTAAGAGCTTTTTGAGCAACTTATAGATCTTATCTCTTTTCAATGGTCGTTCTGTGTTATAATCATTGTAAAATAAGAGTGCCTTTGGATCAGCCTGGTGAGCATATTCAAAAGCTTTGGCAATATAGTCTTCTCCGCAGATCTTGTACCAAAGTGAATTTCTTATGAATTCATCATCTCCATCCCCTATAACTTCATTAACAACATCCCATGCATAGATTTCACCCTTGTACCTTTGAACCACCGTTGTGATATGGTCTTTTAAGCGTTTCAAAAGAGTGTCTTTTGAAACTAGTTTCCCTAAATCATCTTTAAATATCCAATCGGGTGTCTGTTCATGCCAGCATAAATTATGTCCACGTATTTTCAAATGATGCAGTTGAGCAAAATTTACTATTGAATCAGCATCTTTCCAAAAATAATGATCTTTACGTGGATGTATTGAGCCCATTTTCATGGCATTTTCCGGGGTCACACTATTAAACTCCCTTAACAAAAGCGCAGCCTCATCCCCATTTAAAGTCCTTGTGTTCACTGCTACCCCTATAGGGAAGTAGTTTTTGTAATAATCTTTAAGCCCCTTAGTCGTTTGTGAAAACACTCGGCAATTTGAAAAAATCCCCAAAAAGAGTATTGTTAATGAAAAATTTCTAAAACAGATCATATCTAATAGGTATTGTCATTTCCACTGTACTCAAACCATTTGTAGAGGGTTTTATTTTCAGAAGTTTTTCCTTCGGAAGTTGCGTACATACCATATAAGGAACCAACAAATCCCTTTGCAACAGCAGTACTCAAATATTTACCATCCACTTTATCCTCTACCAGTTTCCAGTCTTCGCCTTTTAAACTATACCAGAATGAATAGGTATCTTTTTGCGAGTTTATTTTTAAGAATACTTTCTTCTGAAAACCAGATAGGTCAATCTGTTTTAACAAATCCATTGCTGAGGTGTTTGGATTGCCTTTAAACAACTGAATCACATCTTTTCCTTTATCGTGCGATTTGCATAAGTAATAAAAATGATTTTCATTCTGAAAGATGACCATCCCTGCTTTTTCATTGTCCTTTTTAGTAGAAAACTCCATTTCTGTGGAAGCCGAACTGGTTAGATGTTGCTGTCGTCTTCCAATAAACGCAGGATTTCCTTTTTCCAGAATCGTTTCGGGGAGGAGATTCATGGTGAGGGCATTTTTATTCTCTTTAAAATTATACCATGATGGATTATGAGTGCGAAGAAATAAAAACTGATTATTTAAACTGTCTTTAAAGTTCACTTTGAAATTAAAGTTTCCAGTAATTGGCAACTGGCCATCGAGTTTTTCCTCTTTCCAGTTTCCTTGATATTTGTATTGTACTTCGGTCTGATCAGGATTGATAACCGGCCAGCCATCTACCCACTTTACCGGCGCAATAAATGTTTCCCTGCCCGTGTTGTAGAAATCCCACTCGTAAGGCCTGACTCCCAAAAAAACTGCATAAGTGTTTCCGTCGGGTCCTTCTACCAGGTCGGCATGTCCCACAGAGGAAATTGGATTTTGCCTTTTAGGGTCAAGATGCCGCTGAGTAAGTATAGGATTTTTTTCATATGGTATATAAGGCCCCCTAACATCTTCACTTCTAAAAACAACCTCAGAGTGATTAACACTGGTTCCTCCTTCTGCTGCCATCAGATAAAAATAACCATTCCTTTTATAGATATGTGGCGCTTCAATCCAAACAGGTTTTTTCTTTATATCCACCCCTCCATTGACCAGGATTTTTTCACTACCAACCTCTTTCAAAGTGGCTAAGTCCAATTCAAAAATTTTAACGGTTCTATGCCCACTATATAGAGGCTTATTTTCTGGCGGGTCACTATTGTAAACAACAAAAGCCCTATCTCCATCAAAAAACAAAGATGGATCTATTCCCCGAACCTCTTTAAGGTACACAGGATCACTCCAGGGGCCTGCCGGATTTTTAGCTGTAATCACAAAATTACCACCATTATCTATATTGGTACATGTGATATAAAAAAGACCATTGTGGTAATTGATTGCAGGGGCAAAAAGTCCTCTGGATGTCTGTTCACCCATAAAACTCATTTGAGATGGCCGATTGATAGCACTACCAATCTGCTTCCAGTTTTTTAGGTCTTTACTGTGCAAAACAGGTATTCCTGGAAAATAGACAAAGGTGGAGGTAACCAGATAATAATCAGATCCCACTTTGCAAATCGCGGGATCTGGATAAAAACCAGGGAGTATAGGGTTTTTCAGGGAAACTTGGGCTTTAACATTTGAAAATAAAGTAGCAAGTACAATTAAACAAGAAAGAAGAATACGCATAGATTAAGATTATAAAATTAATAGCTCAAAAGATTATTTATTGTAATAAGGTGTAAACAACTGGAAACTTTCGGCTCTGTCACGCATCACCAAAGTATCAGTCATGGCATGTGTTGATGTGCCAAATTTCACCTGATAGTTCAGGTATAAGACATCACGTTTTCTATCCCCCCAGGCATCTCCATTTGTAACATATTTACCATTTCCGTTAACTGCATAACTTGCAGCATCGGGATTGGAAAGAACACAATTACCACTTTTATCAAATTTGGCTACAAGTTGGAAAGGAAGATCCAGGTTACCCTTCGCTTTGCCTTTCAACGAAATAAGAACTTTGTCCATGGACATTGTGGCAACATCAGAGATAACCTGATCATATTCTACGTATTTTTGATGGTATATAACAGTCGTATCTGGCGATTTTTCAACTCCTCTTCTCAAGTAAATAGCATCCCATGGATTTTTATATTTTACCGCATACAGGACATAATCTTTTGGCAAAACAGACCAGTCTGAAGCAACCACGCGGTTACGGGCAGAACCATTAACAGCAACACCGCTTAAAATAGAATCGGCATTGTTAACTTTTGAAATTCGTAAAGGAATAACATAAGTTCTTTTAGGGGCAAGTGGATCGGCAAAAAAGGCATCTGTCAATTGAACTTTTAGACCACCCATCATGGAACCCGTAGGGATAGTGATCTTCTTATCGGAAGGCAACGTATAATAATTTGACGGCATTGGCACCACCTGATCACCAGTCGCGCTCTCGAAAGTCAGTTTATTACAAAGCGAATTGTCTACCACCACATCTAACGTATGGTCATTCTTATTACTATAAACGCCACCCATAGCCGCGTATATAACACATTGATGTGAATTATCAAGTGAATTATCAGATACATAACTGGTTCCCAGCAAGATCGTTCTTACGGGCGATTGATTGGCAAAATATACAGTAGTATATTTATAGTCCGGGAACTCTATTTTATCATTACGACATGAAGTCAAGAATGAATATCCTATGAGTAATACCAATATTATTTTTTTCATTTCTTTATACATTATATTTCATTAAATATTACCAACCAGCATTTTGAAGTAAACCCCATTTCTGGACTTCATTATAGGGTAATGGACCGTAAAACATAAAATCACTATACTGTCTGTTTTCGACCGGCGCTACAACAAAACTTCCGTCAGCATGGATCGTGACGCCTTTCGCAGATTCGGTAAGATTTTCTTTCCACCGTCTTAAATCCCAAAAACGAAATCCTTCAAAACAGAGTTCCAAACGTCTTTCGTTATGGATTACCTTTCTCATATCGTCGGTACTGGAAATGGATTGCAGGTAACTGTCCGGCTGTGTAATCCCGGCTCTTTTCCTTATGGCCGAAATTATATCTCTTGCAGAGTAGCTGTGAGATCCCCGTCCGTCTGGTCCCCATGCCTCATTTGCAGCTTCGGCGTAAGCCAAATAAAGTTCAGTATATCTTATGTAGGGTATGTAATGTTTTTGTGTATTCGTGTTCGCTGGATCTACGTTTACATCTTCCCGCAATAATTTACGCATATAATATCCTGTTCTTGTCGATGTAGAAATTGCATTCAATCCATCATCTGTAGATCCGGTCCTGGTGTAAATTGTATTTCCTTGAGGACCTTCTTTACTCCCATTCAAAACAATATATAGCGCTAACCGCGGATCGCGGTTTTTATTTGGATTATTTTTATCGTAGTTGCTGTTTGGATCAGTAATTGGATAACCATTGGCCATAGGGAAAGCATCCACCAGATTTTGTGTGGGATTGACGCGTCCACTACCATACAATGTCGGCGGGTAGTTGTCTTTTTCCAAATTGTTTCCATCACCAACATTCATCCTCCAGAGCATCTCTTTAGGATTTACGCCGGAAGCCAGGCCATTTATTTCACCTGCGTTGCTGCTTGCGTACCAAAAATTACCATTGGAAGCGATACCAGATACCCCACCAATCAGATCAAGCACCCCAGCGGCATGATCTGCAGCTTTCGCCCAGGTAACGGTGGTTCCTTTATTGAAGGCTGGGCTGGCGGCCAGCAGAGAAACCTTCGCGCGTATTCCTTTAATGATACGCCCGGTCATTCGCTGACGATTGTAAGCTCCGAATACACGATTGTAATCTGCTACTGTCGTTTTACCTGCATATTTCGCCGAAATCTGGCTGGTTGAGGCAATGTTTTCAAAATCGACAGGTAAATAACTCTCCGCCAGATCAAGGTCTTTATATATCTGCTGGACACATTCTTCAAATGTGTTGCGGGGCGTTCTGAAATCAGATTTACTGTCTTGGGGAGCGGTTAAAATAGGAACGCCCAACAAACTGCCGCCTACCCAGCCACCATGTGCCTGTAATAGATGATACATAAACAATGCACGCAGTCCAAAAGCTTCTCCTTTTGTACGGTCATTAAACATTTCCTTTGTGTACTGCCCCGTTGTGGCCCAGTGTACCTTATCTGTTTCTGCCAGAATTAAATTTAGATACTGAATTGCAGCAAATGCAGTTGTCCATTGATCCATGGGGTTGTTTAACGCAGACCATTTACCTGTGGCCATTAACCGATAGGTATTATTGGGGTCATTGGAAACTGCATTGTCGGTAGCTACATCATTGAAGGAGTAACTCCCTCCAGGCAATCTAACATAACCATTGAGCAGAAGACCTTCCGCAAATGCGGCATCATTGTATATCTCGCTAAGATCACGGATATTTTCATCGGCAGGTGACAAAATTTTCTTACAACCTGATAAGATTATCACTGAAACCATTATAAAAATCAACTTCCTTTTCATATAAATTCCATTTTTTATTAAAAAACTTTAAAAATCCGCTTTAACTCCAAGATTATAGAAGCGCGTTTGCGGCGTTGTGCCGATGTTTAATTCCATAACTTCCCTATTTTTTGCAATGGTGAGTAAATTGCTACCTATGGCATATATATTTAAGCCTTTCACGAAAGAATTCTTAAGGATTTTAGCTGGAAACGCATAAGTTAATTGTACTTTGGAAATATTGAACCTATCAGTACTGTATGTCCAGAAATCAGAATATCGAAAATTATTATCACTGCCAAGTGTACTTACTGTCTCTTATACACATCTGACGCTGCCGACGAACGTTAGCCGGTGTAGATCTCGGTGGTGGGCGGATCATTAAAAAGGGGGGGGGGGGGGGGGGGGGGGGGGGGGGGGGGGGGGGGGGGGGGGGGGGGGGGGGGGGGGGGGGGGGGGGGGGGGGGGGGGGGGGGGGGGGGGGGGGGGGGGGGGGGG
>NZ_JAELTV010000293.1 GCF_016429005.1 Pedobacter sp. ASV19
CCCCCCCCCCCCCCCCCCCCCCCCCCCCCCCCCCCCCCCCCCCCCCCCCCCCTTTTTAGATGTGTATAAGAGACAGACATAACCCTCCAAATGATTAACGCAGTGATTTAAACGCTGCACGGAGTTCTTCTGTAAAAACCTGTGGCTGTTCCCATGCCGCAAAATGTCCTCCTTTGTTAAGTTTATTATAATGTATAAGTTTAGGATAGGCCTTCTCTGTCCAACTCCGTGGAGCTTGATAAAGTTCATCAGGAAAAGCGCTTACCGCTACCGGGATGGTAATTCCCTTAGGCGCGAAGAAGGCAAGCTTACTTTCCCAATAAAGGCGTGCCGAGGAAACCGCTGTGCCTGTTAACCAGTATAGCGTTACGTTGTCAAGAATGTCGTCGCGCGTTAAACCTTCAGGATGCCCGTTGAAAACACGTGTAATCAGCGACAAACTAGTTGCATCGTGGTCAAGCATCCAGGCGGCCAGACCAACGGGTGAATCCTGTATCGCGTATAATGTCTGTGGTCGGTTCGCCATTTCATTAGCATAACCCAAGCCATGTTTGTAAAAAAAGTCAAGTTGATCATATGCATGTTTCTCATCGGCCGATAGATTAGATGGTGCCTGTTCGTTGAACTGGAGTGCTTTTGCAACATCTGACGGAACTGTAGCAGGCATATTCGTATGAATGCCAATTAATTCTGGTGGTGCTTGCAATGCCATTTGTTCGGTAACCGCATTACCCCAATCACCGCCTTGCGCTACAAAACGTTTATATCCAAGGCGTTTCATAAGTACAACCCATGCTCTTGCAATGCGTTGCGGATCCCAGCCGGCAGCAGTTGGCTTACCTGAAAATCCATAGCCGGGTAACGACGGAATAATTACATCAAAAGCGTCTTCAGCCTTGCCACCGTAGGCAGTAGGATCGGTTAACGGACCAATAATTTTCATCTGCTCGATAATGGAGCCCGGCCAGCCGTGAGTAATTAGGATTGGCAAAGCATTTTTATGTTTGGAACGTACGTGAATGAAGTGAATATCCAGCCCATCAATATTAGTAATGAATTGAGGCAAGGCATTAAGTTTTGCTTCAAATTTACGCCAATTGTAGCCCTTCGCCCAATAAGCTGCAAGCTTCTGAATAGTAGAAAGTTGTACACCTTGTGTCTCATCTTTAACAGTTTCACGCTCCGGCCATTCTGTTGCCAAAATCCGGCGTTTAAGATCAATGAGTTTTTTTTCCGGAACGTTCACATGGAAGGGACGTATAGCATCAGGAGACTGGTTTTTAGCCGCGGCAGGCGTTTGTGCGAGGCCTCTTGTACTAAAAAATAGTGCGGCAATTACAATTATAGCACTTGCCATCTTTTGTGCAGTTTTTTTCATCTGTCTTCAATTATGTTTATTACAATTAATATTTATTAATAATCCTATCCAAAGATATTTTGGCCCAGCCTATAGGACAATGAACAAATGGCTTAACCAGGCAATCTGAAATGCGAACTTGGCATTTTCTACCATGAATTTAATTTTTCCAGAAAGCCTCCCTGATTATTGACCATCTAAATCCCAACATCAATAAACTTAATCCAATCTTAACATTAAATTAAAGTACTTTTTGGCTCATCAAACGCTTTATAGGCGAAATGAAAATTAAAGGGGACAAATACTTACAAGAAAAATTTGGTCAATATCAATCCGGATCATTAACCGATCTGGAAAGAAGCATTATAGACGACTGGTTTGAGGAAAAAAAGAAGGGTGATTCTTTAAATATTCACACCAATCAGCTTCTGGCAGAACAAATCCGTTCAACATTATATAGCGGGATTCAGCACAGTATTGATCAAAAGGACAAAAAACAAAACCCATTCAAATGGCTAAAAATTGCCTGTATGCTGTTTTTAATTTCTGGTGTATGTGTCCTTACTTTTCGTCAACCAAATCACCCAAAACAGGATAAACAAGATCTGGTCAGGGTTTTCAATACAGCGAATAGCCAACACAAAAAAATAACCTTAGAGGATGGTACGCAAATCTGGCTGAATTCTGCTACCAAATTAAGTGTAGCTGCCAATTTCACCAACTCCAACTTCAGAAAAGTATATCTGGAACATGGGGAAGCTTTTTTTCAAGTCAAAAAAGATAGACGCAGACCTTTTAAAGTCATTACACAGAATTTTACGACGACAGTTTTGGGAACATCTTTTAACATCAAATCTTATGCTGAGCTGAATACTTATAACGTAGCTGTCACATCAGGAAAAGTAAAAGTAGATTACCTTGGTAAACCGCTTGCAAAAGGTTTAACACCTAATGAGGTATTAACCTATAACCTGGTAACAGAACAAAAAATGATCAATAAGCAAGAGGTCAGTTTATTGAGCAAATGGAAATCAAACCACTCTGTTTACCTGGAAAATCTAACACTTGCTCAGATCGGCACTGCGCTTTCCAGACAGTATAATATTGAAGTCAAGGTAACTAGTCCACAAAAAGATAAGAAAACATATACCCTGTTCCTGGCAAACCAGCCAATACAACAAGCCGTTCAGCGAATAGCTCTGCAAACCGGTATGAGTTACCAATTAACAAAATACACCTTAACCCTTAACCCAAATCCACTTTAGATGTAGAAAAATTAAATATAAAAAGCCGAAAGTGTTCCCGCACTCCCGGCCTCAGTCAGCGCTGAAGCAGCCCTGTCTTATTCAATTAACTCTTAGAATTAATCAAAGCAAATAAATATGCAACATTATTACCAATATCTGAAAAAATCAGTGAGAAATATTTCGTTTCTGATGAAACAGACTTTTCTGCTGTTACTCTTAATAACAACAACACAGGTCAAAGCACAATCTACCGATGCCTCTATTACTGGAAAAGTAACGGATGAAAAAGGAATACCTGTTCCTGGTGCGTCAGTAGTTTTACGTAACGAATCAACAGGTTTCCGTACGGTGACCATGACAAATAAAGATGGTCTTTATTCACTAATCCAGCTACCGCTTGGTAAACCTTACACAGTTACAGTAACTTATATTGGTTATCCTAAACAAATTAAAACCGATTTTACGCTGAATCAAGGTGATAACATCGTAGCGAACTTCAAACTTACAGAGGCCAATAATCAGTTAAATGAGGTCGTTATAAATACCAATTCATTAACTAAAAGGATTGACCGCCTAGGTTCCAGTACGGCAATTACTTCACAAAACATCCAGCAGCTGCCTACACAGAACAGAAATTTCAATAATCTTTCTGCTTTAGCACCAACAACCAATGGAACAAATATCAGCGGTCAACGTGCTTCTTCTACCAACTATTTAATCGATGGTGCCAGCGCAAGAAATAACCTGACCTCCGGAGCAATAGGAAGTGGCCCTTATTCCTTGTCATTGGAAGCTATCCGTGAATTTGAGGTTGCAACCAATGTTTATGATGTTTATAAAGGTCGCGAAGGTGGGGGTACAATTAGTGCGGTGACTAAGTCAGGGACCAATATACTTACTGGATCAGCGTTTGATTATTACCGATCAGATTTTCTGGCAAGTCCTTATGATATACGAGGTAACAAACGCTCACAGAAGTTCACAACCAATCAGTATGGTTTTAGTTTGGGTGGACCGATCATTAAGGATAAACTTCATTTTTTTACCGCACTGGATCGTCAGAACGAAAGTATGCCTTTTTTTATTGCTGATATCCGTAGTGATCAGGATCAAATTAACCTTGGAATTAGCAAAGGTGCGCTGGATAGCGTTCTAAGTATCGGTAGGGCAAAATATGGTTTAGGAAGTGGGAAACAGGTTGGTGAGTTTAAAAGACAAACGCTTGCAAATACATTCTTTGCACGTTTAGACTGGCAGATCAACGATAAACATCGTTTGACGCTAAGAAATAACTACAGTGACTGGAATAATCCAAACAGTAGCGATGATAACTCGAACATCAATCTGTTTGAAGTATGGGGAAATTTTAAATCACGGGAAAACAGTACGCTCCTATCCTTGCGTTCTCAGCTAAAGCCTAACTTTTTGAATGAGTTAAAGATTCAGTTCCAGACCGCAAAGAGAAATTATGTACCCAATAATGAACTGCCTGCTGAAAATATTCCAAGAGCTATTGTAACCGTAAAGTCTACTTTACCTAATGGAACCATTGGAAATAAGACCGTACAGCTAGGTGGACAACGTTTCTTTCCGGAAAACAACCTGGAAAATCAGCTCCAGTTGGTGAATACTTCTTATTATAATTTAGGTAAATACAAATTTACTTTTGGCACGGATAATACATTGACTTACCTGGATACTTATATTTCGAGTGAGCAGAATGGCCGTTTTATCTTTAACAGCTTAAATGATTTTGATAATCTAAACGCTTCAAGATATGCCAGGGAAGCACCAATCAATGGCGTACCATCTGTTCAACAATATATCTTAAATGCTTCGGTATTTGGTCAGGTAGAATATGATGTAGCTAACAATGTGAGTGCCATGTTTGGTCTTCGTTATGATGTTACCAGCTTTTTAACAGGTGCAGACTATAATCCTGTAGTAGAGCGGACCTTAGGTTTAAGAACCGATAGTAAGATTACCGACGCTGGAAAAATTCAGCCGCGTGTGCAATTTACATGGGACGTTAATGGTGAGAAAAAGAACATTATCCGTTTAGGTGGTGGTTTATTTTCCGCTTATCCGGTAAATTATGCGCAGGTTAACAATATTCAGAACAGTGGAACAAAGGTAGCTTCTATTGATGTATCGCGTCCAGCCAGTGGCCCGAGTTTAGTTCCGGTTCCGAACTTCCCATCATACAGAGACAATCCTTCAAGTGCGCCCGGAATTATTGCGGGTGTACCTTATGTCTCAACGATCAATTTGAACGATCCGAATTTAAAAATGCCTTCTATCTTCAAGATGAACCTAAGCTACAACAAAATTATTGGAGACCGTTTAAGACTTGGTGTTAATTTCCTGTATTCACATACAAAGAACAATTATGTCTACCTGGATAAAAACCTGGTGGATAATCCTTACTTCCGTTTGGCAAATGAAGAAAACAGGGCTGTGTTTGTACCTGCAAATTCTATTACTGCAGCGGGAATTACCAACAATGTACTTGCCAGAAAAACCAACGAAGTTGGCAGGGTACTGATGTTAACCAATGGAGCAGTATTGACTCAGAAAGCAATAGTCATTGATGCTAGTTTCCGCTATCTGAAAGATGGATATTTAAATGTAAGTTATACCCTTAACGATGCTAAAGATAATTCTTCATACAATGGAAACGTAGCCAATACATCTACATTCAGACCAGTGAAGTCAGATCCGCGTGATCTTTCAGAAATTTTTTATTCTGATAATCACTATAGAAATAAACTTGTAATCTATGGTACAACGCCTTCCTGGAAGGGATTCTCACTAAGCGGTACCTTCAGGGGAATTGGTGGAACAAGATATTCTATGACCGTAGATGCAGATATCAATGGTGACTTTGTAGGTGGCCCAGGCAATGATAACGATCTTGCTTTTGTATTCGATCCGAAAAGCCCAACGATCAGTGCTGCAAATAAGGCTTCAATGGAAAAAATTCTCAACAACCCTGATAACAGGGCTAAGGATTACATCTTGAAAAGCCTGGGTAAAATAGCGGATAGAAATGGTGGTATCAACCCTTTCTCGGGTACATTTGACATCAGGCTACAAAAGGAATTCAAAACCTATAAAACACAAAAACTCACCTTCAGCGTTGACGTTTTCAATTTTGCAAACCTGCTGAACAAAAAATGGGGAGTTAATCATAACCTAGGTGACCAGAACTTATTATATGTTACAAAGTTTGATCAGGTCAAACAACAATATGAATACCGGGTAAATGAAAATGTGGGTGTAACACAAGCAAATGGAACACCTTACCAAATTCAATTAGGAGCTAGATATTCTTTCTAAGAAAAAACATGAATTCACGTAGAGATTTTATAAAAAAAGCAGCCCTCCTTTCGGGGGGTGCTGCTTTAATCAATACTTTGCCGCCCGTAATACAGAAGGCAATAGCTATTGATCCAGCTACAGGCAGTACATTTTATGATGCAGAACATGTCGCTGTCTCTTATACACATCT
>NZ_JAELTV010000294.1 GCF_016429005.1 Pedobacter sp. ASV19
CCCCCCCCCCCCCCCCCCCCCCCCCCCCCCCCCCCCCCCCCCCCCCCCCCCTTTTTAGATGTGTATAAGAGACAGGAAATACGTTACGCAACTGATGGAAGAGCTAAGTGCTGAACCCGATTTTCTCAAAATGATCTTGCAAATTGCTGCGCAGCGTCAAACCCATTATATTAATGAATTTGTTTCTTTTATCCGGGATACCCCTGAACAACGCTATGAGAAATTGCTAAAAGACAGACCGCACATTGTACAGAGGGTGCCGCAGCACTACATTGCTGCTTATCTCGGTGTCAGCACAGTTCATTTAAGCCGGATAAAAAGTAAACTGGCTAAGGGCAAAGACCATTTTTAACCTTGATAACTTGATAACATATGTTATCGATCTGAAAATTACCCCTGCTTACTTTTGTGATGTCTTTTCGTTATAGATCAGATATTGAATTCTAAATAATTAAGATATGAAAGCAGCAGTAATGTATCAGAGAGGTGAATTGCCTCAATATGTAGATTTTCCGGAACCAACAGTACAGAATGAAGATGAGGTTTTGGTTAGAGTCAAAGCCGTCGCCATTAAACACTTTGATAAGGGTACCGCATCTGGCAAACACTATTCCAGCGAGGTGCTAAAAGAAAATGGCCGGGTGATTGGTGGTGATGGTGTTTGCCTACTCGAAGATGGAACCAGAGTATATGGAATGGGAGTGAGTGGTATGCTGGCAGAAAAGGCCACTATACATAAAGACAGAATAGTTAAACTGCCAGAAGCATTGAGTGATGCGGATGCAGCTGCATTGCCAAATGCAGTCATCGGCGCAGCGATGGGTTTAAAGTTTAAAGCAAAAATTCAGCCAGGGGATGTGGTGCTCATTAATGGTGCTACAGGTTTTACCGGGCGTGTAGTGGTACAGATTGCAAAATATTATGGTGCTAAGAAAGTCATTGCAACTGGAAGGAATGAGCAATCTTTACAGGGCTTGCTGTCACTAGGGGCAGATGAAGTCATTTCCATTAAACTAGACGAGGAAGCTTTTATTACACGTTTAAAGGAAATCCATGCGGCTTACTCCATTGATGTGGTTATCGACTATTTGTGGGGACATACGGCCGAGATGATATTAACAAGTTTAATGGGGAATGGGTCGTTTACACATAAAACAAGGTTCGTCTCCGTTGGTAGCATGGCGGGAGATTTGATCCAACTATCTGCAGCGACTCTTAGAAGTGTAGATTTGCAACTGACGGGCTCAGGGTTAGGAAGCTGGCCCAAAGAACAGGTAAGAAAACTTTTTTCTGAGGTTTTACCGGAAATGTTTCAACTGTCCGCGGAAGGAAAGTTGAAAGTACAAACAGTTACCCATAGGCTAGATGATATATCAACGCTATGGGATCTGGATGTTTCAGACGGAAAACGCCTGGTTGTTGTTATTTAGTTTTTTTAGAAAAATCCTTGTACTCTACTTCAAGGCTAACGATATCAGGTGCGCGAAGAGCACAAGATCTCTGAGGGCTTTCCGCAGAGTATAAGGATTTTTCGTAGCAAATTGCAGAGGGAAGGAGCTGACCATTGCAACTACCACTATTGTGCCGATATTCAATAAACAAAACTATTCTTGCACCAACACAAAGCCACCATTAGCCTTTAATTCCATTTCATATTTCTGCGCAGTATTCACCTCGCTAATGTCAAAGCTAAGTGGCTCTTTACCATCATTGAAAAATTTAGCTTTAGCCATTCTCAATGCAGACAAATCGAGCAAAACTTTCTTTGGTTTATTCTCTCCATTTATACCAGCCACATACCATTTAGAGCCACTTCTTCTGGCTATAATTACAAGTTTCCCAGGCAATCCATCTATAAATTTCACCTCATCCCAGTGCGTAGGCAACGAACTCAAAAATGTTTTTACATCTGAAGGAACCTTGGCCATTCCTTCTGGCGATTCTGCATAATGCTGAATACCGGAAAGAAACAATACGGTGGTTGCCAATTCGAAAGCACTTGTGGTTTTGCGGATCACATTTGTAGGGATTTTGTACAGGTTCATAGGTGTAAAATCCATAGGATCAAACAGATTTCTCGTAAAAGGGAGCATCGCTGCATGCGTAGCTTCCAGATCTGCTGCCTCCTGCATAAAAGTGATCATTTCAAAACCTTTTACTGCTTCGGTGGTCATTAAGTGAGGATAAGTTCTTGCCCAACCCCTTGGTAAAGTTGCACCATGGAAATTAACCAATAACTGGTAATCTGCAGCATCCTTTAGTATCTCCGTGTAATAAGCAATCATAGAGCGGCCATCACCATTAAAGAAATCGATCTTGACTCCTTTGATACCCATTTTTTGCAAACGGCTGAATTCTTCCACACGGCTTTCATGGGTCAGTAATTTATTTTTGGGATGGTAAGGTACCGTATTCCAGCTTCCGGCAGAATTGTACCACAATAATAAACCCACATTCTTTTTTGCAGCATAAGCTGCAAGTTCAGTTATTTTTTCATAACCTATTTTAGTGTCCCAATCTACATCTATTAAAGTGAAAGCCCATTTCATATCTGCAGCATAATCAATATATTTTTTTTGCTCCTCATAGGTAATAAATTCGTCTTTGCTCATAATCCAGCTCCAGGAAGCCTGGCCGGGTTTGATGAAAGACGCATCTTTTAAGGGGATCGCAGGCTGAGCCAGATCAGTTCCCAGGGTAGACTCCATGATGGTCTTTAAAGAACCAATAGCAATAACCCTCCAGGGAGAAGTCCATGAACCCTTAGATTCCGGTAAGGATCCTTTGCCCGTGAAAACTTCTCTGGTATCTGGAAAAGTAATCTGATACACCGGGCTGCCTGGCTCATTTTTTATAAAAGTGCCGCAATACTTGCCATCCATTCCGGCCTCTGTAATGGCCATCCAGACATCATTTGATTTAAAAAGAGCGGGATAAACCCAACCGGTTTTCGATGATGTGCCGATGGCAATATCTTGTTGGTAGTTCTCTTCGTAGGACGGATTGGTATGTTCCCAACCTGTTTGGGCTTCTGCTTTGTGCTGCAGCCAAGCTTTAGCTGTTTCCGGGAAATGATAATTGGTATATTCCTTATTGACAGTGCTAAGCAGGTCTTGTTTACCCGTAAACTCATAACGAAAGGCAACGCCATCGTTGGACACCTGGAAAGTAACGCCGATTTTTTGTCCCTTTACGTTGCTCCATATAAATGTGCGCTTGTTGGCTTTATAGGTAATCTCGCTTTTCTTTGCATTAAGCAGATTATAATGTGTTTCCATGGCTTGAACATGGGACACACTGCTTGTCTTTAGCTGATCGTGAAAAGAAATGCCATTGATATCTACGCCAAGAGCAGATTTTTGAAGTATCAGACGTTTGTTAAAATAAATACTGTATACCGGTTGACCTGAAGATACCGCTACATCAACTCTAATTTTCTGGTCAGGGCTGGACAAGCTTTGAGCATGTGAAAATGCTGTACATAAAAGTAAAATCAGGAAGAGGAAATGGTGCTTCATTTTGATGGTGATATTTGGTTACTGGAGTAAGTCTTTAAGTAATTAATCGTTAAATTAACATTTATTTATGAGTTTTCCATTTTATCCTCTTTGCCAGGGAGGAGATCTGCTTATCAAATACACAATAAAACTGATATTTTTGCCCTCATTTTTGCATAAAATAAATAAATATTAGCCCATTTATTAACAAGTTTTTAGCATAAAACTGTATGATATTAGTAAAATACGGTTTGTTTCTTTTCTGTTATATAAGAATTTTTTCTGTTTTTCAGCTTGTTTATTTATTGTTAAATATCTTTTAATCAATTATTTAAATGTTTTTTGGTGAGATGTTTGTGTGCTGTTTTTAATTATCAAATCAACTTTTATTTTGTTTTTAAATGTTAATTTGACGGTTAATGTTTTTTCCCTACATTCGATTTATGATCATAAAGTATTGATCAGGATAAAAAACCAAGTATTAACCTGTGCTATAATTGAAGGAATAAGGTATGAAAATGTCCCGGATTTATAGGCGAAATTTTCAACTATGTACATCCCGGCGGCACCTTTACTTTTTGTTAATTCTCACTTGCAACCAAATAATAAACATATAATTCTATGAGATCTTTTTTACTCCAAAATTACCGGAGGCACAATTGGCATCTGCTATTGTTGCTCCTTTTTTTTCCGGTTTTCCTGAATGCCCAGAGTCAGCCTCTGGTCAAAGGAAAAATTGCCGATGAGCAGGGCATAGGACTACCTGGAGCAACCGTTCAGGTTAAAGGAAAGCCTGCGGCTACCGCGACAGATGGTAGTGGTCACTTTTCTATTCCTGCATCCGCTAATGATGTGTTGTTGGTGAAACTCCTGGGTTTTACAGATCAGGAGATTGTGTTAAATGGGCGAAGCCAGGTTAATGTTGTGCTTAAACCAAGCAGTGTAACCCTAAACGATGTCGTTGTAGTAGGTTATGGAAGCCAGAAGAAAAGTGATGTGACCGGTTCGGTAGCTTCAGTAAATACAACAGAGATGAAAAAGACATCGGCCAGTGATGTTGGACAATTGCTACAGGGTCGCGTGGCTGGTATCTCGGTAACCAATGATGGTCAGCCAGGTTCGTCGCCGACGATTCGTATCCGTGGCTTAACCACCTTTGGCAACCAGACACCTTTGTATGTCGTAGATGGAGTCATGCTTTTTAATCCCCCAAGAGATTTTAGTCCAAATGATATTGAATCTATGCAGGTCCTGAAGGATGGTACTGCGGCGGCGATCTACGGTGCAGCAGCAGCCAATGGGGTCATTATCATTACCACTAAGCAAGGTAAAAAGGGAACCCCTTTACGCATCGACTATAGCGGTTACTACGGAGTGGATAAAGTGGCTCAGAGGATACCAGTGGCCAACCGTGTAGGTTATCAAACTTTAAATAATGAATCTCAATTGAATGGCAATCAGACCATGGCACCAGCCAATGATCCCAACAATCTACGTTACATCAGTAATGTAGATACTGACTGGCAAAAGGAAGGTTTAAAAACAGGTCAGAGAGTCAATCAGAACCTTAATTTTTCTGGTGGTACGGAAAGCTCTACCTACAATGTATCCCTTGATTACTTTAAACAAGGTGGTACATTTGTAGGCCAGGGACCCGATTATACCCGTTACACCGGTCGAGTAAACACTACGCAGCAAAAGGGAATCTTTAAGTTCGGCCAATCTTTAAGCTATACCCATTCTAAAGAAAATTCACTTACCTACCGTGGGGATGTTTTAAAAGGAGGAAGGCCCGCTATGATCAATGATTTATTGATAGCGATTCCAACACAAAAGGTCTATGATCCCACCATGCTTAATGGTTTTGGAGGCACACAATCAGATCTGGAGAGGGCCATATCACTCAATGTGGTGGGCGTAAACAGTTTATTTACTAATTATACAGATGTAGATAGAACTTTTGCCGTAGCCTGGGCTGAAGCGCAACTGCTCAACAGCAACGGACACAGCTTAAAATACAAGGTAAACGCTGCGTATGATAAAACTATAGCACATGATTTCGCTTTTCAACCGGTATTTGACCTTGGTTTCTTTTTTAAAGAATCGGTGAACCGTTTAGACAATGCCACCAGAACCTATACCAATAATTTAATCGACAATACGCTGACTTATGATAAGACCTTTGGCAAGCATGTCGTTAATGTGGTTACCGGGGTCAGTTACAATAAAAACACAACAAGTACACTTAGTGGACATTCAGAACAACTTGATCCGGACTACCTGGTTTTAGACAACGGAACCAATAAATCTTTAGCCGGAAGTAAATATCCGTATGCTTTTTTTGGGATGTTTGCCCGTTTGAATTATAATTATGATGACCGTTATCTGCTCACCGTAAATTTCAGAAGAGACGGATCGACCAGATTTGCACCGGGTAATAAATATGGTAACTGTCTCTTATACACATCTGACGCTGCCGACGAACGTAAAAAAGGTTTTTTTTGGGGGGGGGGGGGGGGGGGGGGGGGGGGGGGGGGGGGGGGGGGGGGGGGGGGGGGGGGGGGGGGGGGGGGGGGGGGGGGGGGGGGGGGGGGGGG
>NZ_JAELTV010000295.1 GCF_016429005.1 Pedobacter sp. ASV19
CCCCCCCCCCCCCCCCCCCCCCCCCCCCCCCCCCCCCCCCCCCCCCCCCCCCCCCCCCCCCCCCCCCCCCCCCCCCCCCCCCCCCCCCCCCCCCCCCCCCCCCCCCTTTTTTAATGATACGGCCACCCCCGAGATCTACACCGGCTAACGTTCGTCGGCAGCGTCAGATGTGTATAAGAGACAGCTGAAATAACTTTCTTACCGCAGTCGATGCTATGGCCAGGTCATCGATATGAATTGATGAGTGGTGGGAGTATATACATATTAAATATACTGATCGTATTGGTGATAGGGATACCTGTTTACGTGAGTGAAGAATCGAAAAGTGAATTGAATTCCAGAATATCTAATCAGCAGTTCCGTGTTTTGCAGCTGGAACAACAACAAACGGTTTTTGAGCTGGAACTTCTTCGGGCGAAAGTAAATCCGCATTTCTTGTATAATGTTCATAATACCATCGCGGGGCTGATTTCAAAAGATCCGCCTAAGGCAGAAGAGTTGGTGATGCTTTTGTCAAAGTTTTTTAGGTTTACTTTAAATAAAGGCAGTGTAACTTTTCATACCGTACAAGATGAACTGGAGGTTGTGGAAACTTATCTGCATATGCAACACATCCGTTTTGAAGACCGGATGAAATACATTATAGATGCGGATTCGCAGACATTAAATTTAAACATACCGTCTTTTGTTTTACAACCCCTGGTAGAAAATGCAGTTAAACACGGGATAGAGACTTGCACTGAAAGTGGATTAATTGTGGTGAGGGTTGTATTAGACGGCGATAAGATGGTCATCAGCATTAGAGATTCCGGTCCTTCCTTTTCGGATAAGCCTTCAGGAGGTCTGGGTATTCAAATGGTGATGAACAAGTTGAAGTTGCTTTACGCTGATGGCTTTAAAATAGAGTTTCACAATAATCCTGAAAAATATGTCTGTCTTACCATTCCCGCAGGAAATTAGTACCCTTCTGGTTGATGATGAAGATATCGCCATTCATCGCTTAAAAAGAGCACTGGCTGTTTATCCTGAATTTAAAATTGTTGGTGAGGTAAAGGATGGTAAATCGGCCGTTGAGTTTATCAATCATTATCGTCCGGATCTTGTTTTTTTGGATATCCAGATGCCCGGCTTTAATGGATTTGAGGTGTTGAACCATCTGGAATATATGCCATTGATCGTTTTTGTTACTGCTTATGAACATTACGCAGTACAGGCCTTTGAGAAAAACTCATTGGATTATTTGCTCAAACCAGTAGAGGAGGAGCGTTTGCGTTTAACTATAAATAGGATAATGGAACGCAGGGGCATTAATGATGGAGGTATCCTATTGAAAATACAGAGATTGATTGAAGGGCATAAAACAGACGACAGGATCAGTACAATACCTGTAAAACTGGGTAACAGGATCAATTTAGTGGCTGTTGGAGATATTTATTTTTTTGAGGCCAAAGATAAATATGTTTGTCTGCATACAAAGGATGAAGAGAAACTGGTCGATTATTCCCTTAGCTATCTGCAGGAGAGGCTTCCTCCGGAGTTTATACGGGTACACAGGAGCTTTATTGTAAACAAACTTAAAATAAAGGAATTACATAAGTATTTTAAAGGGACATATTTACTTGTGATGGAGGATTCGAAGAATTCAAAAATTAAGAGTGCTTATTCTTATAGTGAAAGCATCAGGGCAAGGCTGTTATTGCCCTGATGGTAAGGCCTCAGTTCAGGTTAATTTCCGGAGATCAAATCATGATTTATAAAAGCACCAGCTTTTGTTCCTGCGGCTACAGCGGATGCAACAGAACGCATGCTTGTGGTGTTGTCGCCTGCAGCATATATACCCGGTATTGAGGTTCTTTGGAATTCATCTATTTGGATATATCCTTGCTCGTTAATTTTACATCCGAGTTTTTCAGGGATGGGGCTGTGCTGTTCAAATGAGAGTTTCGCATATATAGCATCGAGCTGAAAAGTGCTTCCATCCCTAAATTTCATAGACTGAATATAACCCTTATGGTGCTGGAACTTCCTGATCTTTTTTTCTACTATAAATATGTTTTTAAGCACCAGTTGATCTGCCTGTGCTGATGTAATGGTGGACGGACCATTGGTAAATATGGTCAGCTGGTCTGTCCAGTTATGGAGCAACTGACTGAATTCAAAGGCGATATCGCCGTTGGCAAGGAGACCTGTTTTTTTACCTTTATATTCATAACCATGGCAATAGGGACAATGTATAGCTGAGATTCCCCAGCAGTCATCAAAGGATTCAATACCTGGCATCAGGTCTTTTACACCGGTTGCAAAGAGTATTTTTTTTGCAGTAAGATTTTGATGGTCGGAGGTGAATACAATAAACTGTTCTTTCTCTTTTTTTACCTCTGTAACCCATGCATCCATAAACTGAACTGTTGGGTATTGCATGACTTGTTCTTTTCCAGTTTCTGCAATAATGGCAGGTGATCTCCCATCTTGTGTAAGGAAGTTGTGAGAATGGGGTGTGTGGCGGTTGCAGGGCTTTCCATTGTCTATAACCAATACTTTTCTAATTGCTCTGCCCAGGGAGAGCGCTGCTGATAAACCTGCATAGCTTCCTCCGATGATAATGACCTCAAAATTTCTAGTGTTCATATGTATTCATTTTATGTCTCATAAATGAGACATTGTTAAGCAAATTTTTTTACATTCCAATGCCTTTACTGAAGGAATACCAGGCAAATTTTTTAACGCTGTTCCGGGCAATTGAACCTATGGATTCTGCCTGAACTGCTGCGTTGATAACGCTGCTGAAAAGGGTTAATATCCATTCTACAGTTAAATGTCTGCTGATCTGGCCGGTTTCCTGCAGCTGAATGGTGATGTTTTTATAATTCTCATACATGGCATCATATTCTGCACAGGCTTCATTATTGGCATTGTGCTGATGCTCGTGCCGGCTGTGGATTTTGTTAAAAAAGGAATATTTTGCACCACAGTTTATTCCCGCATACAACATGTTTTCTAGCTGTACCAGTGGCACTGTAGAGCTGTTCATGGCTTCTGACATCGATTTTCTGCATTTGACTTGCATATCTTTTTCGCAATGCATAACCAGGTCATTTCTGTCTTTAAAATATCGGTGTAGTGTTCTTCTGGTTACTGCAGCTTTTTCTGCTACTTTTTCAAGAGGAGCAGAGAAGTCTTCGTTAAAGATGGCTATTGCGGCGTCTATGATTTTCTGTTGCGTATCTGTATTGTTCATTATGACCGCAATATATGACGTATTTCTCAAATGTGAGACATGTGTTTTGGAAATATACTTTTAGATGATAAATATAGGGGTGTTAATTGATGATAGAAATTTTTGTTTGCAAACAAAAAGCCTTAGAGAAATCTAAGGCTTTTTACGCATCCATTAGATGCGTATTGAGGATAAATATCTTTTTTAGCTTTGTTCGATTTCTTTTAAGCTGTCCATTTTCTTGTAGGCCAGGAATCCTTTGATATCCTCAAAATGTTCCCTAACGCGCTTATTTCCAAACTCAAATACTTTTTTTACCAACCCATCCAGGAAGTCGCGATCATGGGATACCAGAATCAAAGTGCCATCAAAATCCTTAAGGGCATCCTTAATGATGTCCTTTGTTTTCATATCTAAATGATTGGTTGGCTCATCCAGTATTAGTACGTTTACGGGTTCTAAGAGCAACTTGATCATGGCTAAACGGGTTTTCTCACCTCCTGAAAGTACCTTAACTTTTTTTGTGGTGTCATCGCCACTGAACATAAAGGCACCCAAAAGGTCTTTGATTTTTATGGTACCATCGCTTAATGGAATCTGGTCGATGGTTTCGAATACCGTTAAGTTCTCGTCAAGCAGCGCGGCCTGGTTTTGGGCAAAGTAACCAATCTTGGCATTGTGGCCTATTTTTAAATCTCCTTCAAAATCGATCTCACTCATGATGGCTTTGATCATCGTCGACTTACCTTCTCCGTTTTTACCTACGAAAGCTACCTTTTCTCCTTTTTCGATCACCATAGACGCTTTTTCAAATACAACATGATCGCCATACGTTTTAGTAAGCTCTTCTACAATTACCGGATATTGGCCAGAACGTGGAGATGGTGGAAATTTCAATCGTAATGCGGAAGTATCTACTTCATCGATTTCAATAACTTCGAGCTTTTCGAGCATCTTTACGCGCGATTGCACTTGCAGGGTTTTGGAATAGGTTCCTCTAAACCTGTCTATAAATTCCTGGTTATCTGCAATAAAACGTTGCTGTTCCTCATAAGCTTTCAATTGGTGTACACGACGGTCAGCGCGCAACTGGAGATAGTGGCTGTATTTGGCTTTGTAATCATATATTCTGCCCATCGTAACTTCGATGGTACGATTGGTAATGTTATCTACAAAGGCACGGTCGTGTGAGATGACCATCACCGCCTTTGCTGAGTTGATCAGGAAATCTTCCAGCCATTGTATACTCTCGATATCCATGTGGTTGGTCGGCTCATCCAGTAAGATAAGATCGGGCTTCTTTAACAGGATTTTGGCCAGCTCGATGCGCATGCGCCATCCCCCGGAAAACTCAGAGGTTTGGCGGGTAAAGTCTTTACGCTCGAAGCCTAAGCCTTTTAATACCTTTTCTACTTCTGCATCATAATTGATCTCTTCGATCGAATAAAATTTTTCACTCAGTTCCGATACACGTTCGATCAGCTTCATGTAATCATCACTTTCGTAATCTGTACGGATGGTAAGCTGCTCATTCAGCTCATCAAGCTCTTTTTGCATCTGGTTTACCTCTTCGAAGGCTTTCATCGTTTCTTCAAAAACGGTCACCTTATCATGGGTGAGCAGATGTTGTGGTAAATACGCTATTACCGCATCTTTTGGACCGGTTACATTCCCGGAAGTAGGTTTAGCCACATCGGCAATGATCTTTAGGATGGTCGATTTGCCCGCGCCATTTTTACCCATCAGGGCAATTTTATCGTTCTCGTTTATCGAAAAGGTTACGTCGCTAAACAGGGTGGTTCCGCCAAATGAAACGGAGATGTTATTTACATTAATCACAGTATGGGAATATTGAGTTATTGGCAAAGATAAGGGAAAATTTCTTCGTATTTATAACGGTTCAATTTAACCTAAAAACAAAAAGCCCTAACAATCAGATTGTTAGGGCTTAAAGCGTACCCAGCGCCGGAGTCGAACCGGCACGGTTTCCCACAGGTGTTTGAGACCAGCGCGTCTACCAATTCCGCCAGCTGGGCATTTGCTTTGTTAGCGGGTTGCAAATGTATAAAATGAATTATAAAAAGCAAAATTTATTTTTAATTATCTTCTTTTAGCTTTTTATCAACATAAAATGGGGCAAAAGGCAATAAGGAAGCCAGGACAATCAGAGCTGATTTTCCTATTTTCCATTTGTTATCCATCCAGGCCATGATAAAAAAGGCAATGTAAAGTACAAATAAGAGTCCATGTGCCCAGCCGGTGTATTTTACGGCCAAAGGAAGATCTGCAAAATATTTAAGGGGCATTGCAATAAAAATTAATAGAATATAAGAAATCCCTTCTGCAACGGCTACTTTTCTAAAGATGGATAATGAATTCATAATGGGTATTGATTTGTGGCTAAAATACAGTAAAGCCAGATGTAAAAAGATCCTTTTTTGCTTTTTTACAATGCGTTAACCTGAACGGTTTGACGTTCACATTTTATGATGAGCTATGTTGCTGTTTCTCGTTTATAATTTAAGGTTTTTTTAGTTGGTTGTTTTTAAAAATCATATTCTATATTTGAATAAAAGGTTTTAGTAAAATTTATATATGAAGTGTCGATTAATTAATCTGGCCTTGTTGTCAGTGTTAGTTTGTATTAAAATTACTGTAAATGCTCAGGTTGCTCCTGGAACATATACCGTAATTCCCCAACCGTCTGTTTTGAGTCCACAGCCAGGTCATTTTATTTTAAATCGCAATACGGTGATTATCCCGTCGTCGGGAGTGCTTTTTGGGGCTGCTGTAAGAGAGTTGAAGACGATGAAGGATAAAACGCTGTCTCTTATACACATCTCCGAGCCCACGAGACAGGCAGCTCTATCGCGTATGCCGTCTTCTGCTTGAAAAGGGGGGGGGGGGGGGGGGGGGGGGGGGGGGGGGGGGGGGGGGGGGGGGGGGGGG
>NZ_JAELTV010000296.1 GCF_016429005.1 Pedobacter sp. ASV19
ATTTTAAATTCTGTTTATGATGATTATAGTTTTAGATTCCTTCTATAGTATTATTGCAATATTACGATACATTTGATCAAATTTTTTTAGCAGCAATCTGCTTTGAAGTTATATGTACCAAAGAAGCCTGAAAGCTGTTTTTCCAGATCTTTCCAAACTACCGGGTTAATACAATAGCAAACAGACACGCCTTCAATTGTACCCTGAATTAAACCTGCTGTTTTCAATTCTTTTAAATGTTGTGAGATTGTGGCCTGTGCTAATCCCAATTCTTCCACCAAATCTCCACAAATACAGGCATTAGATTTAATGATCTGTTGTAAGATGGCTATTCTGGCAGGATGGGCAATAGCTTTCAGTAAAGTGGAAAGCCTGTTTTGCTCTTCGGTGAATATTTCTGATTTCGTAAGTCCCATAATCTATATCGCAATATTACGATATATTATTGTATTATCCAAATCTTAGGCGTTAAACTTGATTAAAATGATATTTTTATTAAAATAAAAGATTATTTCGCTGGAACCTGCTCCATTAACCATTTTGAAATGTCATGGGCTGCTTTATCATTTTCGAAATCTGATGGCAACCTGCCGTTTGTATATTCATTGTACAACCACGGATCTCCGACAGCTACAACCGTCCCTTTTCCGTACTTAGTGATGGCCATAATAACAGCGTTGTCCTTATTTTTCAATCCTGCATATGCTGCGCCAGTAATCGAAATAGAACAAACATCTTTCATAAATATCTTGCGGCTGGTTTTAAAAATTGGATCATTCTTAATTTCTACTGCACCATCCTCAAAATGATCGTCATTAATCACATGATTTTGAAGATCATCATTAAAATGCAGCCCGAATTTCCCCGCCAGTTGATTGAAATGAGGCAATTCTACATTAGCACTATCATTCGCGAGTAAAAACAGTACGCCCCCTGATTTCACCCATTTAACAATTTCAAGGATGTCTTTCTTTTCAATATAATTAGGATTTGGGCTCTCTTTTTTAGTATCTGGATCAACAATGATGTATACATCTGTATTTTTCAAATTGGCAGCTGTTGGTGCGGCATCCAAAGATTTCAACGTTGCACCATTACCCGTAAAAGCCTTGCCCAATATCGAAAAACCAGTACCCCCGGTATCTTCCCACATGTAATGAAACCGTTCCTTCTTTCCTGTTTTAGTGGTTCTTACTTCATGATTGAAATGATAATCAAGTGTTACCGTTTGTGCTGTCGAAGCGAAAGAGATTGATGTCAAAAATGCAAGGTTAAGCCAAAGTTTATATTTCATTAGTTGTAGTTTTTTTTAAATATATAGGTTTATTTTGTTTTTTCGAATCGAACTACTAATAGTAAATAAAGTATCTCTAAACTAAATATATTTCTATTTATTGTAAAAGTTTAAGCAACATTTATTTCCTTATTTTTCTCTAATATGCTTATCTTTAGCGTTGATGGATAAGATAAGCAAGGAAATACCAATTCAAACACTTCACCTCTTCCCAGTTTTAGATACCTTACTCATAGAACTGCTTAACTCCTTACAAGAAAAGGAATGGCAACTTCCAACCATTGCCTCGCTTTGGACAGTAAAAGACATTGCCGCACATCTTCTGGACGGAAATATGCGCCCTATCGGGGTCCCGGGATCAGCATTTCAATACCCCCTCCAAGCCATTCCGCTCATATACAGACCTCATCGTTTATCTAAATCAACAAAATGCAGAATGGATACAAGCAGCCAAAAGATTGAGTTCAAAACTCGTTACAAATCTCCTCCAAATTACAGGAGAACAGTACTATGCCCACTTAAGCACACTAAACCCATTTGATAAAGCCATTTACCCTGTAGCTTGGGCTGGAGAAAGTCAATCAGAGAACTGGTTTCATATTGCCAGGGAATACACCGAAAAGTTTATCCATCAGCAACAAATCAGAGATGCGGTAAACAACCCTGGCCTTTTTACCAAAGAACTCTTCTATCCTTTTATAAATACCTTACTGTATGCACTTCCCCATACTTACCGCAATACACATGCACCAGCAGGGAGCATTGTAGAGGTTAGAATTACTGGTGAAGCAGGTGGACAATGGAGGATTATTAATACGGAATCTGGCTGGCAACAGACCGACGAGGCCAGTCAAATTCCAGATTCGACCTTGGTTATTGATCCTCAAACAGCATGGAAACTGTTCTCCAAAGGGATTTCACCAGCTCAGGCAAGCAAACACGTGAAAATTTTCGAAAACCAAGAACTTGGCAGTGTAGCCCTTCAAATGATATCTGTAATGGCCTGACCCTACCCCTACCACCATCCCCATGACCGTTAAATCCCTGATTACGAAAGGAGAATCTTTTGATGCTCCCCACCTAAAACCACAAACTTATTTACATCCGGAGAACCTTGTTATCAGAGCTCTGGACGTCTTACTCGATCTTGATCTGGAATCATTACCCATCGTAGAAAAAGACAAATGTATTGGAATACTTTACACCAAAGATCTCATCTGGTTTCTGACCTTTAGCGCCCACCCATATAACCCCTTATATCATAAGTTTAATTTTGATATAAGAACAGCTATATACACCATGAAAAAAAATGAGGAAATTGTCCGTCAGGAGGCAGTATGTCTATCTGTGTAAAATAATAATTTATGCCTCCTGTTTTTACAAACAAAAAATAAAACTTAAGCAAATCGTCATTAGAATTATTTAATGTGGGCCTGATTTTTCTACTACTTAGCTATAAAATACAGACCTTTAACTTAGGTATAAAAATATATAAATAAATGCAGTACAAAAAAATCAATAATCTGTTAGGTTGGCTTTGTTTTGTCATCGCTTCTCTCACCTATATTTTAACCTTGGAGCCTTCAGTAAGTTTTTGGGATTGTGGTGAGTTTATTTCATGTGCTTACCGTTTACAAGTATCCCACCAACCAGGCTACCCTGTATTTGCTATGTTAGGCAAGATGTTCTCCTTGCTCTCCCTGGGCGATCATACTAAAGTGCCTTATTTTACAAATATGGGTTCGGCAATAGCCAGCGGAGCGACCATTATGTTTTTGTTCTGGACCATAACTGCACTTGCAAAAAAACTGCTCCTTAATAAACGCGACGACGAGGTGAGCCAATCAAATCTCCTCTTGATCATGGGATCTGGTTTAGTTGGCGCTTTAGCGTTTACCTATACCGATACGTTTTGGTTTTCGGCAGTTGAGACGATTGTATTTGCCTTATCGTCCATGTGTACTGCAATTGTATTCTGGGCCATATTAAAATGGGATGCCCATGCAGATGAACCCCGGGCTGATAAATGGCTGGTTTTCATCGCCTATATTATGGGTTTATCAATTGGTATACATCTGCTTAACTTACTAACCATTCCGGCTATAGCTATGGTTTACTTTTTCAGAAGGAGTAAAAAGATCACTATAAAAAATGGAATTTGGGCTTTTTTGACCAGCATTATTATATTGGCTGTTGTGCAATATGGTATCAGGGGTTATACTGTTAAACTTGCCGCATACTTCGATCTTTTCTTTGTAAACTCACTTGGCCTGAGCTTCGGAACAGGTGCATTTTTCTTTATATTGTTGCTTATTGCAGCAATTGTGGGAGGAATTGTATATAGCATCCGACATAGGAAACCAAAGCTTAACCTCGCACTATTGTGTATCGCTTTCATCTATTTTGGTTACGGTTCTTTCGCTTATATACCAATCAGAGCCTCTGCAAATCCTCACTTAAACAATTCACATCCCGACAACGCATTTACATTGTATGGTTACCTTAACCGTATCCAGTATGGAGAGAACCCCTTGCTAAAGGGCCCCTACTATGACGCTGATGTTATAGATCAAAAGCAGGGTGAGATCATTTACCGGAAAGGAAAAACACAATATGAAAATGCCGGAAACAAAGTTGAATCGATCTATAATCATACGACGTTTTTACCCCGTATGTACAGTACAAGTGCACAGGATATTCAATTTTACAAAGATTGGCTGCAGATTTCGGGAGATAAGGCTCCAAACTTTAGTGATAATATACAATGGATGCTGAGCTGGCAGATGTACCAGATGTATTGGCGATACTTTTTATGGAACTTTGTTGGCCGTTATAATGATGCGGATGGACAAACGACTAAGGATGGCATTGATGGCAACTGGACAAGTGGTATTTTCGATGGCAATAAGCATTTACCAAAATCTGTGACCAATGGTATAACTTATGCTCCATTATATGCTCTGCCTTTAATTCTGGGCCTTATTGGGGCTATTTATCATGTTAAGCGTAAAAAGAAGGATGCCTTGGTGATCCTGTTACTTTTCTTTTTCACTGGCCTGGCCATTGTACTCTATGTGAATCAGCCCTCGGTGCAACCAAGGGAAAGGGATTATTCCTATGTGGGGTCTTTTTATGCCTTTGCCATTTGGATAGGCCTCAGTGTACTGGCCATGGCTGAATTCGTCCGTAGGTTTACTGGCCCCAAAACCGCCGCTATAGGGTCCACTATAATCTGCCTCTTGCTGGCTCCTGCGATACTGGCGGCCAAGGAGTGGAAAAGCCATGATCGTTCTACCAAGTGGACTCCGCATGATATGGCCTATAACTACCTTATTTCTTGTCCGCCAAATGCTATTTTATTTACCTATGGTGATAATGACACTTATCCATTATGGTATGCACAGGAAGTAGAGAATATTAGACCGGATGTTCGTATTGTTAACCTAAGTCTTTTCGGAGCCGATTGGTATATCCACCAGATGCAGAAGGGAATGAACCAATCGGATCCCTTGCCGATCTCTATGCCTTACGACAAGTATAAAGAAGGTGTTAGGGACGCCATTTACTACAATGACCAGAAAATTTCTGGCCCTGTAGAGTTAAAGGAAGTATTTGATTTTATAACATCTGATGATAAACAAGTCATGTTGCAATACCAAAGCGGTGATTATGGCAATTATCTGCCAACGAAAAACTTCAAAATTACTATAGATCCGGAAGAGGTTCTTAAAAATGGTGTGGTTGCAGCAGATCAGAAAAGTAAGCTCACCAAGAGCATGGAATGGCAGTATACATCAAACTATATTACCAAAGACAACCTGGCTATGCTTGATATATTGGTTCATAACAACTGGAAAAGACCGATTTGTTTTACCACAACAATGAATAGTGATAATTTTATCGGCTTACAGCCTTATTTATATAAAGAGGGTTTTGTGTATCACTTAATACCTTTTGAAAAAGATACCAAGCTTCAAAATCAGATGAGCAAAACAAACACCATGGTGATGTATAATACCGTGATGAACAAGTTCAAGTTTGGTAACTTTAAAAATGCACGTTATCTCGATCATGAATCCAGATGGATGTATTACCCAGTGGTCACCTCAACATTCATTGAACTCATGCAAGGTCTGATAAAAGAAGGACACAATGACCTTGCTTTGAAAGCTTTGCATAAATATGATCAGGAAATGCCTGATATAGTACCCTATCTCGATGTAATAAGCCATAAACTTTTTTTAGCGGAACTGGCGTTCCAATTAAATGATGTTACGCTGGGTAACAAACTGATAGATACTGCTGACACCTACATTATTGATCAATTGGAATACAATTACTATTTATTAAACGGAAATAAAAACAACGTAAATGTGCGTGATATCCAGCTCTGTTTGCAATTTTTGAATGCAATGGTCGATTTCACCAAAGAAGGTAAACAAACTGTTATCTCTAATAAAATACAGGTGCAGCTAAATGACTATATGAAGAAATTCGGATCTATCTTCAACAGAAAGTAATAACCACATTAAAATGTTTTAATGTCGATTGAAATATCTTTATTGCACTTTATCTTTGGACAAAACACCAATTGTTTTTATAAAGCATATGTATCAAGGAACATTAATAGAATTCTTAAATATTGGAGGAAGCGAGCTCATTCTGATCTTTGCAGTTATTCTTCTGCTGTTTGGCGGCAAAAAGTTACCAGAGTTAGCACGTGGGCTAGGCCAGGGAATAAGGGATTTTAAAGATGCCTCTGAAGGTGTAAAAAGAGAAATCCACCGAAACATCAACAACCTGGATGTAAGGGAAGATTTGAAAGCCGAAACGGTTAGAGTACCTACTCAAACCTGTCTCT
>NZ_JAELTV010000297.1 GCF_016429005.1 Pedobacter sp. ASV19
AGATGTGTATAAGAGACAGATTCCTTACATCCGGGCAGTTTTCCTTAAACGTAAAACCAAGGAGCAATACCTTTGCATTTAGTATTTTAAGGTCTTTTCTCATCATTTGCTTCAGAACCTCTGCCGCAATATGTTTACCCATTCCATTATTTACACGCCGTCCAGCCAGAATGATTTCCGGATGATAGCCTACTTCCTGCGATTTTTGAGCTAAATAATAAGGATCAACCCCTATACAATGTCCACCCACCAGGCCCGGTTTAAAAGGCAGAAAATTCCATTTGGTTCCTGCTGCTTCCAACACTTCAGCGGTATCTATCCCCATCAGATTAAACATCATAGCCAGCTCATTCACAAAAGCAATATTAATGTCCCGCTGGGAATTTTCGATCACTTTAGAAGCCTCTGCCACCCTGATTCCAGATGCCTTAAATGTTCCTGCCTTAATCACAGAATTGTATAAAGCATCTACAAAATCGGCCGTCTCCGGTGTACTTCCGGAGGTTACTTTCATGATATTCGCTACGGTACGAAGTTTATCTCCCGGATTGATCCTTTCGGGAGAATAGCCCACAAAGAAATCCTGGTTAAACGTTAATCCGGAAACCTTTTCCAATACCGGCACACATTCTTCTTCGGTTACACCAGGATAAACAGTACTTTCATAGATCACCACATCACCACTCTTTAAAACCTTACCTACCATCTCACTGGCTTTCACCAGCGGCGTTAAAACCGGCCTGTCGTGCTTGTCTGTGGGTGTAGGAACTGTAATAATAAACACATTACAATTTTCAACATCCCGGGGGTCAAAAGATGGATAAAACCCTGAAGGCGCTCCATCCAAGCCCGCCACACAAGTTTTCAAAACCGGCTGTAAAACAGCAGAACTGATTTCAAGTGTATTGTCATTGCCGGTCAAAAGCTCTTCCACCCTCAACTTATTGATGTCCAGTCCCACAACCCTGTATTTTTCGGCCAGGATCACGGCAAGTGGCAAACCCACGTAACCCAAACCAATGATGGCAATTTTGGAACGTTGTAATTCTGAGACTAAAGAGTAATTACGCATGTTTATTAAATATTTTTAAAAATTTCTTCCATTTGCTCTCCTGAGTTTCCTCAAAATGATAGTCATAGCCATATCCGTAGCTAGATGGTGCCTCTGTATCATTGTAAATCGCATAAGTCTTTTTAATCAGGCCTTTTTCAACCAGATCATTCATGTTCTCAATAGAGTTCCAGTCAGAATACATATGCCTGAAGATGTAAAAGTTGAGATCGGCCAGGTTAAAAATATCTATGGTTTCCGAAACCAGTGCTGCCGGCGGACAATCGAGAATCACCACATCATAGCTATTCTTCAGAATCCGGATCATCTCCTGGAAACGCGGCTTACCAATCAGTTCAGCAGGATTCGGTGGGATGGCCCCAGACAATAAAATATCCAGATTCTCAAAACCAGAAGCTTTGATCAATTCCGGAAGCTCCCGCTTCGTACTCAAATAGGTGCTTACCCCAACATCATTGATCAGACTAAAATCAGAAGCAATTTTTGGCTTCCTTAAATCCATACCAACAAGAATGGTTCTCTTTCCGCTTAAAGCATAAATACCCGCCATATTCACAGAACAAAATGTTTTCCCTTCGCCAGATTTACTGCTGGTAAAAGCAATCACCATAGGTTCGTCTGGTGGATGCAGAAACTGCGTACTCACCCGAACACTTCTAAAGTTTTCACTCACAAAAGACTTAGGATAATTGGACACCACATTATTGTTCTCTCTCCACTGGCTCCGGCCAATAATTCCAATTAAAGGAACCGATAACTTGCTCTCCAGCAATTTCACATCATAGATCCGGTTATTGATCAGGTTCTTGATAAACAGGAACAAGACCGGCAATAAAATACCGAGTGAAAAAGCCACGATATAATTTCTCACCGGCTTAGGTGTAAGCATTCCCCCAATCTGCCGGGAAAGGTCCAGTACCTCGCTTGAAGGCATATTGCTGGCCTTGGTAATCTCAGCTTCCGACCTTTTCTGCAACAGATACAGATAAATATTCTCACTAATGGTAAACTGGCGCTTTATGCTCAGCAAATTTCTTTCCACCTGAGGCAACTGATCCAGCTCACCGCTTAGACCAGAGATCCGCTTATTCATATCCTGGAAAGAGAGTTTGGCAATTTGTAAAGACCTGCTCAGGTTTTCCTTTAAAGAATTCAGAATGGTGGAATATTTGAAATCAAGTTCTTTCAGGGCGCGGTTGTCTTTAGAAAGCACCTCGTTTAGCCTTAGCCTGCTGTTCTGTACACTAATCAATTCCGGAATCAGCTTTTCCAGTACATCTTCTTCTATACCAATAGAAGAAGGAACCACCAATTGGTTTACCTTGCCATGTTCCAGATAATTCAAGGTGCTCTCGTAGTATTTGATCTTCAAAGCAACAGCTGCATTGTTGTCCTGCAGCGTAGAAAGCCGGGTATAAACTAAACTCCCCTGTTCTTCCAGGTTAAATGTTTCATTTTTAGTCCGGTATTTTTGAAGTTTATCCTCAAAGAATACCAGAGAATCGGTGATGTTCTTCAGCTGGTCATTAATAAAAGCAGAAGTGTTGATAGACGTCTGGTTTTTTTCTTTCAGTTCCCTTTGCTGATAAACCTCCATGATCTTGTTCAGGTAGATCTTATCCTTCTCTACCATATTGCTCTCCAAAGTAAGCGACAATACGGAAGACTCTTTTTTCAAGGCTTCCACCTTCATTGCTTTACTGTAGCGTTCAGCCAGGTCATAGTCAGACCTCAGCTTAAAGGAGAAATCCTGAATGCCTTCAGGGTCCGGGCCTTTTTTAATAAGTCTAAACCGGTAGTGCTTACCTTCAATCCAGGTATTCAAAGCATAATCACCAGCAATTTTTAATTTGTCTACATCCACAGGGTATTTTTTATCGACGGCCTTCGGATTAGACAGATTTAAAGCAGGCCCGTCAAAAGACAATTTAAACTTACCTCCGTCTGTTAACTTGATTTTCATTTCACCATCCAGCAACTGCGCATGTGTCCAGTCCACTTCAACCTCATAAGGCAAGGCATGGTAAACTTCATATTTCTTCCACAGATCCTTTCTAAAATACTCCACTCTGTAATCCAGCTCTTTCAATGCATTATAGGCCAGGGTAAATGAATTTAAAATCGCGATCTCGTTTTCAATACTGCTTGGGGTCTTAATACCCATTGTCTGGAACAGCTCTACCGAAGCCAGATTTTGGTCCTGTTTAATCTCGAGCGTAGCCTGAGCCTGATAGGTTGGATTAGACTTTCTGGTGAGCAGATAAGCAACACATAGGTTTACCAGAATCAACAACAATACAGCCGGCCATATACGAAGCAAATCATAAAACAACTTTTTCAGATCTGCATTGTCATCTGTGGCTTTCAGTTTCTGATGATTGGGCGTAAGATTTTGCATCTGGCGGCTCATATTAACGGGTTAAATTGATCACCAATGCAATGGCAGTTAAAGAGGTTACGACAAGCTGAAGTATAGATGTCGCACTAAAACCAGTACCAAATTCCCTGATCCGCATGGGCTCCGCATACAACTGGTCGTTGGGCTGAATAAAATAATAAGGAGATTTGATGATGCTCCTCTTATTCAGATCCAGAATATGGATCTTTGTCCCATCAGGATATTGTCTCAATAAGATAACCCGGCCTCTTTTAGCCTCCGTGGTCATATCTCCCGAATAGGCGATAGCCTCAAAAATCGTCATCCGGTCTTGCAGGACTACGTATTTACCAGGCTTTTTAAATTCACCAACCGTACTGAACCGGATCCCACCCAATTTAACCCGTACAAAAAGCTGATCCTGGGCATTTTTTGCAAAATAAACACTTAGTTTTTTAGAGACCAGCTGTTCTGTTTCATCCAGCGTGAGCCCCATGATCTTTACCTTTCCTATAAAAGGCAATTTCACATTGCCATCCTGATCAATGGTATAACCCGTCATGTAATATACATCACCAGCGCCCTGCGAAGCCGTAAGCTGATTGCCAACCACGCCTTGCTCACCAGGATTGCTTAATCCAAATACAGCGTTCATTTCCGGAATAGTGGTTTTAATCTGAATATCTACAATATCATTAAACTGAAGCTTATAAACAGGTAAGGAATAATGTATCAAAGAGTCGTCGGCAAGAGAAGGGTCTCCTTTATCCCTCTGAAAATAGGTAATCTTCTTATTAGAGATACAAGAAGTAAGCAGTAAACTGCACAGCACAAAAAGAACCGGAATTTTAGTTTTAAACATATGTAGTATAGTAGATATCGTATTCATTTCACTGCTCAATTTCCAATGGCAACAGACCCCATTGCAACCCCACTCCCTAAAAGATCCTCCTGCTCATCCAACTCACAAAAACGAGAATGCATGCTCCTGAATTCGGGAACAAGTATTTTTAATTGTTTAACCATTTTTCTTTCGTCGTTATCCTGCATATAACTGAAGAGGCTTACAAAGTGGTTCATTACATATTGGTGCTCTACAGATCTAATTTTAGCCACCATAATCTTAGGATGGTAAGTCTTTTGCGAAATTTCCTCTCCTGCCAGCAGCTCCTCATATAGCTTTTCACCAGGCCTCAAACCGGAATATTCGATCTGTATATCCTTATTGGGTTCTGCACCGCTCAACCTGATCATCTTTTTAGCCAGGTCTACAATCTTAACTGGCTGCCCCATATCGAAAACAAATATTTCGCCCCCTTTTCCCATAGTAGCAGCTTCAAGAACAAGGCTGCAGGCTTCGCTGATGGTCATAAAGTACCTGATCACTTCAGGATGGGTCACAGTTACAGGCCCGCCAGTTTCAATCTGTCTTTTAAACAATGGAATCACAGAACCATTAGAACCCAAAACATTACCAAACCTTGTGGTAATAAACTGAATGTCATTATTTCTTAATGGAGAATCTGCACAAGACTGGATATACATTTCAGCCGTTCTTTTAGTCGCCCCCATGATATTGGTTGGATTTACGGCCTTATCCGTAGAAATCATAATAAATTTCCTGACCGAGTGGATCATGGCCAGGTTAGCCAAAAGGTAGGTGCCATAAATATTGCATTTAAAGGCTTCATAAGGGTGCTCCTCCTGCATCGGAACATGCTTATAAGCAGCAGCATGAAAAATATGGTCTATCTTATATTTCCCAAAAATCACTTTCAACCTCTTTTCATTAGAGATATCACACAATACCGGAACAACCGGAACATGAACACATTGCTTTTTGAGATCAATATCCAATTCATATAAAGCGGATTCAGCCTGATCCAGCAAGATCAACTGAGCCGGTCCCTCTTTCAGAATTTGTCTGCAAAGTTCGCTGCCAATAGATCCCGCAGCTCCGGTAACCAATATGACTTTACCGGAAATCAGGGAGTTTACCTTTTCATTATTGATCTCTATGGTTTGCCGCCCCAAAAGATCAGCAATCTCCATATTGTGCAGTCCCCTCGCAGTTCGGTCTTCCACAAACCACTCATCCCTGCGGGACAATACTTTCAATTGGATACCTGCATCGTTAACTACCTTAAGCAATTCTTCCTTTCGTTCTACAGAAACTGCTTCAGGAGAGATGATAAGCTGGTCCAATTGATAATTCTTAATATATTCCGGGAGACTTTCCGCATCTATGACCGGGATCCGGTTAATCCGTTTCCCTATCTTTCTTGGATTATCGTCAAAGAAGAATAGAACATCTGCAGGATAGAACTTGTCCTTTCCCAATAAATTAAAAGATGAAACACCCGAATCCCCAGCACCAAAAATCCCAATTCTCAAAGATTTCTTCTCTCTCAGCGACAAAAAGAAAACGTAACGGATAACGAACCTGTAAGACAATAATAAACACAGTGCTGTAAATGCACAGATCATGTCTCTTATACACATCTCCGAGCCCACGAGACAGGCAGCTCTATCTCGTATGCCGTCGTCTGCTTGAAAAACGTGGGGGGGGGGGGGGGGGGGGGGGGGGGGGGGGGGGGGGG
>NZ_JAELTV010000298.1 GCF_016429005.1 Pedobacter sp. ASV19
CCCCCCCCCCCCCCCCCCCCCCCCCCCCCCCCCCCCCCCCCCCCCCCCCCCCCTTTTAGATGTGTATAAGAGACAGCGGTACTACCCAAATTGCTTTGCTGGAATAACCCTCTACGTACAGCACACCTGGGCTACCCAAGACCCCATTTTGAACCGCTTTCTGTGCATCCTTCAATGCCTGTGAGGTTTCCAAAACCTTATTTGCATTGTGCATTAAAGCTGCAGATATACTCCAGGTAAATTTCTGAGGATTTGCAATCAGAAATCCAGTTGCTTTCAATTCATAACCCTTATTCCTCATTTTACCAATATTATCTGTATAAAATGAGAAGCCATTTGAAGCAGGCAAGTTAACAGAAGAAACCAGATCGTTAGATGTTTCAATATAATAATCGGCTGTGATTTTTAAACGTCTGTTTAAAAATTCCGCATCAGTTCCGACATCATATTTCAGGGTTTGCTGCCATTGCAGGTTGTCATTACCCAATCCCATAAGACGAGAACCAATCCAGTTAAAATAACGATCATTTGTATAATAACTGTAGGTAGATAAAGCTTGATAAGCATTAAAATTCTGAGAACCGGTTATTCCCACAGATCCTCTTAATTTTAAACGGTTAACGATCTTGTTATCTGCCAGAAAACTTTCATTATGGATATTCCAGCCTAAACCGGTAGACCAGAAGGGTGCAAAGCGCTTTTTAGAACCAAATTGCGATGATCCATCCAGACGAAGTGTCGCATCAACAAAATACTTATTAGCGTATATATAGTTAACATTACTTGTAATGCCCACTGCACGCGACAAGGACTCAGTTCCCGTTGGTTTTCCGTCCTTAGCGTATTGTAAACCCATAGAAATAAAATCAAAACTATCATTCGGAAAACCCTCTGCAGTAAAACTATAAGCAGAATTTTTGTCCTGGCGGACATTATAATCCACACCCGCAAATACCACGTGGTTTTTCCCAAATGTTTTAGAATAAGCAAGGTTCAAAGAGCCGTCGTATCCCAAACTATTGGAAACGCCGTACACATAATCTCCCTTTCTAAACACATCATCAACCCCATAATTAGCAAAAGCAGTATTATCTGCAGATCTGAACTTATCCGACTGAACAATGCCCTTGGTAAGACCAAGTTGTGCACGTAAAGTCAGTTCTGGTTTAATGCTCCATTCTACCGAAGCATTGTTCACGATATTTGAGGTAGAAGATTTGTCGAAAGTATTTAAAGTTGCATTATATAAAGGGTTTGTAGGTAGTCCGCCAGTCCAATAACTGGTCCAATCCAGGTTGCCGGGATCTCCAACCGTTTTTAAAACATTTCCGTTGTCGTCATAAGCCCTCCAATAAGGGTTCATTCTTGCATAATCAGAAAATGTGCCGTACGGAGATTCCGTTGATTTTCCCTGCTGCACCTGAAGATTATCTCTGAACCTGACGTTCTTATAAGTATAGGATAATGTAATCCCCCCGTTAAAGGTATTGCGGGAAGACCCTTTCATTACTCCCTGTATATTATTCACCTGACCGGAAGCAGAATAACGAAACGCCTCATCTCCCCCTTCAATGCGCAGATTATGACGTTGACCAATACCTGTATGAAGCGGAATAGCCAGCCAATCGGTTTCAACACCACGGTTTACCTCATTGAGCAGGTAATTATAATACCTCTTCAATGGCAGATCCGTTTCTGCTCTTGCATTATTATAATAACCCGCAATAAATTCTAAATTAAGTTTATCCCTTGCATTGAGTAAGCTATACTGCGTCAAATCAGGTGCTTCAATATTAACATTAGAACCAAAACTTAAACGAAGCTTACCCGGTTTCGGTGATCTGGTCGTAATTACAATGACCCCATTTGCACCTCTGGACCCATAAATGGCCGTTGCCGCTGCATCTTTAAGCATAGTGATAGATTCTACATCATTTTCGTTAATATCCAGCATGGCCTGAAGCGAAGACTGAAAACCATCCAGTATAATTAAAGGTGTATTCAGATCAACCCTGGTATTGTTCTGCAAATCATTCACGTTTGGCATACTGGAGCCTCCCCGGATCTGGATCTCCGGCAAACGGTTTGGATTGGATCCAAAAGAGTTACTTTCAATAATATTAAAAGAAGGGTCAATATTCCTTAAAGAGGTGATTAAGTTACGATTACCGAATTGTTTCAATTCTTTCTGTGTTACCGTTGTGGAAGCACCAGTGAAACTTTTATCCGCCTTTTTAAATAAACCTGTATTGATCACCACTTCATTCATCTTATTCTCTGCGATCTCCATTTTGATCAGCAAAGGTCCCTGATTGGGTTTCAATTTCACTTCCTGAGTTTTATAGCCAATATAAGACACAATTAATATATCGTTCTCTGATCCAACCACAATGATAAAGCTTCCATCAGAACGCGTGGCTATCGGCCTTCCATTGGAGTCTTTAATTCGGATAGAAGCTCCTGGAATTGGCTTACCTAATTCATCAATAACTTTCCCAACAATAGTTCGAACTGGCTTTACCAGCACAACACGTTCCATAGCGGCATATTGAACCACTATGGTCTTTCTTGCTACACGGTAAGTAAAGGGCTGGTCTCTGAAACATTTTTCAAGAGCTTCCTCAAGCGACGCATTCGTTACATCTATGGTAACAGGCCGGGCCCTTGACAAGGTACTGGCATCATAAAATAAATCGTAACCGGTCTGTTTCCGTATTTTTTGTATGATTTGTTCTAGTGGAGCGCCTTTTTCTTTTAGTGTAATCTGGGCGTAGCCGGTTGCGCTAACTTGCAGAATTACCGTGGTCAAGATAATAAAGGTCAGTTTCAATTTCAATAAAATATTGGCACAGGCACTTCAGGGACTTGTACCCGGTCTTAACATCTCTCAGAATAACGGTTCACTGGAAAGCACGCCTAGTATCAATATCAGGGGTACCGGAACTATAGGAACATCATCATCTAATCCTTTAATCCTGATAGATGGTATGGAGGGTTCCTTAAATGCATTAAATCCACAAGATGTGGAGAGTATATCGGTACTTAAAGATGCCTCTGCTTCTTCCATTTATGGGTCTCGTGCGGCATTTGGAGTTATACTGGTTACTACAAAAAGAGGTAAATCGGGTAAGGTGCAAGTCAATTACAACAATAGCTTCAGGCAAACCAAACCTGTTCTGTTACCCAAAATGATGGACTCTTATACCTTTGCTCTTTATTTTAACGATGCCAGTACCAACGGTGGAAGTAGTGCTCATTTTAGTGCTGCGCAGTTGCAACGGATAAAAGACTACCAGTCTGGAAAAATTACTGCCAGCATTATCCCTAATCCAAACAATAAACAATTTTGGGCAGACGGTTATGCAGAGGGGAACGATAATATTGACTGGTATAAAGCCATGTATATGGATCATGCCTTTTCTCAGGAACATAATCTGAGTCTTACAGGAGGAACAGAAAGCACCTCTTACTATTTGTCGGGTAACTTTATGGACCAAAACGGAATGATGAAGTTTAACCAGGATGGGTATCAGCGTTATGGGATTACGGCCAAGATCAATACGAAAATTAGCGATCAGATCAGTGTAAATTACAGTAACCGCTTCTTAAGGGAAGGGTATCATAGGCCTTCTGCTTTAGGAAATGGTTTTTATGAATCACTTGGAAGACAAGGCTGGCCTACACTGCCTTTGTACGATCCCAACGGATACTTGTTTAGTTCGCCTTCACCCGCACTGGAAATGCAGGACGGAGGGAATGATAGACAAGTAAAGGATTGGATGTACCAGCAGATGCAAGTGGTATTTGAACCTGTAAAAGGCTGGAAAACATTTGCAGAATTTAACTATCGTACGCAAACTCAGTTCCGGCATTGGGACTCTCAGCAGACCTATAATCACGATGTAAGCGGAACACCTTATCTCTACAAACGCAATTCAAATGTCTATGAATATGCATTCAAAGAGAATTATTTCAATACCAATATCTATTCCGAATACAGTAAAAGCTTCGGCAAGCATAATTTTAAGGTCATGAGTGGTTACCAATTCGAAAGCACCAAGTACCGCGATATGAGTGCTCAGCGTGACGGAATAATTGTTCCTGATATTGCCACTTTAAATACGACTTCGGGAATGGATGCTGATGGAAAAGTGCTTGCGCCCGTAGTTTCCGGGCAATATCAGAATTGGGCCATAGCAGGCGTTTTTGGTCGTTTAAATTATGATTATGACGGAAAATATCTGATTGAAGGAAACCTGAGATATGACGGGTCTTCCCGGTTTCGGTCAGATAAAAGATGGTCCTTGTTTCCCTCAATATCCGCGGGATGGAATATTGCCCGAGAAGACTTTTGGAAAAACAATTTGGATATTGTTAATTCATTGAAGGTTAGGTATGCGTACGGAAATTTAGGAAATCAGAATACCAATGTTTGGTATCCTACTTATGTAACGATGCCAGTTGGTACCGCCAACGGCGACTGGCTCCTCAATGGTGCACGTCCAAATACTGCGAGTGCCCCGGGACTGGTAAGCTCAACACTGACATGGGAAACAGTAAAAAGTAATAACATTGGACTGGATTTTGCATTCTTTAAAAATAAGCTCTCAGGCTCTCTGGACTGGTACAACCGTAAGACACTCAATATGGTTGGCCCAGCACCGGAGTTGCCCGTAATTTTAGGTACGGCCGTTCCGCAAACTAATAATACGGATTTGAAATCTACGGGATTTGAATTTGAAATTGCCTGGAACGACCGACTTAGAAATGGGCTTGGCTATAATGTAAAATTCCTGATGTCCGACTTTCAGACCACGGTAACCAGATATCCTAATTCAACGGGATCACTGGACACGTACAGAACAGGACAAAAGTTGGGAGAGATTTGGGGTTATACGACTATTGGTATTGCAAAAACCCAGGCCGAGATGAATGCCCACCTGGCAACTTTAAGTAATGGACAGTCAGCTTTTGGCTCGCAATGGTCGGCCGGAGATATTATGTATGCAGATTACAATGGCGATGGTAAACTGGATTGGGGCAATTGGACGGAAGGAAATTCAGGTGATGCTCATATCATCGGCAACAATACGCCGAGGTACCGGGTTGGACTTGATCTTAGCTTTGACTACAAAGGATTTGACTTCCGTGCCTTTTTTCAAGGTGTATTGAAGCGTGATTTCTGGCAAGGTAGTTACTTTTTCTGGGGGGCCACCAGCAACAAATGGTGGTCTGCAGGTTTGGTGGAGCATGCAGATTATTTTAGAAATGACCCAAACAGTCCGCTAGGTTTAAATCTGGATGCTTATTATCCGAGACCAATATTTGGGAGTGGAAAGAATCAACAAACACAAACTGCTTATTTGCAGGATGCGTCCTATATCAGGTTAAAAAACCTGCAAATTGGTTATACACTTCCTCCAATGCTCACCAGGAAACTTGGTGGACAAAAATTCAGATTCTATGCTTCTGGAGAAAATCTCATCACCTGGACCAAAATGGCAAAAATGTTTGATCCGGAAACAATAGATGGCGGTTCCAATGGAAGTGTTTATCCGCTTTCAAAAGTAATATCCCTAGGTTTAAGTGTAACTTTTTAATCTCAGCAAATGAATTTCAAATATATAATGAATATAGGCGTACTAACAGTCTTCAGTGCGCTTGTTTTTCTAATGTCTTGTAAAAAGGCATTGGATCAAGAACCTCTATCCAATATCACTCCCGACAAGTATCTGCAGGAAGAATCTCAACTTGGTGCTTATGCGGTAGCCAGATATACTAGCATATTACCTTCTCACGGCAACTGGTCCTTTGGTACCTTTGGTATTGATGGTAATACTGATAACATGGTACTCCCAGACCTGGACAATAAGTTTCTCCCTGGCCTTTGGAGGGTAGGGACTACCGGTGGAGATTGGGATTTTGGTAATATTTTCCAGGTTAATTACTTTCTGAATACCGTTATTCCTGTCTCTTATACACATCTAAAAGGGGGGGGGGGGGGGGGGGGGGGGGGGGGGGGGGGGGGGGGGGGGGGGGG
>NZ_JAELTV010000299.1 GCF_016429005.1 Pedobacter sp. ASV19
CCTGCTTCGTGTTCTTTGATCGCAGCTACAATCTGAGCTTCACTAATTTTTGACTTTTTCATCTTACTGTGTTTTAAAGTTACGAATTTTCGCCTTTTACACAGTCCGATATTTTGGAAGGGTTACAAACTAGCTATAATATCTCGTCCAAAAAAGGCCGGGCAGTAGCTTGCCAGCTATTTCAAATTGGGTGGAGTGCAAAAAAAATCACGTTTATAAAACAAAGCGCAGAAATTACTGTTGGGATCAGTCAGATTAAACCTTTAATTCTCGCTTGTTATGAATGGACTAACTCCCTGGGCGGTATCCGCAAGTTCTGAATTAGCGGAAAACAAAACACCACTTTACAGAACAGTAGCCAAAAGTTTTGAGTTTAAAGTTTTTAAAACCACTGATTCGATCTGGATCATGGTTGAACTACCCAATGGCGGAAGAGCTGCATTCCGTGCAGCATTTAGTCCAGGAGAAGTTCTCAAAATTACTAAAGCCACTGAAAACAACGAGGGTATTGATGTAAAACTCGACAGCGATACAGGCAAGCAGCAAGTCAAAATTACCATTGACCAACAGGGAATAAATCCTGTACTACGTTACACTACCCGTCTAAAACCCAAAAAAGATCTGCTGATCCCGTTCTGGCCGAAAGATATTCTGATGAGCAAAAAAAAAGAGCATCCTGAAAAAACAATTGGAAAGATACACATCAACCAGGAAAGGACAAGAACCGGTTTGATCTATCTGACACAGACCCGGCCAAAATCTGCGTCAATCCTCTACTTCCAAAACCTGACTGCGCTTGGCGATATTACTGTGAACAAACTCAAACCTCCTGTGCCGATACCGTAGGCGGTAACTGGCCGGAAATGGGCTTTGCATTGCCCCCTGCTAAAGACCAGCCTTTAAAAGCCGGCAAAGAAACCATCATCAATGACGCGTTCGTCGCGTTCGACGCAGATTTCCCGGAGAACCAGTTCCAAACCAACCGGCAATTTCTAAATCTGCTGGCAAGAATTTACCTGCTTCTCCCAAGACCAGAGACCAGGTACCAGAACTGGCCGGACATTCTGGATAAAGGGTTAAAAGATCTGATAGAAAGTCCCGGATGCTGGAGCCAGGTGGCCGGGCATAAATACTTCAATGCTTATGTGAGCGATTATATCACCCCACCTGAAATTATGGTGCAACTTGCGGTCCTGCTTCCACTTGTAGACTACACAGAATGGAGCAAAGCAGAACTTGAGGTCATAAAAACAATAAAGAAAAGTCTGCCTTCCTTTTACGACCCAAAGCTCGGCGTTATAACCCGATGGCTACCTGCAGCCGAAGATCAGCTTAAAGGGGAAGAAGAGCAAAAACAACCTGGGGTAATGGATTCCTGGTATCTGCATCATCCATTAGTTAATCTGTCCAGGCTTGCACTGAAAGGTGATAAAGCCGCTGAAAAGCTTTTTCTGGATTCCATGGACTTTACCATTAAGGTGGCGCATCATTTCAACTACCACTGGCCAGTCTTTTATAAGATGGATACTTTAGAAGTGCTCAAAGCAGAAACTGCAGAAGGTAAAGGCGGAGAAAAGGATGTAGCGGGTCTATATACCCATGTTATGCTCCAGGCCTGGGAACTCACTCAGGAAAAACGATATTTAAAAGAAGCAGAAAAGGCAGCCAAAACGCTGCAGGAATATAGCTTTGACATTTTCTATCAGGCCAACAATACTGCTTTTGCCTCGGGAGCACTCTTGCGCCTATATAAAATCACTAAGAAACAATTGTATTTAGAACTCAGTTATCAATGCCTGGCCGCAATTTTACGCAACACACAAATCTGGGACTGTAATTATGGATACGGAAAAAACTTCCCGAAATTCTTTTCTCTGTTCCCGCTAAATGATGCGCCCTACACCGCAGTATATGAAGAGCAGGAAGTATTCTGCGCTTTGCACGACTACCTCAAACACGCTGAAGGCCTCGACATCCTGCCTTCAGTAAAACTTCTGATCGCCGAATACATTCGCTACCTGGTGGACCGGGCAGTATACTATTACCCACCTATGCTTTCAAAGGAAATGTTGGAAGAAAAACCAAAGATTGGAGAAGTAGACCCTAAGCTATGGATTGCACTCGAAGACCTGCAGGACGGCTGGGAAAAATCGGGTGCCGTGGGCCAGGAGGTTTATGGTGCGGGCAACGCTTTTGGCATCCTTCCTCGTCATTACCTCCAGGTTCCGGGAGAACCCTTCCTGATATACGTAGACTACCCAACCTCCGGATACAAAGCCATCAAAGGCAAAGACATTCATTTCTCCATCCTGGGAGATGAACGACTGACCTGCAGGCTCATGATTGTAAAAACAAGTATGGCTAAACTTCCTGCATTTAAAGTAGCGGTTAAGGGGAATAAAAGCCACCTGAAAGGCAAATTAGCAGCAAATGGTCATCTGGAATATCAACTTAACGGAAACACTCAGATCATTATCAGTTGGAAACATTAAATCAATTCATTATGAACTTTCAATATGTTTAATTAACTAATTTTCTACTCTTTATATTTGAATTATGGGAACGCATAAAAAGTGAATCCTTGGTTTTTTCCGGCCTAAAACAAATAGCTAACAGCTAGGTATTGGATAGGGCTTAGATTCGTATTGTATTCGATGAAATGGCTAGTTATCCCTAAGGAATTAGCTATAGAAGCCTATACTCCTGATCATCTGGCTACAGAGATGCTATAAACATCATTATTAAATCAAATCAATCACTCATATTATTGCAAGAATAGCAAAAAGAATTTTGGGCCCGTTTTCAGGAAAACCGGGACATGTAGTTGTATACAGCTGGAAAGATACTGGTAACCCCCACGCCTCCTGAAAGATGGCCAGTGGAGGTTGTTTTAATCTTACGTACTAACCTTTTATTCCTTTTATCCAGTCTTTAAATCTGTTTACCTGTTCAGCTAAAAAGGACTCGTGTTCTTCTGCATCTTCCGGCCCTGCTGGTAAAATATGCTCAAAATAGGTGCCTTTCAATACCTTACGCAATATGCCTTCGCCTAAAAAAGATTCATTGTCATTCAGTGTTTTCGCTGCTTTGAGCAAATGACGGATATCGTATTGAAGCGGGTTGATATCAGGTACTTGTTTATTCAGGTTCAATAGCTCATATACAGCAATCCTTGCTGTTCTGACCGAACTTTCCATGGTAAACACCACATCATTGTTGGTTTCTACAAACTGCCCGATTAAGCCCAGATTTTTGCACCCTTCAGGAACAACCCTTGGACGGTCACCTTTTGCTCTTGGCATGAACATCGAAGTAATATACGGCATAAAAGCAGTACGCACAATTGTGTTCTTAATTACATTATCCAGTTGATCAATGATACCTGTATGATAACATAACTCGGCAAGGATTTCATCTCCTGTACACTTAGGCATTGGTTTTTTAATGTAATTACCTTCTTTGTCCATAAACAGTGCATACACCCAAAGAACCAGGATATCATCTGGTTGTTCCGGGAAATGGGGCTGCCTGTTACAGGTAAAGCTCATTAACCAGTTTGAATCTGTAATGGTAATAATTCCACCCGTAGCTGTTTTTCCGGAATAAGGATCATTGACGCAATATTCTTTTAATTTGTCTACCAGTACGGAAGGTCTGCAGGTTAAAGTGACGGATTCCCATGACGATTTTTCGATATTGCTGCAGAATTTTTCTGGCTTGCCGAAAATAGCTGATTTAGCTGCAAGGTTTTTCCAGAGTTTCCAGCCCCCGCTTTTACCGCTGGTGCTGTTGTCAATTTCTATGATGGGGGCTGTTTTGTTATCGCCATAGAAAGTATCTTCGGTCATAGATCCGGTGGTTACGATTACAAAATCTTCTTTTCCTATCGGTATCTTCAGCTCTTTACCATCTTTTTCTGTGATAATACCTTCAACCACTTTCCCTTCTGTATCGATGTGGATGTCCAGATCGTTAATGAGCGTATTGAGTTGAATGCTTACCCCTTTTTCTTTCAGGTAATTGCGCAAGGGGGTTATAAAAGTATCGTATTGATTGTATTTTGGGAACACCAATGAGGAAAGATCATTCAGTCCATCAATAGCGTGGAGAAATCGGTGCATGTACAGCTTTAACTCCAGCAGACTGTGCCAGTTTTCAAAGGCAAACATGGTACGCCAGAAGGTCCAGAAATTGCTGCTTAAAAAAGACTCGCTGAAATAGTCTTCAATGGTCAAATCGTCCAGATCTTCCTTTTTTTTCAACAAGAGTTTAACGATGGCCAGCTGGTCTAATTTGTTCAGACCAAATTTGCTGAAGTCTTTGATCTCTCCTTTGTTATGAATAAGTCTTGCTTTGGAGTAATTGGAGTCATTGTCATTCACCAGGCGGTATTCGTCCAACACGGTATAAGGTTCAGGTAGCTCCAGGGCAGGAATGTCCTGAAATATATCCCAAAGGTTCTCATAGGTCATATCCATTTCCCGGCCACCACGGATGATGTAACCGTCTTTAGGGTTGCCAGCTCCGTCCAGGGATCCTCCATCGATGTGCAATTGCTCTAAGAATATGATATTTTTAGCGGGGATATGCCCGTCGCGAATGAAGTAATAAGCGGCAGCCATTCCGGCGATGCCGCTTCCTATGATATAAACTTTACTGTCTTTATAAGATTTTTGAGGAATCCCTATGTTGCGCTGGTAATTCCCAATCTGATCCGAAAATGGCATAGATTTTTGAGGGGTATTGCGCTGTTGTTCTTTGCTTGAATCGGGTTCGTGATCTACATTTCCACTGTTTGAGGAAGCGTTTAAAATTTTGTCGAGTTTTGCAGTGATTGATTTCATTATTTATTGTTTTTAAGGATAGACTGGCAGTTAAGATAATCACTTAACCATTTAAAACAAAGGTAGGGGTAAGGACAGGGCTTTTAAATGCAGGGCATCATGCAAAATGATGATATATATCATATAATTGAAATAGAAATTTTCTGAGCAGACCAGAGATTAATCATGTAAATTAAATTTATTCAAACTTTCGTGGATGGGGGATGTTCTGTAGGGACAAAAATCTAAAAGACCTATGGAAACAAATAAAGAGATCATTAGCGACCTGAAAGGGTTGGTCAATATTGTAAATGATGGAAAAGAAGGTTATGAATCTGCAAGTGAAGCTACTGATAGCATTGAGCTGAAAGCAGTGTTTTTAAAATATGCTGCACAGAGGGCAGGGTATGCTGTGGAGTTGAAGGATCATATTACCAAGCACGGTGGGAGCTCTGACAATGAAGAAGGTGGAGTGCTGGGGGCTTTACATCGCACTTGGATTGACATCAAACAAGCGCTTAGCAGTAAAGAGGATGCTTCTATTTTAGGGGCGATAGAAACAGGAGAAAAAGCCGCCATTGAAAAATATGACAAGGTACTGGAAGATTACCAATTACATGCGGATCATATCGAATTGTTACAACGCCAACGTACTGGTATACTTGAGGCCTTAAAAGAAATTGAAACGTATCATCAGCGTTTAGCAAAATAGATCCTGCTAGCTTAATGATTAGGAATTATAAAGAGCCCGGTTTAACGCCGGGCTTTTGTTTAAAAAGATAGCTTTAAGAAACTTGTTACATCATAATGAAGAGAAGAAATTTTATCAGGTTATCGGCTACCGCGGGAGCAGGCTTATTGTTTTCAAATGTTTTAGCTGCTCAATTTGAAGGGCCGAAAGAAATCATATCCGTAGATCATCTCATTATAGGTTCCGGTTATGGAGGTGCTGTGGCAGCTTTGAGACTTACTCAAGCCGGGCACAAAGTGACTATGCTGGAAATGGGATTGGATTGGGATAAACACGCAGGTCAGTATAAACCTTTTTCTAATCTGATTACTCCAAAAAGAAATTCTACCTGGCTTCGTACAAAAACAGTTGCACCAATGATGAACATCTCTCATTTTAATAAGAAATTTACGGGAGTTCTGGACCGGATGGATTTTGAACATATAAAAATATATGCAGGAAGAGGTGTGGGTGGAGGTTCTTTGGTGAAGGGGGGAATGGCTGTACAGCCAAAAAAGGAGTATTTTAAAGAGATTTTTCCTCAATTAGATGCGGAGTTATT
>NZ_JAELTV010000029.1 GCF_016429005.1 Pedobacter sp. ASV19
AGAAACTACCAAATGAAATTAGCTGGACAGGTAATCTACCTAAAAAGGGAACCTCGGTCTCATTGATATCTAACGGTAAGAAATTAAAATGGAAAGAATCTAATGGAGGAATAAAACTTTTATTACCAGAAGATCTTGTAAAAGAGAATTCTGGTATTGCCCTTGCTTTCGAATTTAGCCCTGCCACTTTATAATTAAAATATCTGAAATGAGATTCACGAAATACAGGATGAATAAGGTGGCGTTTATTCCATATCTGCTGTTACTATTTAGTCAGGTTGTATGGACTAAAGATGTGATGGGGCAATCTAGACCTGACCAACCTTTGTATAAAAATCCTAAGGCCGATATTGATTCCAGGGTTAAAGATTTGCTTTCCAGGATGACACCAGAAGAAAAGTTCTGGCAGATGTTTATGATCCCGGGTGATTTGGATGGCGTTGACAAGAACCGCTATAAAAATGGAATATTCGGACTACAAGTAAGTGCTGCTTCTCAAGGCGGTGGCGGAGCCGGTCAAATGCTAACATATAATACCCAGGAAAATGCGTATTCTCTGGCAAAAAAAGTAAATGCCATACAGAAATACTTTGTAAACGAAACGCGTTTAGGCATCCCTATTATAGCTTTTGATGAAGCGCTTCATGGCCTGGTTAGGCAAGGTGCTACTGCATTTCCTCAAGCTATTGGTCTTGCGGCCACTTTTGATACGAAGATGATGGGCCAGGTTGCAAATGCGATTGCACAAGAAGCAAGGCTGAGGGGAATTCGGGATATTTTGACTCCTGTGGTTAATATAGCGTCTGATGTTCGTTGGGGCCGTACAGAAGAAACTTATGGCGAAGATCCCTTTCTTACTTCACAGATGGGGCTTGCTTTTGTAAGTGCCTTTGAAAAGCAGAACATCATTACTACGCCTAAGCATTTTGTGGCAAATGTTGGCGACGGAGGACGTGACAGTTATCCTATTCATTATAATGAGCGTTTGTTGGAAGAGATTTATTTTCCTCCGTTTAAAACGACTATACAGCAAGGAAAAAGTCGCTCTTTAATGACGGCTTATAATACTGTTGACGGTGTTCCGGCTACATCTAATGCCTATTTGTTAAGCCAGAAGCTGAAAACGGAATGGGGATTTAAAGGTTTTGTGATCTCAGATGCCGGAGCGGTTGGTGGATCAAATGTGCTGCATTATACATCTTCCGGTTATTCAGATGCAACAAGGCAGGCTATTATCGCAGGTCTTGACGTCATCTTCCAAACGGACTATGATCATTATAAATTATTTATTCCACCTTTTCTGGACGGGTCTATTCCACAGGTAAGAATTGACGATGCTGTTTCCCGTGTGCTCAGGGCAAAATTTGAACTGGGTCTTTTTGAACATCCATATGTTTCTGAAAAGGAGGCTCAAAAGGCTCTTGATGATAAAAGTCATAAAATGATAGCCAGACAGGCTGCCCTGGAATCCTTTGTACTTTTAAAAAATGAAAGGTCCGTGTTGCCGTTTAAAAATAAGGGTAATATACTTTTACTTGGAGAAGATGCTGTTGAATCTCGTTTAGGTGGATATAGCGGCGCCGGGAATGGAAAAGTAAGTATTCTTGAGGGGTTAAAAAAACGTGCAGGTGATCAGATAAAGGTGATCTATAGCAAAGGGAGCAGCCGGGATCCAATAAATTATGTTGTTGTAGACCGGAAGTTTTTAAAAGCAGATACAGCAAATGGACTCAACGCAGAATATTTTGGAAACTTAACACTAAGTGGTGCACCTGTTTTTACCCAGGTTGATCAAGGTGTTAATTTTAACTGGACACTTTCTTCTCCTGACGAGCGCCTTGCCAAAGACCAGTATTCTGTTAGATGGAAGGGAGATATTACAGCACCATCCAGCGGAACTTACCAAATTGGTTTGGAAGGTAATGACGGTTACCGTTTGTATCTGAATGGCAAGTTGCTCGTTGACCAATGGGAAAAAAGATCCTATCATACACAGTTGGTACCCTATACATTTGAGCAGAACAAAGCTTATCCTATTCGTATAGAGTTTAAAGAACCTAAGGGTAATGCGCATATCAAATTGATCTGGAACTATGGTGTGCCAGACCGTAGGAAAGAAGAATTGGCCGAGGCGGTTAAACTCGCTGCCCAGGCAGATGTTATTGTGATCACTACCGGGATTAAGGAAGGTGAGTTCCAGGATCGGGCTATGTTGAGTTTACCCGGTAATCAGGAAGAGCTGATCAAAGCTATGGAAAAAACGGGAAAGCCAGTAGTCGTTTTATTGGTTGGAGGCAGCGCCATTACCATGAACAACTGGCTGGATGGTGCAAGTGCTGTCGTTAATATATGGTATCCAGGTGAAGAGGGGGGCAATGCAGTTGCAGAAACTTTATTTGGAGACTACAACCCTTCAGGACGTTTGCCAATTACTTATCCTGTTCATGAAGCACAGTTGCCCTTGGTTTATAACCATAAGCCGACTGGAAGAGGGGATGATTACAATAATTTAAGTGGAGAGCCTCTTTTTCCATTTGGTTTTGGGTTGAGCTATAGTCAGTTTGATTATAGCGATTTGAAACTGAGTAAAAAGAAAATCCTCAGAAATGAACAAAGTGTAGCGAGTTTTATTTTAAAAAATACAGGAATATATGATGGTGAGGAGGTAGTGCAGTTGTACATCAGAGACTTGCTTTCCACTGTAGCCAGACCTGTTCTGGAATTAAAAGGTTTCAAGAGGGTGCCTCTGAAAGCTGGAGAATCGAAGACAGTAACTTTTGATATCACTCCCGATATGCTGGAAATGCTAAATTCAGATATGAAAAAGACAATAGAACCAGGTGATTTCAGAATAATGATCGGATCTTCGAGCCGTGAGTTGTCACTAAAAGAGACGTTGACTGTTCTAGATAAATAATTATAAAAACCAATAAAACCGGAAGGTGAATTTTTCCGGTTAAATATTATGCTAATGAAAAAAACCAAATTAAACAAGTTCTCTATAATGCTTTTGCTCTTGCTGGCAGGTAAAAGCCAGGCACAAACCATTCAAAGTCAAAAAATGCAATGGTTTGAAGATGCTAAGCTCGGTATATTTATACATTGGGGGATTTACTCTGTAAATGGTATTTCAGAATCCTGGTCATTTTTTAACAATTATACCAACCATGATCTTTACATGAAGCAACTGCAAGGTTTCAATGCTTCGAAGTATGATCCTGCAGCATGGGTGGGCCTGATCAAAGAAAGTGGTGCGAAATATGCCGTAATTACTTCTAAACATCATGATGGCGTTTCTCTCTGGGATACCAAAGCCCCTAAAGCCATCAGCACTCTAAATCAGAGTGCGGCCAAGAGCGATGTATTGTCTCCCTTTGTGGCGGCACTAAAGAAATCGGGATTGAGAACAGGTATTTACTATTCCTTGCCAGACTGGAGTTATCCGGATTACGATGGCTTTACCCGTGACCGGAAACGCTATAGCTTGAAAGAAGAGCCTAAGCGCTGGAAAACATTTTTAAGCTATCAGCAGCAACAGCTTAAGGAACTATCTGTAAAATATAACCCGGATTTATTGTGGTTTGATGGTAACTGGGAGCATAATGATGCAGAATGGGAAGCACCTGTAATCAAACAATCTCTTGAAAAATACAACCCGAACATCATTATTAATTCCCGTTTGGATGGTCATGGAGATTATGAAACGCCTGAACAGGGGATTCCTGTGTTGAAACCTGAGTCAAAATATTGGGAACTGTGTTATACAATGAATGATTCCTGGGGTTATCAGCCTTTTGATACCAAATACAAATCTTCTAATATGATCATCCGCACGCTGGTGGATTGCATCAGTATGGGAGGGAATCTATTGCTGGACATCGGTCCGGAAGCAGATGGATCAATTGCTCCGGAGCAGGTGGCTATTTTAAAAGGTCTTGGACGCTGGACAAAGAAGCATACAGATGCCATTTATGGTACTCAGACAGGTATACCCGCAGGACATGTGAACGCTAAAACGGCTTTGTCTAAAGATAAAAAAACATTATTTCTGTACTTAGACTATAAAGATCAAACTGGAATTGCACTCAACGGTATTTCCTCGGACATAGAAAAAGCAGATATAGTTGGGTACCAGGGTAAAGGATTAACTTTTAGTAAATCCGCAACCGGAACCTATGTGATACATATTGCAGCGGAAGCCTTTGATAAAGACGTGACCGTAGTTCGGGTTCAGTTTAAAGATCCTTTAAAACTGACACAGGTAACAGCTCCAGCCCAAACTGCTAAAGAACTGCTTACAGCAGATAAAAAACAGTTTTCTGCAGCTTGGAAGATCAAAGATCTTGCCGATCAGATCAGCAAAGGAATCAATCCACTGGCTTCAACCAATTTGACAGCTGATGCTTTTAATTTTAAGCCTTCAGTAACTCCATTGGATCTTGAAGTGAACGACTGGGTTATTAAACATGCCGAGGTATTATATAAAACTACAGCAGGAATTCCTGAAGGGCATTATCAGGGTCGGACCGCGCTTTCAGCAGATCAGCAAACAGTATATCTTTTTGTGGAAGGCCAGCCGACAGGTCCGATTGCTATAAAAGGCCTTAAAAACCAGATCAACAGAATCCGGATTGTAGGCGATGGAACAATTCTTCCATATAGTATTTACAATAAACTGTATTGGAGTAAAATTCCGGGAATTGTGTATATCGATATACCAGCAACCAGACTTGATAAGACCATGACGGTAATTGCGGTGCTTTTGGACGGACCTGCTGACTGGTACCGCGAGAAGGTCGGAGCAATTGAAAGTAATATGTAGGCGGATACTAAAAATAAAAAAACATCCTGTTTTTAGGAAAAAAACGCTTAATTTAAACGATCAAATAAAAACAATCATAATGTCTTATAACCATTCCACTTTTACAAAGAATTTGGTTAAAGGTTTTATTGGCTGCTGCCTTGTATTGCCTTTTAATACTTCCAAAATCTTTGCGCAAAATGCGAAACACACACAACTAAAACGTTTAACTGAATATGTTGATCCGTATATTGGAACCGGAGGGCATGGACACGTATTCCTGGGTGCAAGTGTTCCTTATGGCGCGGTACAAACGGGTCCTACCAATATCGTAAAGGGTTGGGACTGGTGCTCCGGTTATCACTACTCAGACAATGTATTAATCGGCTTCTCCCAGATGCATCTTAGTGGTACTGGTATTGGAGATCTTGGGGATGTACTCGTTATGCCTTATACCGGCAAAGTAAGAACCAACAGGGGCACTCAGGAAGATCCTACTTCAGGATATGGTTCTCACTACTCTCATGACCGCGAAACAGCCCGTCCCGGATACTACTCCGTTCAGCTGGATGATTACAATATTAAAGCAGAATTAACAGCTTCAGAAAGAGTTGCTTTGCACAGATATACTTTCCCGAAAGATCAACCTGCCAACATCATCATCGATCTGAAAGAAGGCATCGGCTGGGATGCTCCGGTAGAAACTTTTATCCGTCAGGTAGATGAATATACCCTGGAAGGCTATCGTTATTCCAAAGGTTGGGCAGAAGACCAGCGGGTGTGGTTTGCAGTTAAGTTATCTGTGCCGGTAAAACAATTCCTGGTATTTGACGGAGATAGCAAACAAACAGGAAACTTCGTAAAGTCGAATGCAGCCAAGGGGGTTATCTCCTTTGATAAATCTCCAGGACAGGTCATGCTGAAAATAGGTATCTCTCCGGTAAGCAGCGAAAATGCACTCGCTAATATCAAGGCAGAAATTCCAGGCTGGGATTTCACGAAAACAGTGAGTACCGCCGATGCGAAATGGGAAAAAGAACTGTCTAAAGTAAAAATAGAGACAAAAGACAATGCGGCACGCCGGGTATTCTACACCGCAATGTATCATACCATGATTGATCCTGCATTGTTCAACGATCACGATGGCAGCTACCGGGGCACCGACAAAAAAGTATATACTAATCCAGGATTTGACAACTATTCTGTTTTCTCCTTATGGGATATCTACCGTTCGTGTGCGCCCTTGAGTACCATCCTGCACCCTGAAAAGGTAAATAGTTTTGTGAACTCGATGCTCGCGATTTACAAACAGCAAGGCAAATTGCCTGTATGGCACCTGATGGGTAATGAAACCAATTGTATGGTTGGTTATCATGCAGTGCCGCCTATTGTAGATGCTTACCTGAAAGGCTTTACTGGCTTTGATGCAGAAGAAGCATTTGCGGCTATGAAAGCTACGTCCAACCGTGATGATCTGGGATTGAAATATGTAAAGGAGTTGGGGTATATTCCTGCCGATAAGGAATATGAATCTGTTTCAAAAGCTATGGAATATGCGATCGATGACTGGTGTATCGCCGCTATGGCAAAAAAAATGGGCAAAACTGCCGACTACGAATACTATAAAAAACGTGCGGGCTATTATAAAAATTATTTCGACAAAAACATCCGCTTTGTTCGTCCGCGGATGAGCGATGGCAGCTTCAAGACACCTTATGATCCGTTCAATTCTATTCATGAAAAAGGTGATTTCACTGAAGGTAATGGCTGGCAATACACCTGGTTGGTACCACAGGATGTTGAAGGATTAATTAACTTGATGGGAGGTGATGATGCTTTTACACATAAACTCGACAGTCTCTTTACTGCGAAAGGCGATATGGGGGCACAAGCTTCCAATGATATTTCTGGTCTCATTGGGATGTATGCTCATGGTAATGAGCCTAGTCATCACGTTACCTATATGTACGCTTTCTCCGGTTACCAATGGAAAACCGCTGAAAAAGTAAGACAGGTCATGAAAGAGTTTTACTTCGATAAACCAGACGGTTTAGCGGGTAATGAAGATTGCGGTGCAATGTCTTCCTGGTATATATTCTCTGCTTTGGGTTTCTACCCTGAAAATCCGGCCAGTGGTGTTTATGTATTTGGTAGCCCACTGTTCGATAAAGCGACCATCAATGTGGGGGCCGGTAAAACCTTCACCGTGCAGGCAAATGACAACAGTCCCGAAAACATCTATATTCAAAGCATTACCCTTAATGGAAAGCCTTATAACAAGAGCTTTATTACCCATCAGGACGTTGTTAAAGGCGGTACTATGGTGGTTAAAATGGGTAATAAACCTAATTACAACTTTGGTAAAGCAGTAGCTAACAGACCATATTCAGAAAAATAAATGAAGAAATTAGTTATAACTCTATTATTAATTGCTGCGTTCCATCTGGGATTTTCTCAAAACAGATATGAACTGAACAGCGAATGGAAGTGCCTTCCTTTAAAGCAGGTACAAGCGGGCGGAGAACAAATCTCTGCAACAGGATATGCTTTGTCTGGCTGGAAACCAGCCACTGTGCCTGGTACAGTATTGACAACGATGCTGAACAATAAAGAAGTCCCTGATCCATTTTATGGGATGAACAATGAAAAGATTCCGGATATTTATGTAACTGGCAGAGATTATTATACCTATTGGTTTGTTAAAGATTTTAAAGAGACAGCTGGAGCTGGACAACAAGTCTGGTTGAATTTCAGAGGGATCAACTATAGTTGCGATATCTTTTTAAATGGTAAAAAAGTAAATAAAACACCCTATAAAGGGATGTTTATCCGCAAAGCGTTTAACATTACCTCTTTTCTAAATAAGGATGGGAAGAACAGATTGGCTGTGATCGTGTATCCTGCAGATGTAGTTGGAGATCCTAACGGAGGACAGGGAGGTGATGGAACAATTGCCCGTGGTGTAGCACCTCAATACACGGCAGGATGGGACTGGATCCGTCCTATAAGAGACCGTAATACAGGGATCTGGGATAAAGTATACATCGAGAAAACAGGTGCCGTTAACCTGAAGAACCCACATGTCATTACTTATGTTCCAGGTAAACGCAATACAGAAGGACCGCAACAACCAGCCAGAATCAGGATGTCTGCCGAACTGGAAAATACTTCTGGCGTAAGGATAGACGGTGTATTGTCTTACACGGTTGATGGCCAAAAGATCTCTGCGAAAGTGAGTATTCCAGCGGGTCAGACAACAGAGGTTCAGCTACCAGATTTTGAACTGAAAAACCCACGCTTATGGTGGCCGAATGGTTATGGTAAACAGGAATTGTATAAAACCAATATCCAGTTTACTCAAAATAATGGGCAGGTATCTGATCAGGAAGCTTTGTCTTTTGGTGTTCGTGAGATTCAAACCACGTGGAATACCACAACCAATAGTAAAGAAATTTTGGTAAATGGTCAGAAGATCTTTATCAAAGGAGGAAATTGGATCATTTCAGATGCAATGCTTCGTTTTTCACAAGCGAGATATGATGCAGAGATTCGTTATCATAAGGATATGAATTTGAACCTCATCCGGATTTGGGGGGGAGCACTGGTAGAAAGACCAGAATTTTATGATGCTTGTGACAGGAATGGCTTACTGGTGATGCAGGATTTCTGGATGTCCGGCGACTGCAATGGACGCTGGCAAGATCCGGCTAAGAAAGATGACCAATGGACCAGGAGGCAGTATCCTGATGACCATCATCTTTTCCTGGAATCAGCAACAGATATGATCAAAATGGTGCGTAACCATGCTTCGCTGGCTATTTGGTGCGGAGGAAATGAAATTACCCCGCCAAATGATATTCTTGTGCCATTAAGGGATTCTATTCTTCCAAAACTGGATGGCACAAGATGGTTTATTGATTATTCCAATTCGGATGAGATGTCTTTAAATACTATTGGTGGAAACGGAGATGGTCCTTACACCATACAACCTATTTCTACATTTTGGGAGAATAAGACATTTCCATTTAATTCTGAAGTGGGGTCTGTTGGAGTTGGTGATTACGAATCGCTGCAAAGATTCATCCCTGAAAAAAACCTGATTGCACCGGAATACACAGGTAAGGACAAACACGGCCGGGCTGTAGAAAAAGTAGATTCTGTATGGACTTATCATACTTATGATGGCGTAGGTTATGAAGCCTTTATTCTTCCCTATGGTAAGCCGGAAAATGCTAAAGATTTTGCCACAAAGGCGCAGTTGGTGAATTATGATCAGTACCGCGGCCTGATCGAAGGTTTCAGTTCGCATATGTGGAACTGGTATACTGGGGTAATCATCTGGAAAACCCAAAACCCATGGACATCAACAAGAGGACAAATGTATGATTATTACCTGGATCCGAATGCTTGTTTATATGGTCTGCGTTCTGGAAGTGAGATGCTGCACAGCATGTACAATCCTGTAGATGGCATGGTGAGTATTGCCAATAATGGTTTTCAGCAAAAAACAGATTTAATGCTTGTAGCTACCTCTTATGATATGAAAGGAAAGTCTAAGTTGCTGAACCAGATCTTCTGTTATGTAGAGCCTTCTACTGTAAAAAAGATCTCTTCATTAAAACCAATGGTGGATGCATTATCTGCTGAAGAAGGTTCATTCCTTTCTTTGCAATTGCTCGACAGGAATAAAAAAGTGGTAAGTGATAACTTTTACTGGATGCCCGACCAGAAAGGGAATTATTCAGGATTGAATAAAATGCAAAAGACTACTTTAAAAGTGACTACGCGTCAGCTTGGCAACAATAAAGTAGAAGTAACTTTGTTCAATTCTGCTCAAAATCCGGTTGCTTTTTTCAACAGGATATCTTTGTTAGATGCGGGTACGAAACAAAGAATACTTCCCGCATTTTACGATGATAATTATGTGTCATTGCCTCCAGGTGCAGAGAAAAAAGTAATTGTTGAATATACTCCGGAGTCTGGAAAGAAATATGGCATCAGCATTTCAGGCTGGAATGTTGAGGCTACTTATACCGGTATCCAATAGATCCTATATAGCACAAAAAAGCCGTGGTTCTTTAATGAATCACGGCTTTTTTGTTTTAGCGGCTAAACTTCTGAGCGTTTATTCTGTCTGTACTTGGCGAGATTGATCAACAATACACTTCCCAGTATGATCAGCAACCCAAAAAACTGTATAAGGCTAATCCTCTCGCTGGTAAACAATAAACTGAGTATAACAGCAACTACCGGGTTTACATAAGCATAAGTACTGACCTGTGTGGCCGGCCTCACTGTAAGTAGCCAAACATATGCGCTGAAGGCGGCTATGGAACCAAATAAGATCAGATAAATGATCGAAAGCCAGGCATCAAGAGATACTCCTGTCCATTGGAAGTGCTGGTACTCCGAATTGAGCAGGCTGCCGGGAATAAAAGCAATTCCTGCTGCCAACATCTGCCAGGCAGTGCCTGCAGACACTGATATTTTATTGTCCGCATGATATTTTGAATAGAGTGAGCCTCCTGCCCATCCGATAGGGCCAATAACCAGCAGGCACATTCCTGCAATCTGAACTGTACTTTGAGTGGTGTTTACCGCTTGTAACAGTTGTTCTCCAAATAGAAAAATGACACCGATAAAACCTACAATCAGCCCCGCTACTGTAGACTTGCTTTGCAGGTTTTCTTTCCATTTTGGTTTGTCCAGTATCACAAACCAAATAGCAGCCGATGCAACCATGATAGCCACGAGCCCGCTTGGGATGACCTGTTCTACCCAGATCACAATGCCGTTCCCGATCCCCAGCATAAGTAAGCCGCTAATGACAGCTGTTTTGATGCTTTTTCTGTCAAATATATTTTCGCCCTTTAATTTACACCAGCTCATCAGAAGAAGGCCCGCGAGGATAAAACGGAATGTACCTAAAAGAAATGGCGGGAAGCCGTTCAATGCTTTTTGGATGAAAAAATAAGTAGAGCCCCATACAATATAGACCGTAGCAAATGCGATGTAGACCAGGATGGGGGCTGCGTTTTTTTGAGGGGCGGACATAAGATAGATATTTAGTATTCAGGTATTTTTAGCTGTTGCTGCTCTTTAACGGTCTCGAGTACAATGGTGGTGCGAATAGAGAGTATGTTTTTAATTTTACTAAAGGAATTGCGCATTAGTGCCATTAAAGAAGCAGAATCAGCCGTTCTTACTTTGACCAGGTAGCAGTCATCGCCAGCAATGATATGTACTTCCTGTACCTCTTCAATTTTTGCAAGTTCTTTAGCTGTGTCCACGCAACCAATACTGTCTGATGCTTTAAGAGAAATGAATGCCAGTAATTTTAGGTCTATAGCCGTCGGGTTTATCCTGGTGGTGTACTGAATAATCACACCCTTTTGTTCGAGCTTTTTTACCCGTTCTAAAATGGCCGAGGGTGCCATTTCCAAATCTTTGGCAATTTGAACATTCGATATTCTGGCATTTTCCTGCATCAACCTTAAAATGGCCAGATCTATTTTGTCTAATGTAAGATTATTTTCGATTATCATTCTGTAAATATATATATAAACAGAATAATATTCATAATTATATTAAAAATTATGTTTTTTGTTCTATATTTGTAGCCCGATATTTTAGTTTGAATTGTGATGAGAAAGAAACTTTTGAATTTACCCCCTTTGCCCGCAGTTTTGCTGGCCATCATTAGTGTGCAGGCGGGAGCGGCAATAGCAAAAGGTTTGTTTCCGATGCTAGGGGCTGCAACAACGGCTTCTTTGCGTATAGGATTATCTGCATTAATTCTTCTGCTGGTTAACCGGCCAAATTTCAGGTCCTTAACCTCCGTACAATGGAAAGCCGTAATCCCTTATGGTTTGTGTCTTGGGGCAATGAACTTTATCTTTTATATGGCCATCAAAAGAATTCCTTTAGGCCTGGGGGTAACTCTTGAATTTATAGGTCCGCTTTTAGTGGCTATACTTGGTTCTAAGCGTATTGCAGATTATCTATGGGTTTTGCTGGCAGGTGCTGGAATCGCATTGATTGCCCCCTGGAATACAACAGGTATCGACCCCCTTGGTGTAGGACTGGCTTTATTAGCCGGTGCATTTTGGGCTGGCTACATTGTTCTGGGTGGAAAGATATCCCGGTTGATGAAGGGTAGCGACGCAGTTAGCGTAGGAATGATTTTTGCAACCGTACTGATCCTGCCATTCGGTGTCTCGAGTGGTGGCTTTTCCCAGCTTACACCTGCATTGCTCTTTTCAGGTCTGGCTCTGGCTTTGTTATCGAGTGCAATTCCTTTTACGCTCGAAATGCAGGCACTTCGTCAAATGCCTGCGCGTACTTTCAGTATTCTGATGAGCTTGGAGCCGGGTATAGCTGCATTATGTGGTCTGGTTTTCCTGCATGAACACCTGTCCTTTAAGGAATGGCTGGCGGTAACATTGGTCATTGTTGCAAGTGCAGGTGCAACCTTAACAGCAAAGAAGGAGAAGCTCTAGTTATTGTTTTGTTGTAGCGTTATTAATTTCATCCCCGTTTTAAAGGTATTACACTTAAAACCTTTATATGAAGATGACATTTTTTACGAAATCAGCTAAGAAACATTTAATCGCGTCTGCATTAGTAATACTTGGGTTACTGGGCTTTCAATCCTGCAAAAAAGACGAAGCTCCTGTTAGTTCAGACATTGCTTACTTATCTGTGGTGAACACCTCTCCAACTTCTGCAACTTATAATTTTTATCTCAATGATGCCAAAGCAAATGGAACAAGTGCATTGCCTTTTGAAGGTTCTGTAGCCTATTTTCCTTTAAATGCAGGCGATTATAATGCGAAATTTACAACAGCGTCGAGTACCGAAAGTGTCATCACCAAAAAGATCTCCATAGCCAGAGAACAGGTGTATACATTATTCCTGATTGATAAAGGGGATAAACTTGATTATTTGCTCAACACGGATGATTTAAGTAAAACTACCGAAAAGGCTTTTATCAGGTTTATTAATTTGTCACCTGATGCCGGTGCTTTGGATCTGGCTATAAAAGGAGGAGCGACCATTATAGGGGATAAGGCCTACAAGGCAGTCAGTACTTTTGTAGAGATTGATCCAAAAGCTTATGAATTTTCTATCCGGGATAAAGGCGCTGCCGATGCGAAATTTAGTCTGGCCAGTATGGATATTGCTAAAGGAAAATATTATACAGTGATTGCAACAGGACTTGTCGTTCCGGGTACCGATGGAAGGGCATTCGGCGGAAAAGTGATTACTAATAAATGACCCAGGCTTAACATTAAATAATTCATGAAATGGCATATACTAAGTATATGTCATTTTCATTTCATACTGTTCTATCGTTTTTTCCAGGCCAATTTTTTTAAAGAATATAGGTGCCTGTTGATCTTCTTGATCATAATTGATAAAATTGACAGATCCTGTTTTACTTTTTGAATGGAGAAAATGAAATAAGGCGGTTCCGGCACCTTTTCTCCGGTAATCTTTTTTAACCCCAAATTGTTTTATCCTTCCGGTAGCAGGATCCATAACGCCAAAACCGATCAGTTGCGAATCTGCATAAGCACCAGCAATAATATGAGAGTTTGAAGCCCTTTGGATGGCGGCAGCGGAGTTTTGCCAGGAAGGAAGAACATCTGTAAATGTTTCCAGAAGCTTCCAGTCGGGTTGTGTTAAATCGCAGACCTCTATTGGGTTGAAGGGCTGTGTCGTTATGACTCCTTTATAGCAGTCAAATGTTCTGCTGATGGAGAAGCCTGTATTTTGATAGCTTTTTATAGCCTTCTCATTTCCCTTAATGACTTCCAGCTGATGGTATACATAGCCTTCTGATTTTAACAAAGACAGAATGAAATGGTACATCTGTTGAGGGATTTTTTGCCCTCTATACTCAGGGATCACCCCGGTCCCGGCATTATATGCTGTCTTATTTCCTGAAATGGTATCTAAGCCCTGTAGGATAAAGCCGACAAGTTTATTCCCGTCGAACGCACCAACCGAGTGCTTTAGGCTCATGTTCTCTGCCTGTATTTTCTGGGCGAGGACTTCTTCGGTTAAATGGAATTTAATCACATAATCTGAAAAAGCGTAGTTGAAAATCTCCGTTAGCTGTGCAACGCTTTGATCTTCCAGGGTTCTGAATTCTATCATTTATAAACGATTATTGATGGTTGTGTTAAAGATGCAGGATGATCAGGATGATACCGATGTTCCTCAGGGACATCCGAAGGTATTTCAATGCGCTGGTCAATTGGTTTTCCACAGTGCGTTTGGAAATACATAAACGTTGTGCAATTTCATCATTCGATAAATGCTCTTTCCGGCTAAGGATAAAGATTTCCCTGCAACGGCTGGGCAGTTCATTTAAAAAAGAATCAACTTTATTTTCAAGTTCCATATAGCTTACTTTTTCGTCCCCTGAGTTTTGAACTGATGCAGTTTCAAGGCTTTCGTAGTCTTCGATATACTGGATGTTAATGGACTTAATTGTTTTTTTTCTTTTATATACATGATAACGTGCTGAGGCTGTTAAATAACCTTTGAAGGACTGAATGTCCAGTTCAAACCTCTTGTTCCAGATGTTGAGAAAAATATCATGAGTGATCTCAGCACTGGCTTCGGGATCTTTGAGGTAACTAAATGCTGTGGTATAAATACTGGACCAGTATCTGTCGAAAAGAACATTGAAGGCCTTTAAATCACTTTGAGTAATGGCCCGCCAGAGTTCTGAGTCATTGGATTTGGTTGTAAACATTTAGTTGATCAGGTATAATTTGGTTAATAAAACTAGACATTAAAAATTAATATTAATAATTTATGTGTGTGCCTCTGAAAAATTGTCTCTCTATCTATAACCGAGTATAAACTAATCAAGTATGACAAAAGAGGAGTACCTTCTTTTATATGAAAAGTTTCTTTCTGGAACAAGTAGTCCGGAAGAAGAAGAAATCATTAAAGTGTATCAGGATGAATTCGAATTGATCGATGGCCCCTGGAACACAGAAATGATGGGCTCTCAGATACAAGCGAAAGATCAGATCAGGCAAAAACTGCTGAAAAATATTAGAGTTCATAAATCAAATCAGATCAGTCTGGTGAGAAGGTGGTTGACTGCCGCGGTATTGCTGTTGTGCGTTTCTGCGGGTTTGATTTTTCTTTCCAGGTCAAAAAAATCTTCCCAGCAAGAACTGGCACATCATCAGTTAAAATCAGGCAATGCTGTTGTGCCGGGAGGAAATAGAGCGGTCTTAACTTTGGCTGATGGTTCTCTGGTGGGCCTGGACAGCGGTTCATTTAGTAAAACGATTAAACAAGGCAATACATCCATTTCTAACGAAGGCAAAGGCCTGTTGGTCTATGCAGCCAAGGGGCCTTCTGGTTTAGCACCTTTATATAATAAAATTGCTGTACCAAGAGGAGGACAATACCAGTTGAAGCTACCAGATGGAACGGTGGTTTGGTTAAATTCGGCTTCATCGCTTCGTTTTCCGACCCAGTTCTCCGGAAAGGAAAGAAGTGTAGAACTTAACGGTGAGGCTTATTTCGAGGTTGCTAAAAATAAAGAGATGCCTTTTAAGGTGCATGTTAGGGATATGGAAGTTCGGGTATTGGGTACGCATTTTAATGTGATGGCTTATGATGATGAGGAAAACATCAATACCACTTTATTGGAGGGTTCTGTAAAAGTATCTAATGCATTGCACACAGCGGTTATCAGGCCAGGTGAACAAGCCAGTTTAAAAAAATCTTCTGGCGTACTGGGTATTGAAGTGGTAAATACAGCAGAAGCCATGGCCTGGAAGAATGGAAATTTCTTATTTGCCGACGAAGATATAGAGACGATTATGCGCCGGATCTCCCGCTGGTATGATGTAGACGTGGAATACAGGGGTAATCTCTCTGATAAGAATTTTGCAGGATCGATTTCCAGGTACGAAAACGTTTCTGAAGTATTGAAAATGCTGGAATTAACCGGAACTATCCATTTTAAAGTCGAGGGAAGGAGGATCATCGTTATGCCTTAGAATTTACCTAAAGGATACGGTTGGTACTTAAAAAGAAAAACCGGAAGCGTTGGCGCGCCCCCGGAGTTTTCAGGCTAAAAACCGTTTTATAAAAAGACAGCACATCTTATTACTGATTTAACCCAAATATTCAAATGTATGAATTTTTACTCTCTGTTTAAATGCAGGATGCAATCTTGTATCCCATTAAAATTATTGCTGGTTATGAAATTAACTACTATTTTACTGGTCGCATGCTTTACTCAGGTATTTGCTGCAGGTTATGCTCAGAATGTTAGCCTGCACAAGAAGAACGCAACGCTGAGCGTGGTTTTGAAAGACATTCAAAAGCAAACCGGGTTTAGTTTCCTATACAATACCAAGATGTTGAAGGAGGCCAGGCCTGTAAGTATTTCCATTGAAGAAATGAGCCTTGACCAGGCACTGAAAAAGATTTTTGATCTTCAGCCTTTAACCTATGTCATCAACAGAAATACGGTTGTGGTCAAAAGACGTACCGAGCCCATGACAGTGATTCAGGATATCATCACTGTTACAGGTAAGGTGATGGATGAAAAAAATATGCCTCTTCCTGGAGTAACAGTAAAGCTAAAAGGCTCAACAACCGGAATGATAACAGGTACAGATGGTACATACAGTGTTAAAGTTCCTGATAACGGGACGCTGGTATTCAGCTACCTGGGATACACTGCCCAGGAGATCAAAGTTGAGGGTAGAACCGGTATTAATGTTACGATGAATGTTGATTTACAGCAACTGGAACAGGTGGTCGTGGTTGGGTACGGAACCCAGAAACGCTCGAGTGTTACGGGAGCTATAGATCAGATTAAGGCAGGTCAGGTAGAAGATCGTCCAGTTGGAAACCTCACCCAGGCACTGCAGGGAACGTCTCCAAGCTTGGTTATACAACAGCGAAGTATGAATCCTAACGACAACACCATGAATATCAACCTGAGAGGGGTGAGTACTATGGGGAATAATGCTCCGCTATTGGTTATTGATGGCGTAATTAGTGATGATATTGGGAATATGAACAATCTGAATCCTAATGATATTGAGAACATATCTATATTAAAGGATGCCGGAAGTTCCGCTATTTATGGTTCGCGTTCTGCAAACGGCGTTATATTGATCACCACTAAGCAGGGCAAACTGGGCATGAAGCCGCAGGTAAAGTTCGGCGCAATTATAGGCGCTCAGGATCCTAAGGTATTAGTTAAGCCTCTAAAGGGATATCAGAATGCTTTGTTACGTAATGATTCCTATATCAATGTAGGAGAAAAACCAATTTATTCTTCAGCACAAATCAGTCAGTTCGCAACAGGTGACAGTCAGTATTTCCTGGATGGTATTTTAAAAAATGCACTACAGCAAAACTATAACCTGAGTGTGCAGGGGGGATCTTCGAATACCGCTTATATGATATCCTTAGGTTATTATGACCAGGAAAGTAATTTTAAAGGGCCTGATTTTGGACTAAAACGTTATAACTTTCGCTCTAACCTCACTACTGATATCGGGAGACTAAAATTAACGACGATATTGTGGTATGACAGGAGTGATGGTAAAGCCTATCAGGGCGATAACGGATTTTTGATTGCAGATGCCTCACGTCTTCCGGTATACAATACCTATATTCTGAAAGATGCAAATGGAAGATATTATAACAATGATGTTTTAACTGGTGGAAATCCACTCGCATCATTGGAACATGGCGGATATACGAATACCAACAATGACCATTTTCAAGGAAGTTTGAATGCTGAATTTCAAATTATAGATGGGTTAAAGGCAAAAGGATTGGTTGGTTTTGATCTTCGCCCTGAATCACGTTTGATCAGACGGTTTTATTGGCCCATATACAATTGGATGGGGGGAGATAGTCCAGTCAATGAAAACAGCTCAAAAAAATACAGCATAGATGATTATAGTGGTAAGGCTACGTTATTGAATACACAGGCAATGCTTGATTATAACAAGACTTTCGGGAAATCGCATCAGGTATCACTACTGGCTGGTTTCTCCAATGAGTCTTTCAGACAACGCCGTATTGAAATAGCGAGGAACTTTGTAGATCCGGTTCTGGGTATTCCGATTGAGGGAACTAAAACGGATGAAACAGCAAGCTATAACTCGCCGGGAGGCACCGTAGAGAGAAGTATTTATTCTTATTTTGGACGTGCCAGCTACTCTTTTAATGACAAGTACTATGCTGAAGGAAATTTCCGTTATGATGGTTCTTCCAAGTTTTTGAAAGATAACCGCTGGGGATTTTTCCCTTCTGTATCTTTGGGCTGGCGGATCACTCAAGAGAAATTCTTTGAGTTCTGGAAAAATAAGATTGGTGATTTGAAGATTCGTGGTTCTTATGGGATTCTCGGTAATCAAAACATAGATGATTATCAGACGTTTACAACTTACGATATTTACCAGAACCAGTATGGGTTTAATAATGTTGCCGTACCTGGGACAGGCTATACTTTTGGTAATCCTGACCTAAAATGGGAAACATCTTCATCATTCAATATAGGAGCAGATGCAACTTTTCTGAAAGGAAGTTTGACAGCTACATTTGATTATTTTCACAAAACAACTAAGGATATTTTATTGACACCTCAGACTCCTCTTACTTTAGGTGGTGCCGTTCCTAAAGCCAATCTGGGTGAAATGGCTAATCAAGGTTGGGAATTTAGCTTGAATTATAATTTAAACCTCAACGGAATACATCAATCTTTTGGGTTCAATGTCGGGGATTCCTGGAATAAGGTAACAAAATTCGAAGGATATGAGCAAATCAGTAAATCGGATGAGATTGAACGTATTATTCGTGTTGGACTACCATTATATAGCTATTATGGTTATAAAACAGATGGCTTATTCAAAAATGAAGATGACATCAGGAACTCGGCTCTTCCCGTTGGCATATTGCCGCAACCTGGCGATGTGAAATATAAAGATAGAAATGGAGATGGGGTTATTGATGACAACGACAGGTATGTACTTGGTAATGCTTTTCCACGTCTTACTTTTGGGTTTAGCTATGACGTTCAATGGAAAGGTTTTGATCTGAATATGTTATGGCAAGGTGTCGGTAAACGCGATATGGCCCTGAGAGGAGAAACCATAGAGCCATTTCATAGTGGTTATTCTTTTGTCATGTTTGAACATCAGCTCGATTACTGGACACCGGCAAACCCGGATGCCAAATGGCCAAGACTTACTCCGCAAGGTAACGCCTCTACGGTTAATAACTATGGAAAGGGGTCTGATTTTAATATTTTCGATGGAAGATATATACGCTTGAAAAATATCCAGATTGGATATACACTCCCTAAAACTTTGACAAAAAGAATTGGGATGAGCAAGCTGCGGGTATTTGTTGATGGACAGAACCTGCTTACTTTCAGTAAGAATTCCTTTGTGGATCCGGAATCTACCGAGTTTGGTGGGAACATGAATGCGAGTGGTGCAAACAGTGCACGCAATTACCCCCTGTTGAAATACATAGGCGGTGGTTTTAATGTGGAGTTTTAATGAACAATATATAAAAGAATCATGACAAGGAAATTTAAAATATATGCTCATCTTACATTATTGGCAACGGGCCTCTTCATTTCCAGCTGCGTAAAGCTGGATGTAACGCCAACAAATAAATTTACTGATGAAACTTACTGGACGTCAGAGGATAAAGCGAATTCAGTTTTGAATATGGCTTACCGGCAAATGTTCACCAGCGATTATTTTATTACCAATGAAATATTGAGTGACAACGTTTATAACGGGTATGGAGCATCGAATGAAAAAATAATTGCCACCGGACTTGCCGATGCTTCTAACGGACGGTTCGAAAGTGAATGGGGTGCTTGCTATGGTGGAATCAAGACCTGTCATACATTTCTGGCCAATGTCGATCGGGTAACATCTATGAGTACTAATGTTAAGGAAAAAAGAAAGGCCGAAATCCGTTTTATCAGGGCATCTCTTTATCTTGAGCTCACCACCTGGTATGGGGATGTACCTCACTTTACGGTGGATATTACACCCGAACAGGCCAAAACAATAACACGTAAGCCTCATGCCGAGATTATGGAGTGGATCCATAAAGAACTGGATGAAGTTGCAGCTGTTTTGCCAAGCAGTTCGGAATATCCGGCAGCAGATAATGGCAGGATAACCAGAGGAGCTGCTGTTGCTCTGAATGCCCGTGCGTATTTGTATGAGAACAATTGGGCAAAAGTGGCAGAATATTGTGACAAGCTGATGAATAGTTCAGCTTATGGCACATATAGCTTGTTCCCCAATTATGAACAGCTATTTTGGGTAAAGAATGAATACAATAGTGAAATTATCTTAAGCCTTCAATATGTCCCGGATCTTAGAACCTGGGGAAATCTTGTAGATTATGTGCCCATGTCTGCGAATGCACGTCTGAACAATGCAGCACCAACTCAAGGATTAGTAGACAGCTATTTAATGAAAAATGGCAAAAAATGGACTTCAAATGATCCTGACTATGCCAATCGTGATCCGCGCATGGGTGCAACGATTGTGTATGACGGATCTAAATGGCAAGACAGATCTGGAAATAGCCGCACTATAGAGATTAATCCTGACAGTAAAACATTAGACAAATACACCAATGGTTCGGCCGGTAGTTCTACCGGATATTATTATCGGAAATTTGCCGATCCAAATCCGGCAGCTTACACAGGTGGTAGCTGGGATTCCAATTTAAACCTTCCTTTAATTCGTTATGCAGATGTTTTACTGATGTATGCAGAAGCCAAGAATGAGTTGGGAGGGATGAATAGTACGATTTGGAACCAAACCATTAGAAAACTCAGAGAAAGGGCTGGTTTTGATAATACCGCTGAAGCCATGGATCTGCCAGCAGTTGGTCAGACCGATTTAAGGGAGATTATTAGAAATGAACGTCGTTGTGAACTGGCACTGGAAGGTTTAAGAGTATTTGATATCCGACGTTGGAAAACGGCGGAGACGGTGCTGACACAACCCATTCGGGGAGCTAAGTTTGATAAATCCAGCGGGACATATGATTATATAAAGCTTCCTGCCGGAAACTTTAGCCGAAACCGTGATTATCTGTGGGCAGTTCCGAGAAAAGAACTCCTGCTCAATCCAAACTTAAAACAGAATCCAGGATATTAACTATTAATAAGAAGCAAAAATGAAAACATATATATTGTCAGCAGCCTGCTGTTTAACTGTACTCTTATCTCTTTTGGGCTGTAAAAAAGATAAAGAATTTAAAGATGTTCAAGTAACTGAAGTCACTACGTTTTACTCGCCGGATGATGCTAAAAAGATATTGCTAACCCCTACAGGGACATTATACTTTGAATGGGAAAAGTCTGTAGCCATGGACAATGGTGTGGTTTATTATGATGTTCTTTTTGACAAAGAAAATGGTGATTTTTCTAAGCCAATATATACAGTTCCTGCGGATAATAACGGAATAGGCAGGGGAGCAAGTATAACCCACAAAATATTGGACAGAATAGGGAAGTTTGCAGGAATCGGATCGGGTGAAGAAGGGACGATTAAATGGACTATTGTAGCTTCCAGGGGAATTTCAAAAGTAGTTTCCAAGCAGATTCGTTCTTTGAAAATCACCAGGTTAACTGGCATCGAGGCTCCTGCTTCCTTATATCTGACTGGAGAAGGAACAGAAGGTGGAGCTCAGTTGGCTCAGGCATTAACAGTGAAATCAATGTCCGGAGGAGATACCTTTGAAATTTACACGAAATTGCTTGGAGGAAAAAGCTATAAGTTTGTCGACTCAAAAACGAATGTGACCAGAACTTTCTCTGTTGATAATGCAGGAAGTACTTTTAAGGAGAATGCAGATGGAGCAACAGTGGCAAAGGATGGGATATACAGGATCAATTTAGATTTTAATGCCGGAACGGTTTCACTGCAGGAAATTACTAAACTAGATTTCTTTATGTGTACACCACAGAAAAGAACAACCTTAACTTATCAGGGAAAAGGAATATGGAAAGTTAGTAATATGGTACCAGATTTTACTTCGGGTGGCTTTGGTGATGACAGGTATTTCTTCCGTATGACAATTGCAGGGGTAGAGCAAAAAGTTGGTTCCAGCAATATAGACAATCAGCCCCCAGCTGTAAAAACAGGGTCGTATTTCAACCTGTTTTTCTATCCTGGCGAAAATAATCAATGGAATTACTCTTTCAAATTTCCTAACCGGACAATTCAGAAGTGCGATGTAGTTGTTTCTTTCAGTGCAGAGATAGCAAACTATACACACGAAATTGTCTATTAAAAACTAAGGAAAAGACAAAGATTAAGTTAATGACAAGGTCCAACTGTAAAAAATATACAAATGAAGAAAATGTTGTTGGTGATGAGTATAGCGCTATTATTTAGCGCTTGCTCAAAAATAAAAGACGAATACATAGACAGGAGTGCAAAATATGCCGTCAATTGGACTACTGCTGCCGATAGTGGCAGTAGTACCTTGGCCACTATTTACTGGAACACCACTGGCCATCATTTTAATAATGATAATCTGGGGACAATTTTCCGGAACGATTACTGGCCTGAAGCGCATGGATTGGATGTGCTGGTTGATGCCTATCAAAGAACAAAAAATGATATGTATAAGCAACGTATCTACGATTTTTATGAAGGCGTGAAAGCCAAGAACTGGGGGAGTTTCTACAATAATTATTATGATGATATGGGATGGCATGGAATGGCTCATCTGCGGGCATTAGAGGCTACCGGAGATGTTCGCTATGAAGAATCGGCCAAAGACTTGTGGAAATGGATTACTGCTGGCTGGAATGATGCTGATGGCGGAGGAATCCCCTGGAATCATGAAAACACAACTGAAGGAAAAAGTAAAGGAATGCCATCAAATGGACCGGCTGCAATTATAGCTGCCCGCCGCTGGCAGAAATACGGTGCGGCCGAAGTGATTAACGGGCATAACGACCTGGAGTGGCTTTCTAAAATCTATAATTGGATGAAGGAAAATTGTGTGGTCCAGCAATCAGGGAGGGTGTATGAACAGCTGAATGATACCAAGGGTGACTTTACCTATGATGTTGGAACTTTTATAGGTGCAGCAGTAGAGTATTATAAAATCACAGGAAATAAGGTTTATCTTAATGATGCGATTAAAAGCGCTGATTGGGCAACAAGTACCCTGGTCAATTCAAATAATAAAGTACTGAGCGACTGGGCGGAACAGGAGGACCACGATGTGAATCTTTTTAAAGGAATTTTTGTAAGGTACTTTACTCAACTGATCAGAACCAAAGATGTACCTGAAATGACCAGGAAAAGATATATCAATTTTCTGAAAAATAGCGGCCAGATTTTATGGACAACAGGTACAGCTAAAACTCCAGTGGTTTTGTTTGGTTATCATTGGTGGGCAGCACCAGTTGGAGGAAAAGCGGCTTTACGCGCTGAGTTAAGTGGCGCAATGCTTATGGAAGCAATGGCTCTGCTTAAAAAAGAAGGGTATACAGATTAAGATAATCAGAACACATGAATAAATCACCTTTTATATTTCCAGGAAGCTTACTTGCTGTATTTTTACTATTTATGGCTCCATTATGGGCTACAGGACAGCCTAAAAAATACGGACCTAATTGGGCTTCTCTGGATAGCCGGCCACTTCCATCCTGGTTTGAAGACGCAAAGTTTGGGATCTTTATACACTGGGGACCTTATTCAGTGCCGGCCTGGGCACCAAAAGGTATGTATTCCGAGTGGTATCAGTACTGGCTCAAACAGAACGACAAAGCAGTTAATGAGTACCATAATAAAACTTTTGGTAAAGATTTTTCCTATTATAATTTTGGAGAACAGTTTAAAGCGCTGGATTACCAGCCGGATGAATGGGCTAAACTTATTGAGTCGTCGGGTGCCAAATACGTAGTTCTCACTTCTAAGCATCATGACGGATATGCCTTATGGCCAAGTAAAGAGGCTTCCGTTGCTTATTCAATACCCTGGAACAGTATGGAGAGCGGACCCAAAAGAGACCTGGCTGGTGAATTTGCTGCTGCTGTCCGTAAAACAGATCTGAAACTAGGGTTTTATTATTCCTTATTTGAGTGGTATAATCCATTATGGCTAAAGGATAAGGATCAATTTGTAGAACAACATTATTTTCCACAGGTTAAAGATCTTGTGACCCGGTACAAACCAGACATACTTTGGACAGACGGAGAATGGGAACGTTCCGATAAAGAATGGAGGTCGGAAGAGTTCTTGGCCTGGCTGTACAATGAATCCCCGGTTGGAGATAAAATTATCGTAAACGATCGCTGGGGAAAGGATACCCGTAAAAAACATGGAGGTTATTATACTACAGAATATGCTGCTGATTTTAAAGCAAATAAACCTTGGGAAGAATGCAGGGGCATAGGATTCTCCTTTGGATACAACCGTAATGAAGATATCCAGGATTACAATACGGCACAAACGTTGGTGTTGATGCTGGTAAATATTGTAAGCAATGGCGGAAATTTATTACTTGATATTGGCCCGCAGGCAGATGGTAAAATCCCGCCGGTTATGCAGGAAAGACTTCAGGAAATCGGGGCCTGGATGAAAGTAAATGGGGAGGCTATCTATGGTACACGAAGCTGGAAGAACCATTTCCAATGGTCTAAAGGAAGGACAGACTGGGCAGCAAAAAAAGAAGGCAGTGAGAGTGGTAACTATATTCTCAAGCAGACTGTAGACCCAGACCCGGGATACGCTGTTAAAGAAGTTTTTTTTACCAGGAAGGGAAATGATCTGTATGCTATTCTTCCAAAACTACCTGAAGGAAGATTTTTATTGAAAGATGTGCAAGTGCAAAATAATACCGATATTTCTTTTCTGGGTTTAACTAAATCGATTAAATGGAAAAGGATTAAAGGAGATGTTGAGTTGCAGTTTCCAGTAATATCGCGCCAGGAGCTGCCTGTACAATATGCTTACACCCTTAAACTAACCAATATAAATTAGACTTTAATCCATGAACCAAAAACCCTTGTTTACTGAAAAAAAGTACCTGGTTACACTGGTATTTGTTACCTCTTTATTTATGCTTTGGGGCATTGCCATTACGATGGCTGATGTTCTGAACAAGCACTTTCAGCATGTTTTAAATTTAACAAAATCCCAGTCTGCTTTTGTCCAGTTTGCTGTTTTTGGCGCCTATTTCGTAATGGGGGTGCCTGCTGGTTTATTTATGAAACGTTTTGGTTATAAAAATGGTGTACTACTTGGCTTGTCCCTCTTTGCAGGAGGGGCTTTCCTTTTTGTTCCGGCTGCGTATACTTCTTCGTTTGGTTTTTTTGGAATTGCTTTGTTTATTTTGGGTTGCGGCCTGTCTACACTGGAAACCGTAGCCCACCCCTTTGTGGCCTCATTGGGTGATCAGCGTACAAGTGATCAGCGGATTAATTTTGCTCAATCTTTCAATGCTGTTGGTGCGATGCTTGGGCCTTATATCGGATCTTATTTCCTGCTGCGGCACAATACTCCCGGAAGTACCGATCTTACCTCTGTTAAGCTTTTGTATGTGGCTATTGGAGTTGTTATTGCCATAATTGCAGTGTCCTTTTCTTTTGTTAAAGTTCCACAGACTATAGATCCGCATGCTTCGGTAAAAGACGAGGGGGCTGTTAATGTAGATGTTGCCCCAAACAAACCTCTTTTTGGGCACAGGCATTTTGTATGGGCTGTGGTGGCTCAGTTCTTTAATGTCGCAGCCCAAGCTGGTACCTGGGCTTTTTTTATCAATTACGGGCATGAAAAGATGGGCTTTAGTGATGAAAAGGCAGCTAATTATATGGTTCTGTTTATGGGAATGATGCTGGCTGGTCGTTTTATAGGAACATTTTTAATGAAGGTGATTGCGCCCAATAAACTTCTGGCGTGTTACGCAGCGGCCAATATTTTGATGTGTATTGTGGTTGCCCAAGGTTTGGGATGGACCTCTTACCTGGCTTTGTTGATGATCAACTTCTTCTTTAGCATTATGTTTCCCACCATTTTCAGTCTGGGGATCAAGAACCTGGGCGCACATACACAACAAGCCTCCTCTTTTATCTCCATGGGGGTAGTTGGAGGAGCCTTCTTTCCCTTCATTATGGGAAAAGCAGCAGATAGCTATGGTATCGAACACGCTTATTATCTTCCTATCCTTTGTTATGTGATTATCTTTCTCTTCGGATATAGATTTTATAAGGTCTACCCAAAAACTCCAGATGAAATGAAGTAAATAAAGCTGTATTGAAAAAGTTGCTTCTGTTTAAGAGTTAATACATTAAATTAAGAAATAATATTTTATAGATTTGCTGTATAGAAGATAGACATATGACAACCAAAGCGCTTTCGATAAAAGATATAGCTAAAAAAGCAAATGTATCCATTACAACAGTTTCTTTTATTCTGAATGGCAAGGCAGTAGAAAAGAATATAAGTACGGCTGTCATCGAAAGAGTGGAAAAAATCATTAAGGATGATGGTTTTAAGCCCAATCAGGTGGCCCGTAGTTTGAGAACAGGTAGTTCCAAGATCATAGGTCTGATTGTGGAGGACATTTCAAATCCTTTTTTTTCTGCTATAGCCAGATTAATAGAAGATAAAGCTTATAAAAAGGATTATAAGATCATTTATTCCAGTACAGAGAATCATCCCGGGAAAATGAAAGAGCTAATCAACCTTTTTAAGTCAAGACAGGTCGATGCTTACATTATTTCTCCGGCATTAGGCACAGAACAGGATATTCAAGACCTGCTGGATGAACATAAGCCAGTCGTCCTTTTTGATCGTTTTCTCCCTTCTCTGGACGTGAGTTATGTAGGTATTGACCATTTCGATGAGTCTTATAAGGCAACTTAGCACTTCCTGAAACTTATGAAAAGAAATATAGCCATTGTTACCATTGATCTTGACGTTGAACAAATTGTTAATCGTTACGATGGTTACAAACAGGCTATTCTTGACTATAACGAAACTCAAAATGAAGCACTTGTTTTAAAAGTACCATTTGGACAGGAAAAAGAAGCAACTATAGCACAACTAAAGGAGCTGTTTAAAGAACACACCGAGATTGATGCCGTATTATTTGCAACAAATTATCTGGCTATTAGTGGCCTTACGGCTCTTAAGGAGATGGGGAAGGTAGTGGATGCTGATTTTTCTGTAATTGCTTACGATGATGGGGATGTTTTCAAATTACATACACCTCAGATTTCTGCACTCGGCCAGCCTCTGGAAGAAATTGCAGAGCGGATCATCAGCCTGATTTTAATGCAATTGTCGTCGAAGGAAGTATTGGAAACAGAACGGGTAATCTTGTCAGGTGAACTGATTGTACGGTAGTAAGTCAAGATGTATTTTAAATGTTGCATACTTGGTGAAAAATAATTTTTCTGCAGAGTTGTAAAATAAAAATATTATTCCTCATATTAGTAAAACGTTTTAGTGTGGTGATCACTCAAATCATAATTGTATAATAATAACGTCTAAATCAATAACCAAATATAAACCAATGGCCATTTTGATGACCATAATACAATATTTCATTTATGAAAAGGAGAACATTTATTAGAAACACCGGCGTTCTTGGTGCAGGTTTGCTCGCATCAAAAGTTTCTTTTGCTGCAGCGCCTGAATTTCCTGTAGTTAGAGTAGCCCCGGGAAAAAGACATTTTCAAAGTAAGGCAGTAGATGCCGCTATTAAAACCTTTCAGTCAAAGGTTAAAAATCCAGAATTGAACTGGCTTTTTGAGAACTGTTTTCCAAATACCCTGGATACAACTGTATATTATAAAGAAGATAACGGAAAGCCTGATACCTATGTCATCACAGGTGATATCGATGCCATGTGGTTAAGAGACAGCTCTGCACAGGTTTGGCCATATTTACAATTTGTTAACGAAGACCTGGCTTTAAAGAAATTAATTGCCGGAGTGATTGCCCATCAAACAAAGTGTATTCTCAAAGATCCATATGCGAATGCTTTTTATGGAGATCCGGAAAAAGTAGGAGAGTGGAAAACAGATGAAACCACTATGCTGCCCGGCATTCATGAGAGAAAATGGGAAATAGATTCCTTGTGTTATCCCATCCGCTTGTCTTTCCATTACTGGAAAAAAACAGGCGATAAGCAGCCATTTACAGATACCTGGAAGAAGGGTATCGAGGCCATTTTAAAAACCTTTAAAGAACAACAACGAAAAACAGGCCATGGCCCATATCATTTCAGAAGAGTAACAGAGAAACCTACAGATACGCAGCCTATGGCGGGTTATGGGTTCCCGATCAATCCTGTTGGGCTGATCTGTTCTGCCTTCAGACCAAGTGATGATGCGACGATATTTCCTTTCCTGATTCCTTCAAACTTCTTTGCGGTAAGTTCTTTGAAACAAGCGGGAGAAATGGTTAAAGCTATTTTTAATGATGCGACGCTTACTGCAGAACTGTTAAGCCTGGCCGAAGAGGTAGATGCAGCTATTCAAAAATATGCGATCGTAAACCATCCGAAATATGGGAAGATCTATGCATTTGAAGTAGACGGATTTGGCAATACCTATCTGATGGATGATGCGAATGTACCCAGCTTGCTGGCCTTACCCTATTTGGGATCAGTAGATCTTAATGACCCGATCTACCAGAATACAAGAAAATTTGTACTCTCTTCAGACAATCCCTTTTATTTCAAAGGTACGGCTGCAGAAGGGATCGGAGGTCCTCACGTAGGTCAGGATATGATATGGCCGATGAGTATTACGATGAGGGCCTTAACCTCTACGGATAAAGAAGAAATTAAAAAGTGCATTCAGACACTACAGAAAACACATGCCGGTAAAGGCTTTATGCATGAGTCTTTCCACAAAGATGACCCTTCCAATTTTACCAGAGCATGGTTTGCCTGGTCAAATACACTGTTTGGGGAGCTGTTGTGGAAAACCTATCATGAAATGCCGGATATTCTAAAAGCATAACGTATTCAATGAACGCAGGAATGTTTTGGCCGGATAAAAAAGATAACTCACAAAAACAGATAATAATATAATTCAAATGAAGAAACCTATTGTATTAGGTGTTGATATAGGTGGCTCTCACATTACAGCAGCCCTGGTAAACTTAACAACCGGAACACTTCTTCCGGAGTCGCGGCAACGCATACATGTAAATTCTGATGACGCAGCAGGCGTAATCCTCGACAATTGGTGCAAGGTGATCAAAGAATCCTTTGTTGTTCTGGGTAACGAAAAGAAACTGATCGGAATCGCAATGCCAGGACCTTTTGATTATGAAAAAGGAATTTCGCTGATCAAAGACCAGGACAAATTCAAAACCCTGTATCAGATAAATATTAAAAACGAACTGGCAAACCGGTTGGAAATAGAGCCGGAATGCATTCGGTTCATTAATGACGCAGCTGGTTTTTTACAAGGAGAAGTCTATGGTGGTGCTGCTCGTCATTTCGAACGGGTTGCAGGTTTGACATTGGGAACCGGGCTTGGATCTGCCTTTTGTAAAGACGGTATTGCAGAAGATGCGGCATTATGGAATGCTAAATTTAAAGAAGGGATTGCAGAAGATTATTTATCAACCCGATGGTTTACCAGCCGGTATTTTGAGTTGACTGGAAAAGTTATCGGAGGCGTTAAAGAACTCAATCTTTCTGAATGTCAGGAACAACCTGTACAGCAGATATTTGAGGAGTTTGGACATAACCTTGCACAGTTTATTATCTACCTGGTCCAGGAAAACCCATGGGAGGCGATTGTTCTGGGCGGAAATATTTCCAATGCGCATTTGTGTTTTATGCCTTATGTACAAAAGGCACTGGATAAAAATGGAATAACAACAGAGATCAGAATTGCAGAGTTGAAAGAAGATGCTTCTTTAATTGGAGCGGCAAGTTGCTGGAGCACTTTAGCGGAGATAGGAAATACGACTTAAAATGAACCACAATAAAATGAATATCTATAAACAACACAAACAGAGAAACCATGATGAAAAGAATTTTTAGTGCCCTGCTTGTTTTGGGTACCACCTGTACTTTTGCTCAGCAGGGGGTTAATCTATCTGACCCTGTAGAATTGGTGAACCCCTTAATGGGAACACAGTCTAAACCCTGTCTCTTATACACATCTGACGCTGCCGACGAACGTTAGCCGGTGTAGATCTCGGGGGTGGGCGGGTGATTAAAAGGGGGGGGGGGGGGGGGGGGGGGGGGGGGGGGGGGGGGGGGGGGGGGGGGGGGGGGGGGGGGGGGGGGGGGGGGGGGGGGGGGGGGGGGGGGGGGGGGGGGGGGGGGGGGGGGGGGGGGG
>NZ_JAELTV010000002.1 GCF_016429005.1 Pedobacter sp. ASV19
CAGCAGGGTTAATAAAGCATTCGGAGTATCTCCCCTGGGATCGGTTTACAACGAAGATGGTACTGTAAATACTTATCCCGTGAGTGTGAACAATGATAAAACAGGGTATGTTAGCCCAATTGCCAATTACGCACCTGGTGTATACGTTAACAATACCAAAAACCTCTACCTGGCCGTTAATCCCTATTTGGAGTTGACGCCGTTTAAAAATTTGTCGATACGCTCTAATCTGGGGGTTACTCTAAGTTCTTCCCGGGCCGGGTTGTTTCAGAATGAAAACTCCTACAATTTTGCTTCTGAAAACAGAAATACAAAAGAGGCAAGTTATTCTACAGGCTTAACGCAGAACCTGATTTGGGAAAATATAGCGAATTACAATTTCACCGTTAAGGACAACCACAATTTTACGCTTACCGGAATTACCTCCATGGGTAAAAATAAAAATGAAACTTCTGTGGTAGGGGGAAATGGCCTGGATTATGATGAGTTTTTATATTATAATATGGGGGCCGTTAAAAATGTAACCACCTACAATACTTCCTTTGTAGGCTCTCAAAAATTATCATTTGCAGGACGTGCGAACTACAGCTATAAAGGTAAATATTTATTAACGGCCTCCATGAGGTGGGATGGTGTTTCCCAATTGGTTAAAAGATGGTCTTCATTCCCTTCTTTTGCAGCTGCATGGAGAATTAGTGAGGAAGATTTCATGGAATCTACTAAAAACTGGTTGAGTAACTTAAAGTTAAGAGGCGGGTATGGCTCTTCAGGTACAGCTTCTATACCAGCCTACGCGAGGCTTACAGAAGTATTGGCGCGGCCGGGTACAAATATGACTTTAGGCGGAACTGCAGTAGTGCCGGTTTACGTGTTGAAGCAAACTTTGGGGAATCCAGATTTAACATGGGAAAAGGCATACAATACGAATATTGGATTAGATGCTTCTTTATTTAAGGATCGTTTAGAGGTTAATATAGATTGGTATCGTACCAAAACGAAAGGTGTGCTTTATGACAGAAGGCTTCCATTCACATCGGGAGGTTTTGATGCTAAAAATCCATACACCAAAGTATCGAATATTGCATTGACAGAAAATAAAGGTTTAGAAGTAACCATTAACAGTAAAAATATCGTTGGTAAAGATTTTCACTGGAATTCGGCATTTACTTTCACTAAATACAAGGAGCGGTTGGTGAATATTGATCTGGGTAACTCGTTGAGTCCAAGTGAGGTCATTTCTGAAGGCTTGTTTTTGGGCCATCCATTATTCAATCTTTATGGGTATAAGAAAATTGGTGTTTGGCAATTGGGAGAAGAAGCTGAAGCCTTAAAATATGGTGCTAAGCCAGGTGATATTAAATTGGCTACAGTGCCAAGAACTGATGCTAATGGCGTGTCAGATAATGGAGTTCATACGTATTCTTCGCAAGACAGAATGATACTGGGACAGCGAAATCCATCATGGACAATGGGATTTCAAAACACATTTGTTTATAAAAATCTGGATCTGACTGTATTTATGGTGATGAGGTATGGTCAGTTTGTAGATGCTCCAATTTTAGGCTATTATAACAGTGCTGCACAGCCGTCATTCTACAACTACTGGACCCCAGCTAATCCTACGAATGATTTTCCTCAGCCTTTCCAGGGAGCGACTGGAATCAATGCCACTTATCAATCTGCTTTATCGGTAGTAGATGGGGCTTATATGAAAATCAAAAACATCACATTGGGCTATACCCTTTCTGAAAGTTGGGCTAAGAAAATTGGAATGTCGAGATTGAGAGTGTATGGAACCGCTTACAATCCATTTATTTATGCGAAAAGTAAGCTGCTGAAAAATGTAGATCCTGAAACGGGAGGCTCAGATTCCTTCCCGCTTTATAAACAAATAGTATTCGGAGTGAATGCTTCTTTTTAACGATAATTTAAGAAAAGATGAAACATATAAATAGTAGAACTGGACTTGCATTTTTACTGATATGCACCTTTATGACGGCATGTAAGTTAGATGAATATAATCCCAGTACACAGTCTGTTGATATTGCCTATGGTAATAAAACAGGCTATGAGGGATTGATCAATTCTTGTTATGCAGATCTTTACTTCTTTCATGGTAAAGTAGATTTTATAGGTCCTACCGAAGCCGGAACGGACAGTTGGGTGAATTATGGAAGCAGTGAAAGTGGTTTGTCTTTATATGATGTTAACTTAAATACGTCTACAGCTACAGTAAAGGTAATTTGGAATGGTTTCTATGCCATTGTTGGCTACTGTAACACAGCCATCCATTTTGCCAGTGAAGTAAAAGGCTATTCCAGTACGGAAGAAGTGAATGCAAAAGTGGCAGAAGCGTATTTTATAAGGGCATATGCAAATTATAATCTGGTAGAACAATTTGGGGGAGTAGTGTTGCAAACAAAATCTGCTGCGGTAAGTGGTGTAGATGCCACGCCAAAAAGGAGTACAGAAAGGGAATTCTACGATCTGATTTTCTCCGATCTTAAATTTGCTTGTGAGCATTTACCAATAGAGCAGACTTTAAAGGGAAGAGCTACCAAAAAAGCAGCTTATGCTTTATTGGCTAAAGCTTATCTGCAAAGAACGAGATTAGGCGAAAAACAGCAATACGCTAAACTGGCCTTAGAAACGGCCGAAGAACTGATCAACAATCAGGCTAAATATAAGTGTGCTTTATATTTAAGTGATGCTCAAAAATCTGGCTTTGCTAAATTATGGGATGGTGCAAATAATAAAAATAACCCCGAGTTTCTATTTGTTCAGGCCGTTGATGTATTGGGTGGATTAAATCCTGAGGGTTACAACAGAGGTAGGACCCGTCAATATTATTTGCCTGATTTAGGTGGCCGCGGAGCAGAGTGGGGAGCGAGGGAAACCAGTATCCTTTATGGACGCTCGAACTCGAAATACTTTAAGCCTAGTAAGTATTTGTTGACGAGTATTTTTGAGCCTAGTGAAACTACAGCAGACACTCGTTTCGCGCAAACGTTTACCTATAAGTTTTATGCAAATGTTGACAAGGTGATTACCCAGGCCCTGGCAACAACCTATGGTAAAGATGCATCGGTAGTAGGGAAGACGGTATTGGGAACTACAGCTGCTTATGCAGGATTATTTGGAACTCAACAATTAGAAGAAGAAAAGAATATGGCCAATGATGCCGGATTAGCAGTGTTTACACCTAACTGGACGATTGATGTAGCAACAAAAAAGAAAATTCCTGCGTTGGTAGCAGACCCAAGTGATCTTTTTGACCCTGCGACTGGCGACTATAAACTCGCAACGGCCATACCAGCATCTGAAGTGAACCTGACCAATATGTTTCCTGCAATGAAAAAATTTTCCAGTAAGATGTATGATTATACGAATCAATACTGGATGGGGGATATTCCAATCATCCGTTTAGGCGATATCTATCTGGTTGCTGCGGAAGCTGCTTTGTTGTACAATAACGATCAAACCAAAGCAGCCCAATACGTAAATGTCATTAGAAAAAGAGCCGCAACAACGGCAAATGAAACCGCAATGGTTGTAGCTCCCTCAGAAGTAACTTTAAATTACTTGTTGAAAGAAAGGGGCCGGGAATTGACTGGCGAACATTGGCGCTGGTATGATTTGAAGCGTACAGGAAACTTGACAAAAGCTTATCTGCAGCTCACAAATCCTGTTGTTGGGGTAAATTTTGATGATAAAAAAAACCAGGTTCGTCCTATTCCGCAGTCCCAGCTTGATGCCATTAGCAATGCAGGTGAGTTTGGAACAAATGGCTATTAATCCTTAGTACTTATTAAAACTATGAAAATCAGCAGTATATTCCTTTTGGGCGCGTTGTTAACCACTTCATATGCCATGGCACAATATCCGGTTATTCCACCCGCTATGCAGGACTCATCAGATGCAGTTCAGGCAAAGAATGATAAATTATCGGATCAGGCATGGGAAAAGGCTCTTAAAATTGTTCAGCAAGAAGCTAAAAATGGGAGGCCATATGTTCCAAATGCATCAAAACCTTCAGATCTTTTAAAGGCAGATATTCCTGCTTTTCCCGGAGCAGAGGGTGGGGGTGCATTTACTTCAGGTGGTCGCGGAGGTAGAGTGATCGTGGTATCTAGCCTTGCTGACAGTGGACCGGGGTCATTTCGGGCGGCTTGTGAAGAGGGGGGAGCCCGTATCATTGTTTTTAACGTTGCCGGAATTATAAAATTAAAAAGCCCGGTGAGCATCCGTGCCCCTTATGTGACCATTGCTGGGCAATCTGCACCAGGTGATGGGATATGTATTGCCGGAGAATCTGTTTGGATTGACACACATGATGTAGTGATTCGTTATATGCGTTTCCGTAGGGGTGCAACAGAAGTGACCCGCAGAGATGATGCTTTAGGAGGAAATCCAATTGGTAATATTATAATCGATCATGTGTCGGCCAGTTGGGGCCTGGATGAAAATATGTCTATATACCGGCATGTGTACAAAACAGGAGGTTCCAAGCCAGAGAAGTTGCCAACGGTGAATGTAACCATTCAAAACTCTATATTTTCTGAGGCTCTGGACACTTATAACCATTCATTTGGAAGTACAATTGGTGGTTTAAACAGTACCTTCATGAGGAATTTATGGGCCTCAAATATCAGCAGAAATCCTTCTGTAGGTATGTACGGTGACTTTGGTTTTGTGAACAATGTTGTTTTTAACTGGTGGAACAGAAGTGCTGATGGAGGTGATAACAATTCATTTTTTAGCTTCATAAATAATTATTATAAGCCAGGACCTATTACGCCTGTTGGTCAGCCCATTTCTTATCGAATCCTAAAGCCTGAATCGGGACGGGATAAAAGATATGCACATCTGTTTGGGAAAGCTTATGTTACTGGAAATGTAGTTGAAGGAAATGAAAAGGTAACTAAAGACAATTGGGCAGGTGGTGTACAACCAGCGGATGCCACCAATAACCAGGCACTGCTGGACTCTATTCGTACAGATAAAGCCCTGCCAATGGCACTTGTAACAACCATTCCTGCTCCTGCTGCCTATGCCTATGTTTTGAATAATGCAGGTGCAACATTACCAAAGCGGGATGCGGTTGATGCCCGGATTGTTGAGCAGGTAAAGACGGGTAAAATTAAATACAGTGATCAGGCAAAACCACCGGTTGGAGCTCAGTTTATCAAAAGAAGATTGCCTGCTGATTCCTATAAGAAAGGGATTATTTCCGACATCAGCCAGGTAGGTGGTTATCCGGAATATAAGGGGATACCTTATAAAGATTCCGATAAGGATGGGATGCCGGATGTTTGGGAGATTAAGCATGGGTTAAACCCGAAAGATTCATCAGATGCGGCGAAATATAGCTTTAAAAATGCTTATACGAATATTGAAAATTATTTAAATAGTCTTGTTGATGTTAAAAATGTAAAACCGAGTTTATGATGAGGTGCATCAGTATAAAACGCTATAGCCGGTTGTGTTTATTTACAATTCTGTTTGTCTGTTCATCTGTCTATGCACAAAAGGTAAAAGTGGAAGAACCCCCTAAGCCTTTGTTTAAAGGGAAGGACGGGCGGTTAAATTATACTCCGGATGAGAAAGGGAATCGCATTCCTGATTTTTCCTATTGTGGCTATATGTCGGGCGAACAGCCCATCCCAGAGGCGACTGTAAAAGTCGTTGTGCCTGTTAAAGAGGGAGATGCTACCTTAAGGATACAATCGGCAATCAACTATGTGGCCTCTTTGACGGCAGATAAAAATGGCATGCGTGGTGCCGTATTGTTAGATAAAGGTACATACGAAATTGCGGGGACTTTAAGGATCCGGGCTTCTGGTGTGGTGCTTCGTGGGGCCGGTATGGGCAAAGACGGGACTGTTTTATATGCAACAGGATTGGATCGGCTGGGGGTACTGCGCATTACAGGGCAAGGTGCGGCGATTAAGGATAAGCCGATGAGCATTACCGATAAATATGTTCCTGTAAATGGTATGAAAATTACAGTTGCCAATGCAGGTCTGTTTAAACCGGGCGATCGGGTAATGGTGCAAAGGACATCTTCTAAGAACTGGATCGATGCTATAGGTACTGATCATTTTGGCGGAGGTATAACATCTTTAGGGTGGAAGCCCGGTCAGCGTGATATCTATTGGGACAGAAAAATTGTAGCTGTAAACGGCAATGAAATCACAATTGATGCTCCTTTAACGACAGCGTTGGATGCGTCTTATGGGCAGGCCACGGTATCAAAATATACCTGGTCTGGCCGGATCTCAAATTCAGGCGTAGAAAATATGCGGCTTCAATCTGCTTTTGATACTAAAAATCCAAAGGACGAATATCACCGCTGGACTGGTATCTCCCTGGAGAATATTGAAAATGCATGGGTTCGTCAGCTGACATTTGAACATTTTGCGGGTTCAGCGGTGACAGTGCAGGAAACGGCTTCAAAAGTAACTGTTGAAGATTGTAAATCTTTGGATCCTATTTCAGAAATAGGAGGTGAACGTAGATATACCTTTTTAACCAGTGGCGGACAAACCTTGTTTCAACGGCTATATTCTGAATACGGGTATCACGATTTTGCTGTAGGATATTGTGCTCCTGGTCCCAACGCTTTTGTTCAATGCCAGGCTTATTTGCCATTTAGCTTTAGCGGGGCAATAGACAGTTGGGCCTCAGGGGTATTGTTTGATGTGGTGAATATAGATGGTCAGGCTCTGAGTTTTTTGAACCGCGGGCAGGATGGACAAGGTGCGGGCTGGGCGGCCGCGAATAGTGTTTTCTGGCAGTGTACTGCCGCGAGGGTAGATTGCTATCAACCTCCAACAGCACAAAATTGGGCTTTTGGAACCTGGGCACAGTTTGCGGGAGACGGCTATTGGGATATGTCTAATGAGCAAATTCAGCCACGTAGTTTATATTATGCTCAATTAAGAGACAGGTTAGGTTCAAAGATAGATTCGCGGGCTTTTGTGATGCCTGTTGAGACAGATGCTTCAAGCAGCCCACCGGTAAATGTTGCACAGAAGTTAACGGAATTATCGGTTAAACCTGCAATGATGCTTACAGAGTATATAGATCTGGCTACGCAGAGACAAAAGATCAATACCGATATAGGTTCTGCTAAGAGCATAGATAAGATTGGTGTTGAAAAACCAGTGCAAGCTCCTTCGGTGGGGGTAATGTATTTGAATAAAGGTTGGCTGGTACGCGATAAGGCAGTGGTTACCGGAGACCGTCAGGACGTTCAATGGTGGAATGGAAGTGCAAGACCTTATGGTTTAAAAAGCACTAAGCCGCACATCACGCGTTTTGTTCCCGGACGTTCAGGGAGAGGTTTGACAGATGATCTTGACCAGACTACAGATTCTATGCAACATGGAACAATAAAAATTCTGGACCATAATTACGGTTTGTGGTACGATCGCCGTCGGGATGACCATGAAAGAATCAGAAGGATGGATGGAGAAGTGTGGACACCTTTTTATGAATTGCCATTTGCCAGAAGCGGACAAGATAAAGCCTGGGATGGTTTAAGTAAGTACGACCTGACCAAATATAATTTATGGTATTGGGACAGACTTAAACAGTTTGCAGACCTTGCAGATCAAAAAGGCCTGGTGTTGATCCATCAGAATTATTTTCAGCACAACATTATAGAAGCTGGTGCGCACTACGCGGATTATCCGTGGCGTACAGCCAATAATATTAATCACACAGGATTTCCGGAGCCAGTTCCTTATGCAGGCGACAAGCGTGTATTTATGGCTGAACAGTATTACGATATAACGAACCCAGTCCGACGGGAATTGCACCGCGCGTATATTCGTCAATGTCTCGATAATTTTAAAGACAACACTGCAGTGATCCAGTTGATCGGTGCTGAATTTACAGGTCCTTTGCATTTTGTACAGTTTTGGATCGACATTATTAAGGAATGGGAAAAAGAAACAGGTAAACATCCTGTTATTGGATTAAGTACAACCAGGGACGTGCAGGATGCCATTCTTGCAGATAAAGACAGGGCAGCTGTAGTTGATTTGATTGATATACGGTATTGGCATTATCAGGCAGAAGGATCAGCCTATGCCCCCCAAGGAGGGCAAAACCTGGCGCCGCGACAGCACGCACGTTTATTGAAGCCTAAAAAGACTTCTTTTGATCAGGTTTACCGGGCGGTTTCAGAATACCGTTTACAATATCCTGAAAAAGCGGTGATATATTCTGGCGATGGTTATGATTCTTTTGGCTGGGCTATTTTTATGGCCGGGGGCTCACTATCCAATATTCCTGGTTTTAATGCAGTGCTGCTTTCGGCAAGTGCAGAGATGAAACCTGTTTTGCTTGAAGGAAAGCCTGCCGGGCAGTATGCTTTGGCAAATCCTGGTAAGGCATATGTTTTTTACAACAGTTCTGCAGGTCCTTTAAAGGTAGATTTAACTAAGGCACCGGGTCATTATATTCTGAAACGCATCAATGTCCGCAGTGGAGCGGTCTCCAATGAAGAGCAGATCAAAGGCGGCGCATTGATCGATGTCAGGAAACTTTCGTCAGGCGATGAAGTCATTTTCATTCACAAGATTTAAACAGGATTAGAATGTACCAGAGGATCATATTATTCTTACTTATTTCCATTATACTTTCTGGCTGTAGTTCAGATAGGAAATCAACAGCAAAGAAAGGCCTGCAGGTTTCCGATAATGGTCATTACCTGACAAAAGATGGTCAACCCTTCTTTTGGCTGGGCGATACCGGTTGGTTATTGTTTAATAAGCTGACCCGGGAACAGGCGGTGCAGTACCTGGAGGACAGGAAGCAAAAGGGGTTTAACGTGGTGCAGGCTATGGTATTGCATACTGTTCCTTCGGTGAATATTTATGGAGATTCGTCGTTGGTTAATGGTGATGTCTCTAAACCTGCGGTTACAAAAGGGGATTCATTTGCAGATGCAGAACAATATGATTTCTGGGACCATATAGACTATGTGATTGATCAAGCTAAAGAAAGAGGAATCTATATGGCTCTGGTTCCGGTTTGGGGAACCAATGTGAAGGATAAAAAGGTAAGCCCGGAGCAGGCAAGATCTTACGCAAGTTTTTTGGCCAAAAGGTATAAGGATAAAACCAATATTATTTGGTTAAACGGGGGGGATATCAAAGGTTCTGAGGCCATGAAAGTATGGGAGGTTATTGGGCAAACTTTGCGCGAAAATGACCCTGATCATCTGATTACCTTTCATCCAAGAGGGCGTACAGGTTCATCAGAATGGTTTCATAAGGCTAAATGGCTGGACTTTAATATGGTTCAATCGGGACACCGTCGGTATGATCAGGATACCTCTGCAAAGGAGAAATGGCATTACGGAGAGGACAACTGGAAGTATATTCAGAGAGATTTTAACCTGGAACCTGTTAAACCAACAATTGATGGGGAACCTTCTTATGAGGGTATCCCGCAGGGACTACATGATGTGAATGAACGGCGATGGACTGATGCAGATGTAAGAAGGTATGGCTATTGGTCCGTTTTTGCAGGTGCCATGGGATATACTTATGGCAACAACTCTGTTATGCAGATGTATAATCCGAAAAATAAAGATGCTGCTTACGGGGCTACATCAAGCTGGCAGGAAGCTATGAATGATCCTGGTGCCGGGCAAATGGTTCATTTGAAAAATCTAATGCTTTCACGAGGCGTGGAATCCTACCTCAGCAGGGTACCCGACCAGTCGGTCATTGCAGGTATTTCCGGAGGAGATGGTGATTACTATAACAGGTTGCTGGCAACCAGAAGCAATCAGTATATCTTTATATATACCTATACTGGAATAAACATTCCCGTAAACATGGGTGTGTTGGAAGGTGACCGGGTAAAAGCCTCCTGGTTCAGCCCACGTGATGGCAAAATCACGAAAATTGGAACGGTAGAGAACAAAGGAACCCATACTTTCGACCCGCCAGGTAAGCAAAGGAACGGAAATGACTGGGTATTGATCCTCGATAAAATATAAACATGGACAACTTGAAATATGCTTGCCGTTTATTGCTCCTGAATTTATTGGTCTGTGTAAGTTCCTGTAGTAAAAAAGCCTATGTATTCACTTCTTTTCATGAACCTGCCATAGAAGGTTTGAGGCTCTTGTATAGCTATGACGGTTATACATGGACAGGTGTGAACCAGGTTTATCTGAAACCTGAAATTGGCCAGCAAAAGATTCTTCGGGATCCGTCCATGATACAGGGCCCGGATGGAACCTTTCATTTGGTGTGGACTTGTAGCTGGAAAGGAGAACGTGGTTTTGGCTACGCCAGTTCTAAAGATCTGCTCCATTGGTCGCCCCAAAAATTCATTCCTGTACTGGATAAGGAGCCAACTACTGTCAATGTATGGGCGCCGGAACTGTTTTATGATAAGGTAAAAAAGGAGTTTGTTGTCATTTGGGCTTCTACTATACCTCATCGTTTTGAAAAAGGAATAGAGGAGGAGAACAACAACCATAGAATGTATGCCGTGACCACTAAAGATTTTAAAACTTTTACTGAGGCCAGTCTATTCCTTGATCCGGGCTTTAGCGTTATTGATGCTGTGATTGTGGAGAAAGCCGCAGATGAATATGTGCTGGTATTGAAAGACAATACCAGACCAAACCGGAATTTAAAAGTAGCCTTTAGTAAAGAAGCATCTGGTCCTTATGAGCATGTTTCTCCAGCATTCAGCAGCCAGCTAACAGAAGGTCCTACGGTGGTAAAACTGGATAAGGACTGGCTGATTTATTATGACGCTTATGGAGAAAAAAGATACGCGGCGATGAAAACAAGTGATTTCATACATTTTAAAGATGTGTCTTCAGAGATTGTTATTCCTGAAGGTCATAAACATGGTACGATAGTGCGTGTGAGCAGAAAAGTGATCAAGCGACTTCGTCAGGACGATTTGGAAAAAAGAAAGGGCCATAATGAAGATCTATAAGAAAATCTCGATAGCACTTGCCATGTCAGTAGCTGTGCATCTTGTGCAAGCACAAGATGCAGTACGTTATACCGGTGCCACGCTGGTTAATGCTGATTACCATCATGGTCAGCTTGCGCCTGTTATGGGCGTGCATAATATCCAGACCTTTAGGGCAAACCGGGAACATCCTGAACTGGCTGAAGGATTTGGCTGGACCTATAACCATGCACCCATGCTGGCTTATTGGAACAATACCTATTACCTGGAATATTTAAGCGACAAAGTAGGAGAGAGTATTCCACCCGGACAAACTTTACTACAATCCTCAAAAGATGGTTATATTTGGTCCAGGCCGGATGTGGTGTTTCCTGTATACCGGATCCCGGACGGAACAACCAAGGCTGGGCATCCTGGTGTAGCGAAAGACCTGGATGCGGTGATGCACCAGCGTATGGGTTTTTATGTTGCTAAAAACAATACTTTTTTGGTGCTCGGTTTTTATGGTATTTGTTTGGATGCGAAAGATGATCCGAATGATGGTAAAGGAATTGGTCGCGCAGTTCGTGAGGTTCTGCCTGACGGAAAATATGGGCCAATCTATTTCATTCATTATAATCCGGGCTATTCTGCAAAAAATACGGCTTATCCTTTTTTTGCTTCCAGTAAGAATAAAAAGTTTGTAATTGCCTGTGAAGAGTTGCTTGCTAATAAACTTATTACGCAGCAATGGAATGAAGAGTCCGATCGCAACGACCCTCTTATTACGCTGAAAAAGCAATATAAAGCATTTAGTTATTATCACCTGCCTGACGGCAGAGTGGTGGGGCTCTGGAAAAATGCAATGACCGCAATTAGTCAGGATAATGGCAATACCTGGCCGGAAAATGCAAATAGGGCGCCTGGTTTTGTAAATAGCAATGCCAAAATCTGGGGCCAGAGAACTTCAGATGGTCAGTATGCTACTGTGTACAATCCTTCCGAATACCGTTGGCCACTGGCTATTTCGACCAGTAAAAATGGCCTGGAATACACCAATCTCTTATTGGTGAATGGCGAGATAAGTCCGATGCGGTATGGTGGCAATTATAAATCTTACGGGCCTCAGTATGTCCGCGGAATCATTGAAGGCAACGGAATTCCACCGGAAGGAAAAATGTGGGTAACCTACAGTATGAATAAAGAAGATATCTGGGTGGCTTCTATTCCTGTTCCGGTTAAAGATAAAGCGGAACAGCATGTGAAGGATGTTTTTAGCTTGCTGCCTCAAGGTAAAGAGCTGGATCTGTGGAATATATATAGTCCGCTTTGGGCTCCAGTAAAAATTGCTGAAACTAACGGTGGCCCAAAGGCTTTGGTTTTGAAGGATAAAGATCCTTTTGATTATGCAAAAGCAGAAAGGCTGTTTCCGTCGTCTAAAAAAGTACTGGCTTCTTTCATTGTTTGCCCTATGCAGAATGATCATGGACTCTTAGAAATAGAATTGCAGGATGTAAAAGGTACAGCGACCATTCGGCTCACTTTCGATTCAACGGGGACATTGAGCGCAAAAGCTGGGGCACGTTACAAGAATTTTATGAAATATAAGTCTGGAGAAAATTATGATATCAGGATTAAACTCAACACGGCCAATCGCTTCTACACCATTACTGTAAATGGAAAGGATGTATTAACAAGCCTTGCATTTGTTCCAGTTGCAGAAGTAAGCCGTGTGGTTTTTCGAACAGGTGATGTTCGCCGTTTTCCGGATGTAGATACCGCTGCCGACCAGACCTACGACCTGCCGAAAGGAGGGGAGTTGGAAAGAGAGGCGGTTTATATGATCAAATCAGTAACAACTGAAGCATTTTAAATTAAATAGGATGAGGTTAAAAAGGTATATACTGCTCTTTATTTTACTTACGGTTGTGCTTACGGCAAAAGCACGTGTATTGCTACCCCAGATTCTGGCCAGCAATATGGTGTTACAACGGGATAAGCCAGTAAATATCTGGGGGTATGCAGCAGCTGGAGAAGCTATACAGGTTGGTTTTTCAGGTCAGTTGAAACAGACCCTGGCCGATGCAAAAGGGAAATGGAGCGTCATCCTGGATCCATTGAAAACCTCAGCTGTTCCAGCTGAAATGACCATTAAAGGTTCCAATACCATTATATTAAGCAACGTTCTGGTGGGAGAGGTCTGGCTTTGCTCCGGACAATCTAATATGGAATATGGCATGCGCAAAATTGCGAAAGTCAAAAAACCTTTAAAGGAAAAGCTAGGCTACCCTTTTGATGAACTGGAAAAAGCTCATAATTCAGAGATTCGCATTTTCCTGGTGAACCGAAAAGAGCTTGGCAAACCAGATTCTCTTCATAGGAGTTGGAATGTGGCCCGGGATTCTGCACTTAAAAGCTTTTCTGCTGTGGGTTACTTCTTTGCCAAGGAATTGTATAATAAATTGCACATTCCCATAGGGATAATCTCTTCGGCAGTAAGCGGAAGTCCTATCGAGCCCTGGATACCGAAGGAAGAACTGCAAAACGGATACTTCAAGGATTTGAAAGCAGGGAATGATCCCGGTAAGTTCTATACTCCAATGATCGAACCGCTAAGTCCTTTTGCTTTGCGTGGGTTTTTATGGTATCAGGGTGAAACCAATTGTTTTTTAAAGGAAAATATCACTTATAGTTATAAGATGAAGGCCCTGATCAATAGCTGGAGATTGGCCTGGAAGTTGGCGTCGGCAGAAAAAACAAAGCAGGAAATGCCATTTTATTATGTGCAAATCGCTCCGTTCAATTATGCTGCAACTAAGGGTAAGGTGATCTTGAATGCGCAAACAGAACCTGAATTTTGGGAAGCGCAGGCGCAATTGCTGCGTTTACCTAATACGGGAATGGTGGCAACGATAGACTTAAATGACTACTCTGACGATTTGCATCCTACCTATAAATGGGAAATTGGGCGAAGGCTGGCACTTTGGGCTCTGGCCAAAGATTATGGTCAACAAATAAATTATGCAGGCCCAATGTATAAAACTGCAAAATTCAGGGCTTCAACAGCTACAATCGAATTTGATCATGTAGGCAGTGGTCTGCAAAGTATAGATGGAAAGGCACTAGATGGTTTTACCATTGCAGGAGCAGATGGCCGCTTTGTTCCTGCAGATGCGGTGATCAGAGGGGATCAGGTGACGGTGTCTGCACGAGGAGTTGTCAAGCCTGTTGCTGTTCGTTTTGGATGGGATGAAGCTATGAGACCGAATCTTTACAATAAAGACGGTTTGCCTGCCATTGCTTTCAGGACTGATAATCCACTAACTAAACAATTTACACCATTATAGCCAGATACTTTGTTCATGAAGCTGATAACGACCCTTTCTTTTACTTTAGTGATGCTATGTACTGCGGTGCGTGCCCAACAAACCGAACAATTGTATTTGTCGGGAACCGGGAATGACCATACCGTCAAATGGGACTTTTTCTGCAGTGCAGGAATGAATGCCGGGAGATGGAGTAATATCCCTGTGCCTTCCAACTGGGAACTTCAGGGTTTTGGTAAATATGACTACGGATTTGCGAAAGATAGCGTTCGAGGTAAGGAATATGGTTTGTATAAGTATCATTTTTTGCTTCCGGCTGCCTGGAAAGGGAAGGAGGTTGATATCGTATTTGAAGGTTCAATGACCGACACTGAGGTGAAAATTAATGGTAAATCTGCAGGCCCTGTTCATCAGGGGGCTTTCTATTCTTTTCGTTATGATGTTTCTGCTCTCTTAAAGTATGGGGCAGATAACTTGCTGGAAGTTAAGGTGTCAAAGCATTCAGCTAATCCATCTGTTAATGATGCGGAACGTAAAGCAGACTTCTGGTTGTTCGGCGGAATATTCAGGCCAGTCTATCTGGAAGCTTTACCTGCACAGCATATTGAACGTGTAGCTATGGATGCAAAAGCAGAGGGGGAGTTTGATGCCGATGTTTACGTGAATGCTAAGGCTGGTAAGTTGGTGGTGCAACTGAGTACTCCTGATGGTAAGAATTATGGGGAACCCATTAGTACGATATTTAAGAAAGGAACTGGTCCGGTTCATCTTTCTGGTCGTTTCTCTGCGCCTGAATTGTGGTCTTCTGAATTTCCTAACCTTTACACTGCAACCTTTACTCTGTATCAACAGGGAAAAGTGATTCATAATTTGTCTAAAAAAATTGGGTTCAGGACCATCGAGGTTAAAGAAAGAGATGGGGTTTATATCAATGGCGTTAAGATCAAATTCAAAGGTGTAAACCGACATTCCTTCCGTCCCGGATCAGGAAGGGCCCTGAGTAAAACCAACAGTATTGAAGATGTTATGCTGATGAAAGAGATGAACATGAATGCAGTACGAATGTCTCATTACCCGCCAGATGGGCACTTTCTGGATGTCTGTGATTCATTGGGGCTTTTTGTAATGGATGAATTGGCCGGCTGGCATGGACATTATGATACATCAACTGGGACCAGACTAGTAAAGGAAATGCTGAGTCACGACCTCAATCACCCCTCCATTATCTTCTGGGCAAATGGAAATGAAGGCGGACATAACCGCGAGCTCGATCACTTATTTGCAGAGCAAGACATTCAGAAACGACCCCTTATTCATCCATGGGAAGATTTTAACGGTTTTGATACCCAACATTACCGCGAGTACAATTATGGCATTGGCAATTACAGGCATGGGCATAGCATTGTGATGCCGACCGAGTTCCTGCACGGGATGTTTGATGGGGGACACGGTGCCGGGCTGGAGGATTACTGGAACGATATGCTCGCCAATCCGCTTTCTGCTGGTGGTTTCCTTTGGGATTTTGCAGATCAGGGCGTGATCAGAACCGATAAAAACAATATTGTTGATGCAGATGGCAACCGTGGTGCGGATGGAATTGTAGGGCCTTTTCATGAAAAAGAAGGCAGTTTTTTCGCCATCAAAGAGATTTGGAGCCCGGTTTTTCTGGAACACCGGGAAATGACAGCAGGATTTGACGGCGTATTTAACCTGGAAAACCGGTATCATTTTACCAATCTTAATACTTGCAGTTTCAGCTGGAGGCTTCTTAATCTGAAAAATAAAACTGCGTTCATTGGTAAGTCTGTTGCACCAGATGTAAAACCTTTGGAAAAGGGACAACTAAAAGTTGCGATGCCTGAAAATTGGATGGATTATGATGTTTTGTACATTACAGCTACAGATGTTCAGGGAAAGGAGCTCTTTACCTGGAGTTTCCCAGTTACTCTGCCTAAGAAAGAAGCGGAGGCTCTGGTGAAAAAGGAGGGAGGAACTACAGTCCGTTTGAAAGAGACGGACTCGCTGTTTACTGCTTTAGCAAATGGCATATCTCTTGTTTTTAGTAAAACAACGGGTTTGCTTAGGGAGGTTCGGAATGATAGAGGATTAATCCCCTTCGGTAATGGACCGATCGTTCAGGAAGGTGCAACCAATTTTAAACAGATCCATTACCGGATGGAAGGAGATCATCTGATCATTGAATCTGCTTTTGATAAAAAATCAGCTTACAATACCCTGCAATGGACAATTTATCCATCCGGTTGGTTAAAACTGAAGGTGAAATACTTCCCTGCTGAATACCTGACCAATTTTGCTGGTTTAAATTTCTCTTTCCCCGAAAACCAGATGAAAGGGGTAGAATACATGGGGAATGGACCTTATCGGGTTTGGAAGAATCGTTTGAAGGGTAATCAGTTTGGTATCTGGACGAAGGATTATAACGATACCGAAACTGGCGAAAGCTGGGTGTATCCGGAGTTTAAAGGGTATCATTCAAATCTGTACTGGTGCAAATTTATCACTACCGGACAGCCTTTTCTAGTGGCTACGGAGAATGAGGATGTCTTTTTGCGCTTATTTAGTGTCGCATTCAAAACGGACCAATGGCACAACTATGAGCCTTTATTCCCTTCCGGAGATATTTCGTTTATGCAGGGAATTCCAGCGATTGGAACTAAAACACAAAGGGCAGACCGTACCGGACCGATGTCGATGAAGAATATTTTTTATGATTATGAAAAGGATCCTGACAGAGCTTTAAACCTGACGCTCTATTTTGATTTCTCTGTCCAGAATAAATATTAATGGAAAAAACAGAACAAAATGAAGTTTAAACGATACATCACACTTTTTGCCCTGCTCGTTTTGGCTTGCCGGCCTGTATTTGCGCAAGTGTCGGTTCAAAATCTGAGTTGTGAGCTCTTGCAGAATCCTGTGGGAATAGATGTGGTCAGCCCGCGTTTGAGCTGGGAAATCACTTCGGGTATGCGTGAGGTTAGACAAAGCGCCTATCATATTCTGGTTGCCACCTCGCAAGATAAACTCACAGAAAAGGGGGCAGATATATGGAATTCAGGAAAAGTGATTTCGGAAGCGTCTGTTTATAACAAGTATACTGGACCAGCATTGAAAAGCAATAGTAAGTACTACTGGACGGTTCAGGTCTTTACAAATAAAGGGGAGACCGGTTGGGCTAAACCAGCATCCTGGTCTATGGGGCTTTTGTATTACAAAGATTGGGAGGGGCGCTGGATTGGTTTTGACCGGTTTTTTCCATGGGATAACGAAACTGAGGGCCGTTTATCCGCCCGCTATTTCAGAAAAGAATTTTCAACCGCTAAAACTGTAGCTTCTGCCACGGTTTATGTGATGGGTATGGGCTTATATGAACTGTATATTGATGGCGGGAAAATTGGTAACCATGTGCTGGCGCCGGCACCTACTGATTACACACAAAATATAAAATATAATACTTTAGACATTACAGAGCAGCTGAAACAAGGAAAGCATGCCATTGGTGTTGTCCTGGGAAATGGCCGGTTCTTCGCCATGCGTCAGGCCAAAGCGTATAAGGTCAAAACATTTGGTTTCCCTAAATTATTGCTGCAGGTGGTGATTAAATACACAGATGGTTCTACCGAAATTGTTAAAACAGATGATACCTGGATGGGAACTGCCGAGGGGCCTGTTTTGGCAAATAATGAATATGACGGGGAGATATACGATGCCCGTAAAGAATTTAAAGGTTGGACTGAACCAGGCTTCAAGGCAGATTACTGGCAGAAAGCAGAATACGTACAGGAACCAGGTGGTACTTATGAGTCGCAACTCAATGAAGCTATAAAGGTGATGAAAAAGATAGCACCAGTATCTATTACCAAAAGAACGAATGGTAAATATATCCTTGATTTTGGACAAAACTTTGCAGGTTGGGTAGAGTTTAAGGTTAAAGGCACCAGAGGAACTACCGTTTCATTGCGGTTTGGAGAATCATTGGAATCCAATGGCGATTTATTCAGAACAAATCTGCGGGATGCAAAAGCGACCGATATCTATACGCTGAAAGGTGAAGGAACAGAAACCTGGGCGCCCAGATTTACGTATCAGGGTTTTCGCTATGTGGAATTGAGTGGCTATCCTGGTGTACCTCAAAAAAGTGATTTTACCGGGTGTCTGGTCTATGACGACCTGAGGTCTGCGGGAACTTTTGAGTCATCCAACAATTTGCTCAATCAGATTTTCAAAAATGCCTGGTGGGGTATTGCATCCAATTACAAAGGGATGCCTGTAGATTGCCCGCAACGCAATGAACGTCAGCCCTGGCTGGGTGACAGAACGATAGGAGCGTACGGCGAAAGTTTCCTGTTTGAGAATACATCACTCTATAAAAAATGGCTCGATGATATTCGTTATGCCCAAAAAGCAGACGGCGCGATACCTGATGTTGCCCCGGCATTCTGGAGGTATTACAGCGATAATGTGACCTGGCCAGCCACATTGCTTTTTGTAGCTGATATGCTATATAGGCAAACCGGCGATTTGACTGTGCTGCAAAAAAACTATCCAGCGGTAAAAAAATGGATGGGCTATATGCAGGACCGGTATATGGACAATGAGGGGATTATGACCAAGGACAGCTATGGTGACTGGTGTGTGCCACCTGTAACTGCTGAAGACGGTAAAGGAGTGAGTGCCGATCAGAAACATCCAAGTGCTTTAATTGCAACGGCCTATTATTACCAGCTCTGCAGGATGATGGTGAATTACAGTACCCTTACGGGACATGACGAGGACCATGCGGGCTATGTTGCCCTGGCTTCAAAATTAACAAAGGCATTTAACCGTAAATATTACAATGAGCAAGGTTATTATGGTTCGAATACCTTAACCGATAACCTGCTACCAGTTTATTTTGGCTTGGTTGAGGAATCAGCCAGGCCAAAGTTGGAGAAACAAATCTCTTACCTCATCGAAGAAAAAAATATGGGACATCTGAGCACCGGATTAATTGGTACACAATTTCTGATGCGTGCTTTGACGGAAATGGGCAGGTCTGATCTTGCTTATCGCATTGCATCGCAAAAAACATACCCCTCCTGGGGATATATGATCGAAAATGGGGCTACAACAATATGGGAGTTGTGGAATGGAAATACGGCTGCGCCAAAAATGAACTCGCAGAACCACGTCATGATGCTGGGTGACCTGTTGATCTGGTATTATGAAAACCTCGCTGGTATTAAGGCTGCCGCTCCAGGATTTAAAGAGATCGTCATGAAACCGGAAATGATCAATGGATTAGATTCGGTAGAGGCAACATACCATTCCGTTTATGGAAAGATCAGGTCGGGGTGGCGCAAATCTGCAGGTTATTTTAAGTGGAATGTTAGTATTCCGGCAAACAGCAGCGCCAGGTTGAGTATTCCGGCTACATCAGTGGATGTTGTAAGAGAAGGAAATGGCAAAGCTGAATGGACAGAGGGGCTGAAGTTTATCAAAATGCAAGGCGGTCGTGCCATATTTGAAGTGAGTTCAGGTAATTATTTATTTACAGTTGAAGAATAGAGCAAATGTTAAAACTAAAAACAGCAATTATAGCTTTACTGATGTGTTTATTTCTTGTGCCAGAAGTCGGGGCGCAATCTAAATTGTGGCGTTCTGGAATCATTACGGACGAATTTCTGTATGAAAAAGCAGCTTTTCCTTCCTGCCACTCGGCTACCATTGCTGAAACCCCGACAGGGCTCGTGGCTGCCTATTTTGGAGGTACTAAGGAAAGACATCCGGATGTAGAAGTTTACGTGAGCAGGCAAGTGAAAGGAAAGTGGCAAGTTCCCGTTTCGGTTGCCAATGGCATCCAAAGCGATCAGTTGCGTCTGCCCACCTGGAATCCTGTATTGTACCAGGTGCCCGGCGGCGATTTATTGCTGTTTTACAAGATAGGACCTAAACCTTCAGAATGGTGGGGGATGATGCGGACGTCCAAAGATGGTGGAATAACCTGGTCTGATGCGAGAAAATTACCTGAGGGCTATATTGGACCCGTTAAAAACAAACCTGTGCTGTTGAGCAACGGAAGGCTGTTTTGTCCTTCAAGTACAGAAGGGAAGGGCTGGAGGTTACATTTTGAGGTAACCAGCGACAATGGCAATACCTGGCAAAAAATCGGACCTGTGCCTGATGCTGGCCTGGACGCGATTCAACCAAGCATTCTGGACTACGGAAAAGGAAAGCTTCAGATTCTGGCACGGAGTCGCAACCGTGCAATTGTAGAATCCTGGTCTGTCGACAATGGGGAAACCTGGTCGCCATTAGGAAAAACCTCCTTGCCAAATAACAATTCAGGAACGGATGCTGTGACTTTAAAAGATGGCTGGAAGGTGTTGGTTTACAATCATGTATTGCCTCCTGGAGATTTAGCTAAAGGCCCAAGGACGCCTTTAAATGTGGCTGTCTCTAAAGATGGCAAAACCTGGTATGCTGCGCTGATTCTCGAAGATTCCCCGATCAGCCAGTACTCATATCCGGCAGTGATTCAGACTTCAGATGGAATGCTGCATTTCGTTTATACCTGGAGGAGACACAAGATCAAACACGTGGTGGTTGATCCCGGCAAATGGAAGCTTAGAAAAATCGTAAATGGCATTTGGCCGGTAGTGAAAGGCTATACACCGCCAGTAGTTACCAATGCAAATGAAGAAGAATAAGGTTATGAGAAAAATCATGCTTTGTCTAAGCTTTGGAGTTTCGTTTATTTTAAGCGCCGCTGTTGCGCAAACACAAAATTCCGACTCACTGTACCGTTCACCTCTTAAAACTGTCTTGTCGGAGATAGAAAGCCGTTTTAAGATAAAGATAAAGTATAGCGATGTTCAGGTAAGGGACCGATGGGTGAATTATGCCTTTTGGAGATTCAGACCGGCATTGGATCAAACGCTTCATAATGTATTGGCTCCGCTCGATATGAAGGTGAACAAGGAGAAGGAAGGGGTCTATAAACTAAAAGAATATGAATATTACCGCTGGGATGTGCAAGATGGCCAAAATATGCTGGACTACTTGTCTTCATTGTATCACGATAAGGACAGTTGGGTACAGCGCAAAGCCTTGATCAGGGCGGGGCTGTTTGAAGCGCAGCAATTGTCGCCCTTGCCTTCAAAGCCAGCTTCCAAACCAATCAGTACACCAAAAAGGGTAATGGATGGTTATACCGTAGAAAATATCGCTATTGAAATACTACCCGGGCTTTACATCAACGGTTCATTATACAGGCCTTTAAAGGTGAAAGGTAAAATACCTTTTGTGCTCAGTCCGGATGGTCATTGGGCACAACAGCGTTACCGTGCCGATTGTCAGATCCGCTGTGCGATGATTGCTCGTATGGGAGGGATGGCCTTTAGCTATGACCTTTTTGCCTGGGGTGAATCCTTGCTTCAGTTTCAACCAGAAGACCACAGGAGAAGCCTTGCCCAGAGCATCCAGACTTTGGGTGGCATACGTATTCTCGACTATGCTTTGTCGCTGAAGGAGACGGACCCCAGCCGTGTCGGTATCAGTGGTGGTTCGGGTGGTGGAAGTCATACGATACTCCTTGCTGCCATGGATGATCGTATTAAACTAAGTGTTCCGGTGGTTTCTTTATCTTCTTTATTTTATGGTGGTTGTCCATGTGAAAGTGGTGTGCCGGTTCACCTCTGTGCAGGTGGAACGAACAATGTAGAGCTTGCGGCTATGGCTGCTCCAAATCCACAATTAGTGGTTTCTGATGGACAAGACTGGACGGTCAGCGTCCCTGAACATGATTTCCCTTTTCTTAAAAAAGTATATGGTTATTATGGCCAGTCTGAATGTGTAAGCAATGTGCATCTGCCTGAGGAGGGACATGATTTTGGTCCTTCCAAAAGAAAAGCTTTGTATGATTTTCTTGTCAAAAATTTCAAACTCGAGGCAAAGGCAGTCAAAGATCAGACTGGACAATATGATGAAAGTAGGTGTACCATTGAAAAGGAACCGGCCATGTATGTGTTTGGAGTAAAGGGGGAGCGTTTGCCTGCAAATGCAATAAAAGGATTTGCTCAGCTGGAGCAGGTATTTAAAAAGAGTATTTCGAAGTGATCAGATTAAAAATGTAAAGAACAAATGGAAGAGATAGAAAACCGACGGGTGTTTATTGGTAACCTGGCCTTGCTGACCGGAGGCCTGCTGCTGACCAGCCAAATGAGCTGGGCGCTGGCAAAGGAATCGCGTTATAAAGTGGCGGTGGTTGACCTGATGATTCTGAAGAGACAGAAGTTAGGTGCTTTTGAACTGAGCAGGGAAATTGGTGCAGATGGACTTGAACTGGATATGGGGGGGCTGGGTAACCGGGATACGTTTGACAATAAACTGGCAGACCCCTTAATCAGAAAACAATTCCTGGACAAGGCCGAAGAATTGAATCTTGAAATCTGTTCTCTGGCCATGACCGGCTTTTATGCACAATCGCTGGCCACAAGACCCACCTACCAAAAAATGATTGGCGATTGCATTGATACCATGAAGGCGATGGGGGTAAAGGTGGCCTTCCTTCCACTCGGCGTTCAGGGAGATTTGCAACAGCATCCGGAGTTGCGCCCGGCACTGGTGGAGCGGCTAAAGATAGCAGGCAAAATGGCGAGAAAAGCCGGGGTGGTTATTGGCATTGAAACTGCACTCGACGCGGCCGGAGAATTACAGTTTTTAAAAGACATTGGATCTCCTTCGGTGAAGAGTTATTTCAACTTTTCCAACGCGATAAAAAATGGACGTGACCTGAATGCCGAACTCCGGATTTTAGGGAGGGAAAATATTATTCAGATTCACTGTACTAATGACGATGGGGTATGGTTACAGAACGACAAAAAGATCGATTTAGAGGCCGCAAGAAAAACGCTTGATGAAATGGGTTGGAAGGGCTGGCTTGTGGCAGAGCGTTCCAGGGACCAGAAAGACCCCCGCAACGTGAAGTGGAATTTTACTGCAAATGTGACTTATATAAAGTCTGTTTTTCAGAAGGATATGTGATGAAAATAAAATTGATTAAGCCTTGTTTTTTACTGCTTTTAAGCCTGTTTTTGCTCCAAAATGGGGGCTTGGAAGCCGCTGATATCTACATTTCCCTGAAAGGTTCTGATCAGAATGCAGGAACACGGTTACAGCCTCTGCTGAGTTTAAGTGGGGCTTTACGTAAGGCTCGTGAAATGAGGAGGTTAAATGATCCTTCTGTTGCGGGAGGTATACGGATTTACCTCGAAAAAGGAGTGTATTTGCTCAGCGAACCGGTCATTTTAAGACCAGAAGATTCTGGCACAGCAGCTAGCCCGACAACGATAATTGGACCCGCAAAGGAAAAAGCGGTGCTAAGTGGTGGAATTCGGCTCAAAAACTGGAAAAGACAACTTTTGCCCGTTCCCGGTCTCCAGAATTCAGCTCAAGGTAAAGTTTGGGTAACTGATTTACCTCAGCTGGTAAACAGATATTTAGAATTCAGACAGTTGTGGGTTAGTGGAAAAAAGGCTATTCGGGCGCGGGATTGGAATAATGATCAGATGGGACGGATTTTGAGCTGGAATTTTCCCGCAAAAACCTGCAAAATTCCATTTCCTTCACCTAAAAATATAGCCACTCTGGAAGGGGTAAATGGAATAGAAATGGTTATCCAGCAGTGGTGGGCAATTGCTAATTTGAGGGTAAAATCTGTGCAGATCAGTGGGCAGGAAGCGGAGCTTAGCTTCCTCGAGCCGGAGTCGCGGGTGCAATCAGAACACCCCTGGCCAGCACCATGGTTGTCGGCTAAAACAGGCAATTCACCTTACTATTTAACCAATGCAATTCAGTTTCTGGACCAGCCTGGAGAATGGTACCAGGATCTGAAAAAAGGTAAGCTTTATTACTGGCCAAGGAGCACTGAAAATATGAATACTGATGAGGTTGTCGCTCCCGTTTTGGAGACCTTATTGAAGGTCGAAGGAACCACTGATCGACCAGTCTCCTATGTCTTTTTTAAAGGTATTTCCTTCCAGTATTCTTCCTGGTTGCGGCCCTCACATTTTGGACATGTGCCGCATCAAACGGGTATGTATATGCTGGATGCCTACAAGCTTTCGGTTCCGGGTACGGCAGATAAGAAAACCTTGGAGAATCAGGCCTGGGTTGGACGGCCTAAAGCAGCTGTTGAGTTGTGTTATGCCCATCACACCGGTTTTGAATCTTGTGATTTTGAACACCATGCCTCCACTGGTCTGGATTATAAAAGGGGGACGCATGACAATGCGATCAAAGGTAATCTGTTTAGGGATATCGGTGGCAGTGGCATCCTGGTGGGCATGTTTTCTGACGAAGCAACTGAAGTCCATTTGCCTTATAATCCCCAGGATCAACGCGAGATATGCAGCAATGAAAATATTGTCAATAACCTGATTACGGATGTAACCAACGAAGACTGGGGCTGTGTGGGCATCGGAGCGGGTTATGTTAGTGGGATACGCATAGCTCATAATGAGATCAGTGACGTGGCTTATTCAGGAATCAGTATGGGATGGGGCTGGACCAAAACCATCAACGCGATGCGGAACAATATCATTGAAGGCAATAAAATCCATCATTATGGCAAGCATTTGTATGATGTGGCCGGAATTTATACCCTATCTGCTCAGCCGGGCGCTCAGATCATTAATAATTATGTGGATAGCATTTACAAGGCACCTTACCCCCACGATCCGGAACATTGGTTTTATCTGTATACGGACGAGGGCTCTTCATTTTTTACGGTTAAAAACAACTGGACTCCAGGAACTAAGTACCTGCAGAATGCCAATGGGCCCGGCAATGTGTGGAGCGGGAATGGGCCGGGTGTGGCCGATAGCATTAAGTTCAAAGCCGGACTGGAGCCGGAATTTTTGTATCTGCAGCAAAATAAAAAAGTTAATGTTTCAAAGCAAGATCTGAACAGTATAGAATCTGGCAATGGGAAGGAGATCGCGATAGAACTCATTTTTCCTTCGGATGCGACTTCAAGCAAATCCAGGCTTGAAGAGATTTGCCGGGAAAAAGGCGTGGCCGCATCAGCGATTTACGAATGGAATAACCGTTTGCTGGTGTATGCTGCAACAAATGATGTAGAGGCTTTAATGAGACAATTTAAGCTCAGGTTTGAAAATGCAGAAGTCAGGCTCTATAAGGACGCTTTTTACAAGTTTAACCGGTTGGAAAATTGCGGTAAAGTGCCTGTTAAGGAGTGGGATAATATTATTCTAAGTACAAACCTGGTGAAAGATGAACTGATGCAAAAGGAATATCTTCAATACCATGCCAGTCAATTTGAAAAATGGCCTGAAGTATCTAGGGGATTCTGTAATGCAGGTTTTCAGCAATTGCGGATTTTTAAAAATGGGCGACAGTTGTTACTTGTGATCAGTATCCCTAAAGGTGCAGATTTAAATGAATTGAATCCCAGAACTACGCTGAATAATCCAAGGGTTGATGATTGGAACAAGTTGATGGCAAAGTACCAGGAAGGAATTTCGGGAACAAAACCTGGCGAAGTCTGGGTGTTTTTTAAACAAAATAAATAAAGAATTAATATGTTGAAATTAGGAATATTAGGGTTGGGTGAAGGCCGGAGTACGATGTCTGCAGCTCTGGCAAGCCATCAATACCAACTGGTTAAAATTTGCGATGCCAATGAAGATGTATGCCGCCAAAGGGCAAAGGAGTTCGATTTTCCAGATTACACCACCAATTATCAGGAAATGCTGGATGATGAGGATATAGATGTAATTGCCATCTATACTCCGGATCATTTACATGCAGACCATGTAAAGCAGGCGCTGTCGCGGGGAAAACATGTAGTTTGCACAAAACCCTTCATTGATGATTTGGGTCGCGCAGGGGAGCTCCTACAGGCTTCAGTAAAAAGCGGCAAGAAAGTGTTTGTAGGGCAGAGCTCTCGTTTCTTTGAGCCCTATAAAAAACAAAGAACGGATTATATGGATGGGATCATTGGTGATCTGATAACTGTCGAATGCCATTACAATGCAGATCATCGTTGGTTTCTGGAAAAAAAATGGGCGCTGGAGGCCTCGTTTAAATGGTTGTACGGCGGTCTGAGTCATCCGGTTGATTTTATTCGCTGGTACCTTCCTCAAATTGAAGAAGTGATGGGGTATGGGATGATCAGCGCAAATGGAAAAAAGGCTGGTTTGAAAAATGAAGATACCATGCATTTCATCTTTAAATCGACAGATGGGCGGATTGCCAGGGTGAGCGGTGCCTATACGGGACCTATTCAGCCCGCTTACCGCGAAAGTGAAATGAGTTGCGTATTGCGCGGTACCGAAGGGGCTAGCCAGGCTGATTATCACGAACTTCGTTATGCGGTAACCACCAACACCGGAGAAGAAAAGCTTATTACCTGGGGCGATGCCAAACTGAAGCATTTCTTCCGTTTTGAAGGTCAGAGCCACCATGCAGGCGAATACCAGAACTACCTCGAGTACTTTGCAGAAAGCATTGAAAATGATACTATAGCTTATCCCGATCTAAAAGAGGGTATTGGTACAATTGCGTTGATGCAAGCTATGGATCGGTCTCTGAAAACGGGGTTGCCGGTAAAAATCGATGAGATTTTAAATGAATACCAGTTATCGAGATCAGATCTGAGGCTGTAAATCCCATTAAACTAAACCTAATCTAAAGTAAAATACATCATGGGCAATATCGTAGAGCGGTTAACCACCCTGGATTATGTCATTGTCTTTGTTTACTTGATCATCCTGATGGTGATTGGGTACAAGGCAAGTTTCTCCAAAAACAAAAAGGAAGATGAATCCCTTTTTCTGGCCAATAAATCACTGGGCTGGCCAAGTATAGGCTTTAACATGTGGGGTACAAATGTAGGTCCTTCTATGTTACTCGCCTTTGCCAGTATTGGCTACAGCACGGGGATTGTGGCTGTAAATTTTGATTGGTATGCCTTTGTGTTCCTGTTTCTCCTCGCTATAGTGTTTGCACCTAAATATTTGGCCGCCAGGGTAAGCACCATGCCTGAGTTCATGGGGAAACGCTATGGCGATTCCACGCAGAATATCCTGGCCTGGTATGCGTTGATCAAGATTCTCATTTCCTGGCTATCGCTGGGTTTGTTTGCCGGCGGCTTTTTAGTGCGGCAAATTCTGGGAATACCGATGTGGCAATCGGTAATAGTTTTGGTCGCTTTTGCTGGTCTGTTTACCTTTTTTGGAGGTTTAAAGGCAATAGCTAAGGTCAATATATTTCAAATGATCCTGCTCATAGCTGTATCGCTTGCACTTAGTATTCTGGGTTTACAGAAAGTGGGTGGGATTGAGACCTTGTATAGCAAAACACCAGCGCATTACTGGAATCTGATCCAGCCGGCAAGCGACCCAAAATATCCTTGGTATGCTATTTTATTAGGGTACCCAGTGGCAGCTGTGGCTTTCTTTTGTACAGATCAGTCTATAGTGCAATCGGTACTTGGTGCTAAAAATCTGGAACAGGGGCAACTTGGTGTGAGTTTTATCGGCTGGTTGAAAATCCTGTCTCTCCCTCTTTTTATTATTACCGGAGTACTTTGTTTCGTATTGTTTCCTAACCTGAAAGATCCGAATGAAGCTTATATGACCATGGTGACTAATCTGTTCCCTCCGGGAATGAATGGTCTGGTGATCGTTGTGCTGATTGCGGTACTGGTTGGGACCATTGGTTCTTCTTTGAACTCTTTAAGTACAGTTTTTACCATGGATGTTTATGTGAAGAATATTCATCCAAAGGCAAGTAATAAAGAGATCGTACGTATGGGCCGGATAGCTGTTGTAGCTGGTTGTGCTCTTGCGGTAATTGTTGTGCTGGCTATCGATAACATCAAGGGATTGAATCTGTTTGATGTTTTTCAGTCGGTTTTGGGTTTTATAGCTCCGCCGTTATCTGTGGTATTCCTGCTCACAGTCTTTTGGAAAAGAACCACCCGTAAAGCGGTTAATTTTACGCTTTCTATAGGTTCTTTAATCAGTTTGGGTACAGGGATAACCTATTTATGGATCCTTCCTTCGGATAAATACGCATTCTGGCCGCATTACCTGATTCTTTCTTTTTTCATTTTTGTGGGGCTGTTGTTCCTTGCGGTTCTGATTTCCATAATGGATCGGAATCCAAAGGTATACGAACTCCATGAGCTCGACAGCAAGGCCATTGAGAAGCCAACAAAACGGGTTTGGATTTCCTGGCTTGCACTTGCTGTAGTGATGCTTGTTTTATATATCTTTTTTAACGGACATTAAATTAACAGATACCATGAAATTCTCCATAATTACGCTTGTTGCTTTGTTTTTTTTGCTATTGCTGCATGTTGATGTGCATGCCCAGACCTCCTCTAAAGCTTCCTGGGTCTGGTATCCCGGTGATCTGGATATTTGGGTGTCCAATAAAATGCAGAACCGACGTACTGAGCGCGGTTCCTTTTTGCCGCCTTTCTGGAAGATGGACAGCCATTATGTGTTGGTTGAGTTTCATAAAGATTTTGATCTGGGCAGTGCAGAAGAAGTGAAACTATATGTGGAAGGACAGTACAATGTAAAAATTGATGGGCAAGCCCTTTCCGGTTATCCAAAAAACATCATAGTTCCTGCAGGTAAACATAAACTAAGTTTAAAAGTTTATGGACAGGACAAAGTGCCGGCCATTTTTGTACAGGGTAAAACAGTAGTTTCTGACGCTAGCTGGCTCAGTACTTATGAAGATAAAGAATGGATTGATGCCAGTGGAAAGGCTTCTGATAAGTCTGGGACGACTTTTGTTTCGGTTGGAACCTGGAATTTAACCGATCCATTGTTACCGCCTTCTCAATTTAAACTGGCAACTAAAGCTGTGGATGCGGTAAAAACCGATAAAACAGAGAAAGGATTTGTTGCTGATTTTGGTAAAGAAACTTTTGGTTTCTTAAAATTACATGGTTTAAAAGGGAAAGGCAGGCTTCATGTGTATTATGGGGAATCCAGAGAAGAAGCTTTGTCGGCAGAGAAATGTGAAACCCTGGATCTGCTGGAGCTCGATCTCCATGGTAAACAAGATTCGACCATTGCACTGTCTAAAGCATTTCGCTACGTCAATTGTCAGCCTGAAGGGAATGTAAGTCTGGAAAAGGTCAGTATGCTCTATGAATATGCTCCGGTTAAAGAAAAAGGAAGTTTTCGCTGCTCCGACGATCAGATCAATAAGATCTACGATGTGGCTAATTATACTTTCCATTTAAATACCCGGGAGTTTTTTATTGATGGGATCAAACGTGACCGTTGGGTCTGGTCTGGTGATGCTTATCAAAGCTATCTGATGAACTATTATTCCTTTAATGAATCGCCTATTGTAAAACGCACACTGCTGGCCCAAAGAGGAAAAGATCCGGTAACGGCACATATTAATACTATTATGGACTATTCTTTTTATTGGTTCTTAGGAATTTATGATTATTATCAGTATAGCGGCGATCAGAAGTTTGTACAGGATGTCTATCCCAGAATGAAAAGTTTAATGGATTATGTGCTGGGCCGTCGGAATAAAGAGGGGCTGCTGGAATGGATGCCGGGCGATTGGATCTTTATTGATTGGGCAGATAAGTTAAGTAAAGACGGCGAAGTAAGCTTTGAACAAATCCTGTTTTGCAGAAGCCTGGAAACGATGGCGCTTTGTGCGGATATGGCAAAGGATAGAGCATCAGCTGCAAACTACCGGGAACTCGCCATTGATTTGAAAGCTAAGATTTTTAAATATTACTGGGACGAAAGTAAACATGCCCTGGTGCATAGCAGAATAGAGGGGAAACCTACAGATCAGGTGACCCGATATGCCAATATGTTCGGTATTTTCTTCGATTATTTTTCCGCTGCACAAAAACAAGAGGTGAAGCAGAATGTGCTGATGAACGACCGGATTAATAAAATTACCACGCCATATATGCGTTTTTATGAGCTGGAGGCACTTTGTGCTATGGGTGAACAGTCTTATGTATTGCAGGAAATGAAAGCATACTGGGGCGGCATGCTGGAGCTTGGTGCTACTTCCTTCTGGGAAGAATACAATCCGGATAAAAAAGGAACAGAGCACTTGGCTATGTATGGCCGGCCTTTTGGTAAAAGCCTTTGCCATGCCTGGGGTGCCAGTCCGATTTACCTGCTTGGCAAGTACTATTTAGGGGTTAAACCGCTTAAACCGGGTTATGAAACCTATGTCGTTGAACCTGTGCTAGGCGGTTTAGAGTGGATGGAGGGTAAGGTGCCAACACCATCTGGCGAAATAACCTTGTATTGCAGTAAAAAAGAAATCCGCATACAATCAGATGAAGGTACCGGAACTTTACGTTTTAAGAGCAATTCTAAGCCCCTTGCAAAAGGAGCAGAAATTAAAGAGATTGGTAAAAGGACGTATGAGCTTAAAATTGAAAAGGGCATACCTTATGTGGTCAGTTATACCAAATAAACCTACAACTCCAATACGCCAATCCGTTCTTCAATTTTCTTTGCACATTTCATCGCTTCAACCAAAATATCTTCGTTGTCGATATCCTTGTTCACATTCAGGGCTGTCAATCTGGAAACCGTTAGACAGGCAATAAGGCCGTTGCTCCCCTGGCCGATAGGAACTGAGATATCTGTTACACCTTCGGCCAGGTCACTGGTCTTAATGTAGGCCGAATTGTTTTGAATTTGCTGTAGGGAAGACAGGAAAGCTTTCTTGTCCTTTTCTGTATAGTTGCTAAATATTTTGTTGCTTTTTAAGGCAATTTCTTGTTCGTTAGCAGGCATATAAGCCAATAAAACTTTTCCTGAAGCTGTTAGAGGGAGTGGAAAGAGGTTGCCTTCTTCGATTGACAAGGCAATAGGTCCTGGGCTTTTTGCATGAATAATCACCATAACCTGGTTCATATACAAAATGCTGAGGTGACAGGATTGACGTACTGTGTTCGCCAGATCTTCCAGTGGATGCTGTGCCGCTTTGCGCAGTTCATCAATCGGTGTGTGCCTGTGCGAGAGGTAGAATAATTTCAGCGACAGCCTGTATTTTCCAGAGATCTCATCTCTTAAAATATAGCCCCGGGTTTCCAGGCTCACCAGCATGCGATAGATTTCATTCGGGCTCCTGTCTATACCAATAGCGATTTCGGTCTGAGAAAGTGGAATGGATTGAGAGGAGAGGTATTCAAGAATATCTAAACCCTTGTCTAAGGCTGGGGCCTGATACTTTATTTCTTTTTCCTGCATAGAACGATGTATAATTTTATTGAGTTGACAAACATACTAAATGCTTTTTATTCCTAATTAGTGCAATAGATCATAAAAGTTGTCTAATATATGTTTTCATATTTAAAAGAAATATTTATATTTGAATTTAGTAACCAATTGTAAACTGTACATCCAGCTGTAAAATCCTGTACAATCACTAATTTAGGAAAGCAGATGTTAATCTTATGAACTGAATGAGTAAATTATTACGTTTTCTTGGTCTTTTCTTATTTGCACTTCCTGCGTTCTCACAAAGTTTAAAGGTGAATGATCTGCGCTGTGAATATCATTCCCGTCCTGCAGGGGTGGAAACCAACAGGCCTTCGTTAAGCTGGAAACTGGCTTCCGCAGAAAGGAATATATTACAAAGCGCCTACCGTATCCTTGTTGCCGATGACAGCGTTTTGCTCAGTCGAGACAGAGGAAATATATGGGATTCTCGGAAAACGCTGTCTGCAAGGTCCATTCATATCCATTACGATGGAGCTCCTCTCCAATCAGGAAAAACCTATTACTGGAAGGTGAAAGTTTGGGATAATAAAGGGAATATATCTTCCTGGTCTAAAGCTACGGGCTGGCAAATGGGACTTTTAGAAAAATCTGATTGGAAAAATGCACAATGGATCGGGTATGAGAAAATGCCAGACACCCTTGTTGACCCATTACCACTGGATACGAAGAAGGACAGGTCTTCAGGGAATAATGTTCTGCCGCTTTTGCGTAAGGATTTTACCATCACAAAGGCTGTTAAAAGAGCAACACTATATATTTCGGGACTGGGACATTTTGAGGCCTCCTTAAACGGTATCAAAGTAGGCGATAACTTTCTGGATCCTGGCTGGGCTAAATACGATCGCGAAGCATTGTATGTCAGCTTCGATCTGACGGCCATATTAAATAAGGAACGCAATACCATTGGAGTTATGTTGGGGAATGGATTTTATTATGTGCCGCCAATAAAAGGCCGCTATAAAAAATTGAGGGCTTCGTTTGGCTATCCAAAAATGAAATGCCGCTTGGTGATTGACTATGCCGACGGTAGTTCGGTTAATATAATCAGTGATGAAAGCTGGAAGACAGCTGCTTCTCCAATCACTTTCTCGAGTATTTATGGGGGCGAAGATTATGATGCCAGGCTGGAAGAGAAAGGTTGGGATAAGTCAGGCTTCAATGACCGGCACTGGAAAAATGCCCTGCTTGTGGGTGGGCCTGAGCTGGAATCTCAGAAAGCAGATCCTGTAAAAGTGTTTGATCATTTTAAAGCGGCAAAGGTCACTGCATTGAAGGGTGGCGATTGGATATATGATTTCGGACAGAATGCCTCTGGTATTGTTGAATTGAAAGTAAAAGGCAACAGGGGTGATACGATAAAGATCGTTCCTGCAGAGTTGCTTAAGGAAGATGGATCTGCAAATCAGAAAGCAACAGGTAGTCCAACCTATTTTCAATACATATTAAAAGGTGAGGGTATCGAAATCTGGAGGCCCAGATTTATGTATACTGGTTTTAGATATGTACAGGTAAAAGGCGGTAGTCCTGCCAGGTATACCGGGACGAATGGCCAAACTGTAATCCTTGACTTGCAAGGTTTGCATGTTCGTAATGCTGCGGCAACCGCAGGTCGCTTTGAAAGCTCGAGTGATCTGTTTAACCGTACAGATAGCCTGGTAAATTGGGCGATTAAGAGCAATATGGTGAGTGTATTTACCGATTGTCCGCACCGGGAAAAGCTGGGCTGGCTGGAAGAACTTCATTTGATGGGTAGTTCTGTGCGTTACAATTATGATGCAGCCTCCCTGTTTAAAAAGTCTTTGCAGGACATGCGCAATTCACAAACTGAATCCGGACTGGTGCCGGAGATTGCCCCTGAGTATGTGCAATTTGAATATGGAAACGGAATGTTCCGTGATTCGCCCGAGTGGGGAAGCAGTAGCATTTTAATGCCCTGGTATTTGTACCAGTGGTATGGTGAAGAGCATGCACTTACTGAAAACTACCCCATGATGCAGCGCTATATTCAATATTTAAGTACTAAAGCAAATAAAAACATCCTTTCGCAGGGCTTGGGTGACTGGTATGATCTTGGACCCAGGCCTCCTGGCGTTTCGCAACTTACCCCGATGGGTGTTACCGGAACCGCTATGTATTACTATGATCTGACGATCATGGAAAAGATTGCTGCTAAGCTTGGAAAAAAAGCAGACGAAGATCTGTACCGTCGGCGGGCACTGGATGTACGTCAATCTTTTAACGATACCTTTTTTAATCCGGTAACAAAGCAATATGCTAGCGGAAGTCAAACCGCCAATGCAATGGCGGTTTATATGAAACTGGTAAATCCTGCAGATAAAGACGCAGTAGTAGAAAATATTGTACAAAACATCAGAAGTAAAAATAACGGTTTAACCTCCGGAGACATCGGGTATCGTTATCTGTTGCGTGTGTTGGAAGATGAGGGGCGTTCTGATGTGATTTTTGATATGAACTGCAGAAGCGATATACCTGGTTATGGGTATCAGCTTGCAAAGGGAGCTACAGCCTTAACCGAATCCTGGGCCGCTTTGCCAACAGTTTCCAATAATCATTTTATGCTGGGACATATTATGGAATGGTTTTACAGTGGCCTGGCCGGAATCAGACAGGAGGAAGAGGCTATTGCCTTTAACCATATAAAGATCTATCCGGAACTTGTGGGTAACCTACATAAGGTTAAAGGTTGTTACGAGTCAGCCTATGGGTCGATTGCCACAGAATGGCTAAAGACCGCAGATACTTTTGAATTGAAAGTAACCATACCTGCGAATACGAGTGCAAGGGTTTATCTTCCGGCTAAAAAGGAACAGTCCATTACAGAAAGTGGCTTATTGCTTAAAGATTGTAATGATATGAAAATGATAGGTTTTGAAAATGGCAGAGCGGTTATTTCGCTGGGTTCGGGTACTTATATATTTAAAGTGAAATAGTGTTTAAGATGAAATGGAATGCTTGCTTAATTCTTGTTCTCCTTGCAGTGGGAAATGGCTTTGGTCAATCCGGGAGCAAGATTAGTCCTGCTAAAATGAAAGAGATTTATGAAGAGGTGAAAACCCCTTATAAATATGGACTGGTGATGGTTCCCGGCGACGAGGCACATAAAATGGATTGTCCAACGATATTCCGTGAGGGTAAGTTTTGGTATATGACCTATCTGGTCTACAGCGGCAGGGGCTATGAAACATATCTAGCTAAAAGTAAAGATTTACTGCATTGGGAGCAGCTTGGATCTTTGATGTCCTTTGGCGATTCCGGGCATTGGGATGACAATCAGAAAGCAGGATATAACGCTTTACTAAGCACCGAATGGGGCGGAAGTTATAAATTGACCCGGTTTGATGGTAAATACTGGATGTCATATTTCGGAGGTAAGGAAAAAGGTTATGAAACCGAACCTTTATCTATAGGTATGGCTTACACCTCTAAAAAGCCATGGCTTGTTCAGGAATGGACGCGATTGCCCGAACCGGTCCTGAAATCTTCTGACGCAGATGTACGCTGGTGGGAAAACCGGAATAAACTTTTTAAAAGTACCGTTGTAGAAGACGCCCAAAAGTTAACAGGACATCGTTTTGTAATGTATTACAATGCTGTTGGAGATTCCCTGGTCAACAATAAGAAAACCAGATGGTATGAGCGGATTGGCATGGCGGTATCTGATGACATGTTGCATTGGAAAAGGTTTGGAAAAGATCCTGTAGTGCATCATCCCGTAGGTATTACTGGGGATGGCGTGGTCCAGAAAATCAAGGATACCTGGGTGATGTTTTATTTTGGGGCATTCTGGCAGGATAGAAAAGGATCTTTTAACCGCTTTGCGGCCTCAAAAGACCTGGTCAACTGGACAGACTGGACAGGAGAAAACCTAATTGAATCGTCCGAGGAGTATGACGAATTGTATGCGCATAAGTCTTGTGTAATCAAATACCAGGGGGTAGTCTATCATTTTTACTGTGCCGTAAATAACAAAGACCAGCGGGGAATAGCGGTAGCTACATCCAGGGACTTAGGGAAAAGCAATATTGAATTTATCGGTAGAGCACAGCCGCGTGTACGTGAAAGCTTTAACCAGAACTGGAAGTTCTTTTTAGGCGATGAACCTGCTGCAAAATCTGTAGATTTTAACGACTCAAAATGGCGTATATTGAATTTGCCGCACGACTGGAGCATTGAAGGTAAATTTGATGAAAAGAATCCGGCAAAACCAGAAGGGGGTGGTTTACCAACAGGTATTGCCTGGTACAGAAAATCATTTAGCTGGTCTCCAGGAGTTGTAAATGAGTTTGTTAATCAGGTGTTTATCGAGTTTGATGGCGTATATAAGAATAGTGAGGTTTGGATAAATGGTCATTTCTTAGGGAAGAGACCTTATGGTTATAGCTCTTTTCGTTATGCATTGGTACCTTATCTAAAAGCTGGCCGGAATGTGGTATCTGTCCGTGTTGACAATTCAGCGCAACCGGATTCAAGATGGTATTCGGGTTCAGGAATCTACCGTAATGTATGGCTGGAACAAACCAGTGGGGTAGCTGTTGATCACTGGGGTACATTTGTTAGTACGCCAATGGTGAGTAAAACTGAAGCCAGGATCAGTTTTAAAACACAGATCAGAAATTCAGGTCGGCTGAATACGGTAGTCGATGTGCAGTCGCTGGTCTACGATGCCAAAGGAAAATTAGTTACATCGGTTAAAACAGAGAAGATATCGCTAAAAGATACCTTGACCAGTCTGCAACAATTTGCCGGGCTAACCAATCCACAACTTTGGTCTGTAAAACAACCTCATTTATATAAAGTGATCACTAAAATATTTACAGGAAAAGAGCTCAGCGATCAATATGAAACACCATTAGGCATTCGTTACTTTAATTTTGACGCAAAAAGCGGCTTTTCATTGAATGGTGAAAATTTGAAGATACTGGGAGTTTGTTTACACCATGATTTAGGTGCATTAGGTGCGGCAGTGAATGTGCGTGCTATAGAAAGACAGTTGGCGATGATGCGGGATATGGGCTGCAATGCCATCCGCACTGCGCATAATCCCCCTGCACCAGAATTGCTGGATTTATGTGATAAAATGGGCTTTCTGGTGATGGATGAGGCTTTTGATATGTGGAAGAAAAAGAAAAATTCCAAAGATTATCATTTGAACTGGGCAGAGTGGCATCGTAAAGACCTTGGAGATATGGTGAAAAGAGATCGTAATCATCCTTCTGTGATCTTATGGAGCATTGGTAATGAAATCAGAGAACAATTTGACAGCACAGGAGTAGAGATGACAAAGGAACTGGTGAAACTGGTGAAAGATTTAGATACCAGCCGCCTTGTTGTATCAGCCCTGACGGAAACGGATGCAAAGAAGAATTTTATATACCAGGCCGGAGCGCTGGACATCTACGGCCTGAATTATAATCATAAATTATATAAAGACTTTCCAAAGAACTATCCCGGCCAGAAATTCCTGGCTACAGAAACCACCTCATCTTTAGATACCCGTGGATTCTATGAGATGCCCTCTGATAGCATCAGACGGTGGCCAAAAGACGGCAAGACAAAATTTACTGAAGGCAACACAGCGTATTCAGCTTCTTCTTATGATAACGTTTCAGCTTACTGGGGCTCCACACATGAGGAAACCTGGAAAGAGGCAAAGAAATATGAACACGTTTCCGGACTGTTTGTATGGACGGGGTTTGATTATTTAGGCGAGCCTTTGCCTTATCCGTGGCCGGCGAGAAGTTCTTATTTCGGTATTGTGGATTTGGCTGGTTTTCCAAAGGACGCCTATTATATGTATCAAAGTGAATGGACCAATAAGCCAGTATTACACCTTTTTCCTCACTGGAACTGGCCGGCCGGTAAATTGGTGGATGTGTGGGCCTATTATAACCATGCAGATGAGGTTGAATTGTTTCTGAACGGCAAATCCTTAGGGAAAAGATCCCGGGCGGGCGAAGACCTGCATGTAGCATGGAAGGTTAAATACGAAGCAGGAACATTAAAAGTGGTCTCCAGAAAAAATGGCAGGATTGTGTTGGAAAAAGAAATTCATACTGCAGGTCGGCCGGCTCAGCTGGTGTTGGTTGCCGATCGGAGCAAAATTGCTGCCGACGGGAAAGATCTGTCCTTTGTAACTGTTAAAGTTTTGGATGCTCAGGGGAATGTAGTACCCAATGCAGACAATTTTGTTCAGTTCAAACTGGAGGGACCAGGGCAGATTGCCGGGGTCGATAATGGTTTTCAGGCCAGTTTAGAGCCTTTCAAAGCAGATTCCAGAAAAGCGTTTCATGGGCTCTGTCTGGCTATTATTCAATCGGCAGATAAGGCCGGAAGCCTGCATTTAACGGCTAGTTCGACCGGTCTGCGTTCTGCTACCCTAAAAATTCAAACTTCGAAATAATGGGCATGCGTATTCAGATTCTCGCCTTGGTATTGTTCAGCAGCAGCAGTTTTGCCCAATTGGTGGATAAAACACCAACCGCAGTTCCATATCCGCCCGAAGTGTACAACCGGGTACCCTGGGAAGACCCTTCGGTGAGCAGTATCAACCGGGATCCTTCCAGAACTATGGCTTGCTCGTATAACAGTATTGCAGAGGCCCTTGCAGGCGACAGGAATAAAAGTTCGAGGTTCATGTCTTTAAATGGAGACTGGGATTTCTCCTTTGCAATTAAGCCGGTTGATGCGCCGAAAGATTTTTACAAAGGAAGGGTTAAGGGCTGGAAAAAAATAGAAGTACCTTCCAATTGGGAAATGAAAGGCTACGATAGACCCATTTATAAAAGTGCTGTTTATCCTTTCAGACCTGTTAATCCACCTCATGTACCTCAGGATTATAATGCCGTGGGGAGTTACCAAAGGACCTTTACTCTACCACAAGATTGGAAGGATATGAATGTGACCCTGCATTTTGGCGGGGTAAGTTCTGCTTATCGCGTATGGCTGAACGGTAAATTTCTTGGCTATGCCGAAGACAGTTTTCTCTCTTCCGAGTTTAATATTAGTCCTTATTTTAAATCTGGTGAGAATGTGCTTTCTGTGCAGGTGATCCGCTGGAGTGACGGGAGTTTTCTGGAAGACCAGGACCATTGGCGTTTAAGTGGTATCCAAAGAGAGGTTGTATTGCTGGCCGAACCCAAATTGCGGATTGCAGATTTTCACTGGCAGGCCAAGCTGGATCAGGATTATAAAGATGCGATTTTCAGCATCCGGCCGAGAATTGAAAATTTAACAGGAAAACCGGTTCATGGATATAAAATACAAGCTTCTTTGTTCGATGCGAAAGGGAAGGATGTTTTTGAAAAACCTCTGGAATGCGATGCGGAACATATCCTTAATGAAATATACCCGCGTTTGGACAATGTTAAATTTGGTTTACTGGAAACCAAGGTTAAAAATCCAGCCAAATGGAGCGATGAAGTACCTAATCTATATACTTTAACTTTATCTCTGGTCGACAGCCTGGGTAAGGTGTTGGAAGTCAAAAGCTGTAAAGTGGGGTTTCGCAGCATAGAGTTCTCTAAAAGCAATGGTAAATTACTGATTAATGGCAATATAACCTATTTGTATGGTATTAACCGGCCGGATCACGATCCGGTAAAAGGGAAAGCATTAAGCAGGGAAGATATTCTAAAGGATGTACAGACAATAAAACGTTTCAACTTTAACTGTATCCGAACCAGTCACTATCCAATGGATCCCTATTTCTATGAATTATGTGATGAGTATGGCATCCTGGTGATTGATGAGGCTAATCTGGAAACCCATGGATTGGGTGGAAAACTAAGCAATGATCCGCAGTGGACATCAGCCTATCTGGAAAGGAGCAGCAGGATGGTCATGCGGGATAAAAACCATCCCAGCATCATCATCTGGAGTCTGGGGAATGAATCTGGCAGAGGACCAAATCATGCGGCAATGGCTGCATGGATTCATGATTTTGACATTACCCGGCCTGTACATTATGAGCCGGCAATGGGAAATCCACGGTTGGAAGGCTATATCGATCCCAGCGACCCAAGGTATCTGAAAGCGAACGATCATTCGCACCGTACCCAAAATCCACAGGATGCGTCCTATATTGATATTGTAAGCCGGATGTACCCGGGAATCTATACCCCGGCCTTGCTGGCCAATCAGGATAATGGAGATCATCGTCCTATCTTTTTTGTAGAGTATGCACATGCTATGGGCAACTCTGTAGGCAATATGAAGGAATTCTGGGATGTTTTCAGGTCAACGCCCCGGGTCATCGGAGGATGTATCTGGGAATATAAAGACCAGGGAATCTTGCAAAAAGACAGTGCCGGCACCGCCTACTATGCTTATGGGGGCGATTTTGGTGAGAAATATTTTGATAATTTCACCATTAAAGGCGTTGTGGCATCGGATGGGAGGCCGAAGGCTGCTATGTTTGAGTGCAAAAGGGTTTACCAAGGGCCTGAAACGGAATGGAAAGATGTGGTAAAAGGAATTATAAAGGTGACCAACCGCCATGCTGTTAAAAACCTAAATACCTACCAGGCCAGTCTGTTGTTTAGAAGAGATGGTGTATTGTTGAACGTAAGGCAATTGCCGGCAATTAATCTCAGTGCTGGAAAAGACACCCTGATCAATATTTCTTCCTACCTACCGGCATTGGATGCAGGCTCTGAATACCTCTGCGAAATCCACTTTGCGCTTAAACAAGCAGAACCTTGGGCACCAAAAGGTTTTGAGATGGCATCCAACCAGTTTGCTCTGACAGGTCTGGCAAAACCTTTGTTGGAGCTTAAAAGCCATTCCGAACTGCATTACGCAGAGGATGCAGTGGCTTATAAGTTTTTGGGTCGAGGTTTTGAGTTCACCTTAAGCAAAACAAATGGAGCGCTGGTTTCTTATAAGCTGGCTGGCCAGGAGCAGATTTTTGCACCATTACTGCCACATTTCACCAGACCGTTGACGGATAACGACAAACGTGGCTGGAAATCCAACAAGAAACTAAAGCCATGGTATCAAAATGACCTGAAGTTGATCAGCACAAGTCTGGATAAGCATTCTGATGCATCAGGTTCAGCTATGGTAATGACCAGCAAGTATAGCCTAATTAATGATAGTGCGCAGGTTTGGGTACGTTATTACATCACTGCTCCAGGCACCATGAAGGTGGATTACGAATTGAAGGTTAAGTCAGGTTTGCCTAATATCCCTAAGGTTGGTATGCAAGCCGGAATTTCAAGAAAGTATGATACCCTATCCTGGTATGGTAAAGGGCCCCTTGAAAATTATACAGACCGTCGTTATGCTTTTGACGCGGCGGTATATACACTGCCCTTGCAGGATTTTATGGAACCTTATGTCGTGCCACAGGAAAATGGTAACAGAACAGATGTGCGATGGATGTATTTCTCTGATGCTTCCAAAAAAGACGGACTACTTGTGGTTGCCGATAGCCTGTTAAGCATGAGCGCATGGCCATATACAGAAGCAAATATACAATCGGCCAGACACACCAATAAATTGACAGATGCTGGTTACCTCACCGTAAACATAGATCTGATGCAAATGGGCTTGGGCGGCAACGACAGTTGGAGCGAGGTTGCAGCACCATTAAACCAATATCAGATCCCGGCAAAAGACTATCATTACAGTTTTTACCTGTTGCCACTTTCAAAAAAGAACGAGCTCCAAACAATAGTGAAAAAGATAAAATTTTAGGACATAGAGGCCATGAGTGACAAAATTAATTTAAGAGGAATAACCTGGAACCATAGTCGTGGTTTCGTACCTATGGTAGCTACCGCACAACGGTTTTCAGAATTACATCCAGGTGTAGAAATTACATGGGAGAAAAGAAGTTTACAGCAGTTCGCCGATTTTTCAATACACGAGCTGGCCAGCCATTTTGATGTATTGGTTATCGATCATCCCTGGGCTGGTTTTGCAGCAAAGACAGCATCCATACTTCCTTTAGATCATTACCTTTCCCCAGTTTATTTGAAAAATCAGAAGGATAATAGTGTTGGTCATTCTTTCGAAAGTTATACTTATAACGGACATCAATGGGCATTGCCAATTGATGCAGCTACACCTGTCGCATCGAGCAGGCCTGATTTACTAGCGCAGCACGGTTTAAAATTGCCTGAATCCTTTGACGACCTATTGAGTTTGGCAGATAAAGGTTTGGTAGCATTTGCAGGGATACCCATTGATGTGCTCATGAATTTTTATACGCTTTGCTGTTCTTTAGGTGAAGATCCCTGTCAGCAGGAAGATGTCCTGATTACGGAGAAAACAGGCGTCGCTGCTTTAAAACTGTACAAAGAACTGGCCTCGAAGATTCATCCAGATAATTTTAAACGGAATCCTATCCAGGTATACGAAGCGATGACGCAGGGCGATGAAATTGCCTATTGTCCTTTTGCCTATGGCTATTCAAATTACTCCAGAATTGGGTATGCGCGCAGGCAGCTTCATTTTCATGATATGGTCTCATTAGATGGAAAGCGTAATTTACGAAGTACATTAGGGGGAACCGGTCTGGCTGTTTCCTCGAGTTCCCAACATCAGGAATGGGCGGTGAAATATGCAGAGTTTGTTGCATCATCTGCTTGTCAACAAAGCATTTTCTTTGAAAACGGAGGTCAGCCAGGACATTTATCTGCCTGGAAAGACCCTGAAGTTAACGCCAGATCGGCCAATTTCTTTATCAATACCTTACCTGCTTTGCAACGGGCATTTCTGCGTCCGCGTTATCATGGGCATATGTTTTTTCAAGATCATGCCGGAGATGTGGTGCGTGATTATCTGATGAATAGTGGCTTAGAAATACAGGTGCTGGAAAGGATGAATAAATTATATGTCGAATCCAGAAGCTTACAATTATCATGAACAGGCCATTAGAAGGTATATTGGTGTTGGAATTCTGCCAGTTTCTGGCAGGTCCGTCGGCGGGATTGAAACTAGCGGATCTTGGTGCAAGGGTAATTAAAATTGAGCGTCCGGTAAAAGGAGATGCTTGCAGACAACTGGCCATTAAAAATCTGTTCATTGGAGAAGATAGTTTGCTTTTTCATACGATTAACCGCAATAAAGAATCTTATGCGGCTGATTTGAAGAACCCGGAAGATCTGGCTTTGCTGAAAAAGCTGATTGCCAAGACAGATGTACTGACGCATAATTTCAGACCTGGCGTGATGGATAAAATTGGGCTTGACTATTCGTCTGTGCAACAGATCAATCCAAAGATTATTTACGCTTCGGTAACGGGTTATGGTGATACGGGCCCATGGGCCGCAAAACCAGGTCAGGATTTACTGGTGCAGTCTGTTTCCGGTTTAACTTATCTTTCAGGAAATGCGGAAGATGGCCCTGTACCATTCGGACTTTCTGTAACAGATATTATGTGTGGTAATCATCTGGTACAGGGAATTATAGCAGCGCTGATCAAAAGGGCTAAAAGCCGGAAGAGCGTGCAGGTTGAAGTGAGTTTGCTGGAATCTGCTTTGGATATACAGTTTGAAGTGCTGACAACCTATTTAAATGACGGTGGACAGCTTCCAAAACGAAGTAAAGTTAATGGGAGTGCACATGCTTATTTAAGTGCGCCTTATGGTACTTATCAAACGGCAGACGGTTATATCGCCATGGCTATGGGCGATCTGGATAAGATCAGTGCAATTATTGGTTGCGACGTTTCTGAAATTTATACCGATACAGATTCCACTTTTGAGCATCGGGATGAATTGCTGATTTTACTTGGAAAGACCCTTATAACCAAGGCCAATGCACATTGGCTTAGCTTACTGGAACCACATGATATTTGGTGTGCCGGTGTACTGAATTATCAGGAGGCCATGCAACTGGACGTTTTCAGGAGCCAGGAGATCAGACAGGAATTGAAGCTGGGAGATGGAGAAACTATTGGCACCACGCGTTCGCCCATACGTATAGACGGTTATAAATTGTATGCTGATAAAGCTGCACCAAAAATTGGTGCAGATAATGAGAAGATTAATAGTGAATTTGATTTAACATAAAGATGAAGGCTCTGGAAGATTATTTAGTTGTTGATTTTAGCCAGTTTTTGTCGGGTCCCTCCGCAAGTTTACGACTTGCAGATATGGGCGCAAGGGTGATTAAAATAGAACGTTCCGGTACAGGAGATATTTGTAGAAGTTTATATACCTCCAATGTGATCATGAATGGAGAATCTTCTGTATTTCATGCAATCAACAGGAATAAAGAGAGCTTTGAGGTTGATCTGAAACAAGAAGTAGATTGCCAAATGGTTTGGGAACTGCTGGCTAAAGCCGATGTGATGATCCATAACTTTCGTCCAGGGGTTATGGAGCGACTGGGATTCGATTATCCGGCGGTTAAAGCACACAATCCCGGAATCATTTATGCCGAATTATCTGGCTACGGCACAGAAGGGAAAGGCAAGGGGAAACCAGGTCAGGATTTACTGTTACAATCGGTTACTGGTTTAACCTGGCTGAGTGGAAATGCAGGAAGCGGGCCAGTAGCTATGGGACTTTCTATCGTAGATATGCTTGCAGGCGCACACCTTGCGCAGGGTATTTTAGCGGGTCTATTTCGTAAAGTAACCCAAGGACTAGGTGCCCTGATACAAGTCAGTATGATTGAATCTGCCTACGATTTTCAGTTTGAAACCGTTACTACATTTATGAATGACGGCGGGGTACTCCCTGAGCGTACAACAAAGAACAATGCCAATGCGTATTTGGGTGCGCCTTATGGCATTTACAAAACAGCAAATGGCTTTCTGGCGCTGGCGATGGGATCGATACCTGTACTTGGACGTTTATTGGGCTGTGATGAGCTGCGATCTTTTGAGGTTTTAGCCGAAGCATTTGATAAGCGTGAGGAGATTAAGGCTATATTAGCAGTACATCTGCAAACGCAAAGTACACAGTACTGGCTTAGTATTTTAGAACCTGCTGATATTTGGTGTGCGGATGTATTGAACTGGAAAGAACTGATGGAGCATGAAGGCTTTAAGGCCTTAAACATGATCCAGGAAGTAGAAATGATTGACGGTTATCGTTACCGGACCACCAGGTGCCCGATTCGTATTGACGGAGAAAGCCTTTTTTCTGAAAGAGGTTCACCTAAGCTTGGGCAGGATAATGAGCAGATCATCCGCCAGTTTATAAAGATAAATTAGAACTTGGATGCATAAAGAAAAACTTAAAATAGCGGTTCGTAAGTTTGGGCCATTTGAGTCTGCCATGCAAAAGGCCTGGGAAAGATTTTGTGTGTATTCCGGCTGTGATCTACGGGCAGAGCTGATTCCCCTGGACCTCCATGATCTGCATAAAACGACTTTAAAGGAGCAAGGATTAAAGAACGGAGACTGGGATATTGCACATATCAATACCGATTGGCTTTATGAAGGCTATACCGGAGGGGCATTTGAAGATTTGGAACCCTATATCGCGACTGATTGCCATTCAGACTTTCCTAATGGCTGGACTGAATCCCTGCTGAAATCTCAATCCTTTGACAAAAAAATTGTTGGCCTTCCATTTCATGATGGTCCGGAATGCCTGGTGTACAGAAAAGATCTGTTTGAAGATCCGGCAGAACAGGCCCGCTATCTTAAACAATACGGAAAGCCATTACGTGCTCCGGAAACCTGGACTGAATTCCAGCAAATATCCAGGTTCTTTAACCGGGTTGAACAGAACTTGTATGGGAGCGTTTTTGCTTGTTATCCCGATGGACATAATACAGTATTTGACTTTTGTTTACAATTGTGGAGTCGTGGCGGAAGCCTGGTTGACAAGTGTAACCGGGTTCGTATTCTTGGCCAGGCAGCAGCAGATGGGCTTGAGTTTTACCGGCACATGGTACAGGATAAAACTGCGGTGCATCCAGGATCAGCAGCATACGACTCTGTTCAGGCCGGAGCTGCCTTTGCAAGAGGAGAAGCTGCCATGATGATCAATTGGTTTGGATTTGCTTCTGTTTGCGAGGTAGATCCAACTTCTCAGGTTAAAGGGAAAGTTGAAGTTGCCTTATTACCGGCTGTTGAAGGTCAGCGATCTATGTCTTTGAATGTGTACTGGTTGTATACTCTGGGATCGGGCAGTAAACACAAACAAATCGCCTATGATTTTATCCGTTTTGCCGTGAATGAAGAGAACGACAAGCAATTGACCCTGGAAGGTGGCATTGGTTGCCGTATCTCTACCTGGAGGGACAAGAAGATTAATCAAATAGTTCCTTATTATCATAAACTGGAACAATTGCATGAACATGCACAAACACTTCCACAAAAGCAAAACTGGGCCAACATTGCTGCTATAATTGATGAAATGGTGTTAAGTGCCTTAAATTCGGATTTGCCAACGGACAAGATTTTAGCCATTGCCCAGGACAAAATTGATGCTATAGATAAATAGACCCTTATGGAGATAGAATATAAACCCCAACTGCCAGGAACCAAACAACCCATTATCATTATTGGTGCAGGAGGTATTGTGGCTGACGCCCATTTGCCTGCTTACCAGAAAGCCGGCTTTACTGTACATGGAATAGTGAACCGCACCCGTGAAAAGGCCGAAAAATTGGCTGTGGCCTTTCAAATTCCTTATGTTTACGATACGATCGAAGAGGCTGTAGCCAATGCACCGGAAGATACGGTATACGACATCACTTTGATGCCTGAGCAATACCTGGCAGTATTGGAACAATTGCCCCAAGGGGCTGCGGTACTGATTCAAAAGCCTATGGGCGACAGTTTTACCGAAGCCAAACAAATCCTGGATTTGTGTAATCGTAAGAAACTGGTTGCAGCCATTAACTTTCAACTGCGCTTTGCCCCATTTGTTAGCGCGGCCAGACAGATAATTACACAAGGAAGGATAGGGGAGCTTTACGATATGGAAGTCCGGGTTACGATCAAAACACCCTGGGAGATCTTTCCTCATGTGATTGTCCACCCGCGCCTGGAGATCCAGTACCATAGTATTCATTATATAGATATGGTCCGTTCATTTTTAGGCGAGCCAGAAAGTGTACTGGCAAAGACCCTTAAGCATCCGGCAAAAAAGCTTTCTTCTTCACGGTCTACCATTTTATTTGACTATGGAGATTCCATGCATGCGGTCATCAATACCAATCACGACCATGATTTTGGACCACGCCATCAGGAAAGCTTTATTAAATGGGAAGGAACTAAAGGGGCCATCAAGGCAACAATGGGTTTGCTGATGGATTACCCTCATGGTGTGCCAGACGTGTTTGAATATTGCCTTTTTGACGAAGGAAAGACGTCGGAATGGAAAAGTATGGAGCTAGAAGGCTCCTGGTTTCCAGAAGCCTTTATCGGTACAATGGCAAACCTGATGTGCTATAAGGAAGGATCTGCAGCAGTTCTTCATACCAGTGTAGAAGATGTGATTAAAACAATGGCGGTGGTAGAAAGCGCTTATATATCCAGCGATAAAGGAGGTGTCCGGGTTTCGGAACAATTACAACAACTAAACAATAAGATAGAGTATAAGAATGTATTTTAAATCAATTTTTTTTGAAGATTACCAACTGAAAGACAAAAGGACAACCCTTGGACGTACCATCACAGAAACAGATTTTGTGGTTCACGCCGGGCATACCGGAGATTTTTTTCCACATCATATGGATGCGGAGTGGTGTAAAACACAAGCCTTTAAACAACGAATTGCTCACGGTACCATGATCTTTAGCATTGGCATCGGATTAACTGCATCAGAAATTAACCCGGAGGCTTTTTCTAAAGGATATGACCGCCTGCGCTTTGTGAAACCAGTATTTATAGGAGATACGATCCATTCTGAAATCACCATCTCAGAAAAAGGAGAGGCCAAAAAACCGGAATATGGAACCGTAACCGAACATGTAGAAATTAAAAACCAGCATGGAGAAGTCGTTTTAGTTTGCGACCATCTGCTGCTGGTCAAAAAGAAATAACACACCCCAAACCTAACCAATATATGAACCACAACGCCGCCGCACCTGAAGTGATTGTTCAGGCCAGTCACTCTGCAGTTAAGAAGTATTCAGTGCCATTTATTCTTGTTGTAAGCTTGTTTTTCCTCTGGGGAATGGCACATAACCTCGATTCCGTGCTGATACCACATTTAAAAAAAGCCTGCGATCTGAACAACAGGCAATCTACTTTAATTGATACCTCTGTTTTTCTTGCCTATTTTCTGATGGCCATTCCGGCAGGCATGATCCTCAAGAAATGGGGTTATAAAGCAAGTATGATTACAGGTTTGCTGGTTTTTGCAACAGGGGCTTTTTTGTTTGTTCCAGCCGCCAATCAATTGTCCTACATTACTTTTCTAATCGCCCTTTTTATCATTGGTTGTGGACTGACCATTTTGGAAACTTCTGCAAATCCCTATGCTGCGGTTCTGGGAGATCCTGCCAAAGCCACCAGCCGCTTAAACCTGGCGGCTTCTTTTAATGGTTTAGCAGCTATGGTTGCACCATTTATCGGATCTATGTTTATCCTTTCGGGGAAATCGCATACAAAAGAGGAGCTCGCGGCAATGACAGAGCTAGGTCGATCTAGTTACTTTATAGAAGAAGCTGCTTCCGTCAAAATGCCTTATATCATTTTGGGAACCATATTGATTGTCATTGCCATTCTCTTTTATTTTATAAACCTGCCGGAGATTAAAACAAAAAGCACAGATGGTGTTGCAAAAGGTAGCTTTTTTGGCGCTCTGCGCCATCGTCATCTGCGATGGGCTGTCGTTGCCCAATTCTTTTATGTGGGTGCCCAGGTTTGTGTAACCAGTTTCTTTATCAGGATGGCACAGCAGGGGGCGGGGTTTGACGAAAAAACTGCTGCTTATTATTTGGCGGTTTATGGTTTCCTTTTTACTGTTGGGCGCTTTGCCGGAACTGCAATTTTGCAATTTATTGCTTCATCTAAACTATTGTCTATTTACGCATTCATTTCCGTATTTCTTTGTCTGATCGCCATTTTTGGTAAAGGCTCTTATGTGGTATATGCCTTAGGTGCTATCGGCTTTTTTATGTCGATTATGTTCCCTACCATATTTGCACTAGGCATTGACGGTATCGGAGAGGATACAAAGCCTGGTTCATCCTGGTTGATTATGTCTATTGTGGGGGGGGCTATCCTACCTTATGGTATGGGCACATTGATCGATTTGAATGGCGATCAGATCCAAATTGGCTATAGCATTCCTCTGGTTTGCTTCCTGATTATCTTGTTTTTTGGACTAAAGGGGTATAAGGTTGCTCATCGATAAACGAACATAAAGGAATGAACTTTAAAGCGAAAAAAGCTTTGCTCATTTTGATAATCTGGTGTATACAGGCAGTGATGCCGGTGTCTGCTCAGCAAAATGAAAACGCGAAACCCTGGGTTTTCTGGTACTGGATGCAGGCTGGGGTTTCCAGACCAGGCATTACTGCAGATCTCGAAGCTATGAAAGCATCTGGTATAGCCGGAGCATATCTAATGTCGATAAAGGGGGCTACCCAACCGCCTTTATTTACCCCTGTTGCGGAACAGTTGAGTCCACAATGGTGGGATATGGTGAAGTTTGCAATGGAAGAGGCCAAACGACTGGACCTGAAACTGGGAATGCATGTGAGTGATGGTTTTGCACTCGCCGGGGGGCCATGGATTACACCCGATTTGTCTATGCAAAAAGTGGTTTACAGCCAGTTGGATGTAAAAAATGGCATTCAGGGTAAATTGATATTGCCTCAACCCGAAACTATTGAACATTATTATAAAGATATTGCCATATATGCTTATCCTTCACCTGAAGGTACAGGTATTTCAACGAAAACAATTGTTCCTCAGATTACAACAAGTACAGGAGCAGATGCAAGCGGTCTGGTTAAAGCTGGCAATAGAAAGAGCTTTGGCAGTGCTGAGCCCTGCTGGATTCAATATACATTTGAAAAACCCTTTACCTGCAGAACAATAACCATTCGTACCAATGGTAACAATTATCAGGCAGAAAGATTAGAGGTACAAGTAAGCGATGACGGGAAAATTTTTCGTTCTATAGGAAGGTTACAGCCTCCGCGCCATGGCTGGCAGGATACTGATGCGGATGTAACGCATTCTATCGTGCCGGTTACTGCAAAATATTTTCGTTTTGTTTATGATAAGACGGGTTCAGAACCGGGCTCTGAAGATTTGGATGCAGCCAAATGGAAACCTTCTTTAAAGCTAAATAATCTGGAACTTTCAGCAGAACCAAAGATCAACCAGTTTGAAGGCAAGTCTGCCTCCATCTGGAGGGTAAGTGAGCGCAGTACAGCTGCTCAATTGCCCGATGAATCCTGCGTGCCTTTGAATCAGATGATTAATTTAAGTGGTCAATTAAATGCTGATGGCAGTTTGAACTGGGCGGTGCCAAAAGGAAACTGGACGATATTGCGGATTGGTCATACTTCAACAGGGCATAAAAATGCAACCGCAGGCGGAGGAATGGGTTTAGAGTGTGATAAATTTAATCCTGAAGCAGTGAAGTTACAGTTCAATAGCTGGTGTGGTAAGGCCCTTCAACTTGGCGGCCCTGAAATTGCAGCAAAAGTATTGACGGGATTCCATGTAGACAGCTGGGAATGTGGCAGTCAAAATTGGTCATCTTCATTTGCTGTAGAATTTCAAAACAGGAGAGGCTATGATCTGATGCCTTATCTGCCTGTAATGGCCGGTATTCCGCTTCAAAGTGCGGCAGTTTCGGAAAGTGTATTATACGATGTGCGCCTGACCGTAGCAGAATTGGTAGTAGATAAGTTTTATAAAACTTTATCGGCATTAGCAAAAGAGAAGGGGGTAGTTTTTACAGCGGAAAGTGTAGCTCCGACCATGACCAGTGATGGCATGATGCATTATAAAACAGTCGATATTCCAATGGGGGAGTTTTGGCTGAACAGCCCGACGCATGATAAACCGAATGATATGCTGGATGCTATTTCAGCAGCACATGTCTATGGCAAAAACATCATTCAGGCTGAAGCCTTTACCTCAGTGAGAATGAATTGGAATGAACATCCCGGAAACCTGAAAACGTTGCAGGACAGGAACTATGCTCTTGGAATTAATAAATTGGTTTATCATGTCTTTACACATAATCCCTGGATGGATAGAAAGCCGGGGATGACATTGGATGGAGTAGGTCTCTATTTTCAACGGGATCAAACCTGGTGGAAATCAGGAAAAGCCTGGGTGGACTATGCGGAACGCTGTCAGCAGCTTCTGCAGCTTGGAAAACCTATAGCCGATCTGGGGGTGTTTACCGGAGAAGAAATCCCCCGCCGTTCCGTTTTACCCGAACGCCTGGTGCCTGTATTACCTGGCCTTTTTGGTGAGGAAAGAGTGAAAGCGGAGCAGTTGAGGTTAAAGAATGCGGGAGAACCCTTAAGGCAAAAACCTGCGGGAGTTAGCCATTCTGCAAATATGGCTGACCCGGAAGATTGGGTGAACCCTTTAAGAGGTTATGCCTATGATTCCTTTAATCCGGATGTGTTGATGGCTGCATTTGTACGTAATGGAAGGGTAGAGTTTGCCAGTGGTGCAAGTTATAAAGTGCTGATTATACCTGGAAAAATGGCTCTAAACCCAAATTCTGGAGGTATGAGCCTGGCTGTAGCACGTAAGTTATTGGAATTGGTTAAGGCAGGAGCTCAAGTATTGATGATGGAGCGTCCTGAATATCAACCTGGTCTGCAGGCTAATAGAAATGATGCGGAATATCAAAAAACAATCAATGAACTTTGGAACGGACCGATTTTAAATGGGCCTTACCAACTGGAAACTCTTAAGGAGATTGGCCTGGAACGGGATTTGGTCCTATTGAACGATAAGGGTGATTACGTACATAAAACCGCCTATACTCATCGCAGTACAGTAGATCAGGAACTGTATTTCATCTCCAACCAGGACAGTACAGAAAGGGTATTGCAGTGTTCTTTCCGATTGAAGGAAGGTGTTCCTGAGTTGTATGACGCAGTTACAAACCTAAGCAGCCCGGTTCGGAATTGGAGCAGCCGGGATGGAAGAATCAATATGCCGTTAAAACTGGCACCCAATGCCTCTGTTTTTGTGATCTTTAATAAAAATGTATTATCGGATGGTGCAAACAAAGGAGCAAATTGGGATGAGCCTGTACTGGTTCATACCCTTAGAAAAGATTGGCTGGTTACGTTTGATCCAGGTTTAGGTGGTCCAGAGAAACCAGTCGTTTTTAAAGAGCTTTCAGATTGGAGTAAACATCCGGATACAGCCATCCGGTATTACTCAGGTACAGCGCGCTATGGCACTCCATTACAAATCAGCAAAAAAGCCGGACAACGTTATCTTCTGGACCTTGGAGCAGTGGATGGCATGGCAGAAGTAAAGGTAAACGGAATTTCCTGTGGAGTGGTATGGACTGCACCTTTTCAGGTAGATATTACTGCTGCGCTGCAAAAAGGTAATAATGAGTTGATTATAGACGTGACCAATACCTGGGGCAACCGATTAATGGGAGATCAGCGTTTACCCAAAGAAAAACGAATTACAAAAACAACAGCTCCCTATCGGTTGGAGGGAAAATCATTGAACGCTGCAGGTTTGCTTGGACCTGTCCGAGTATTAAATGTATCTGTTAAATAAACTTATCACTCAGGAAGCTTGACATGAAAAATATAAATATCCTTATACCAGCTTTGTGGTTAACTGTCCTGGTTCTCAGTGGGAATAGGAGTATTGCGCAAGATAAAGGTCTGGTCAACAATTCAGAAAGCCCATATGCCAGGCTACATAGTTTAAATATGCAGGATGTGCATTGGACAAAAGGCTTTTGGGCAGATCGTTTCAAAGTAGCTAAGGAAAGCATGGTGCCGAATATGTGGGCGATTTACAATGATGCTCAGATCAGTCATGCCTTTAAGAACTTTGAAATAGCTGCAGGCCTGGATACAGGTGCACATTCAGGGCCTTCTTTTCATGACGGGGATTATTATAAAACACTCGAAGCTGTAGCCAGTCTGTATGCTTCTACTGGAGATCCGAAACTGAACGAGATGATGGACAAAGTGATTGTGGTCATTGCGAAATCGCAGCGCGATGACGGGTATATTTATACCAAATCAATGATTGAACAACGTAAAACAGGTTCAAAGGACCAATTTCAAGACCGATTGAGCTTTGAGGCCTATAATATAGGACATTTGATGACTGCAGCCTGTGTGCATTATCGTGCTACAGGAAAAACCAGCCTATTAAATGTGGCCAAAAATGCGGCGGACTATTTATACAATTTCTACAAAAAAGCATCGCCAGAACTAGCTAGAAATGCCATTTGTCCTTCTCATTATATGGGGGTGGTAGAGCTGTACCGTACCACCAAAGACCCGCGCTATCTGGAACTCGCCACACACCTGATTGCCATAAAAGGCAAGATCGAGGATGGTACTGATGACAATCAGGACAGAATACCCTTTTTGCAGCAGGCCAAGGCTATGGGGCATGCAGTGCGAGCCAATTACCTGTATGCGGGGGTAGCAGATTTATGTGCAGAGACCGGTAACGATTCGCTAATGCATACCTTAAATCTGATGTGGGATGATGTAACCGAACATAAAATGTACATCACCGGCGGTTGCGGGTCTTTATATGATGGTACTTCGCCGGATGGTACCTCTTATAACCCTGCTGAAGTGCAGAAAATTCATCAGGCTTTTGGCCGTGATTACCAGCTGCCTAATTTTACGGCCCATAATGAGACTTGTGCTAATATTGGTAATGTGTTGTGGAACTGGCGAATGCTCCAACTCACAGGCGATGCTAAGTATGCTGATGTGATGGAGCTGGCACTGTATAACTCCGTACTGTCTGGAATTAGTCTGGATGGTAAGAAGTTTTTGTACACCAATCCATTGAGCTATTCTGATGCTTTGCCTTTTAAACAGCGCTGGTCTAAAGAAAGGGTGCCTTATATCAGTTTGTCCAATTGTTGCCCACCAAATGTAGTTCGTACCATTGCTGAAGTGAGCGACTATGCTTACAGTATTTCAGATCAGGGATTGTGGTTTAATCTGTATGGAGGTAATGAACTGGACACCCGGCTAAAGGACGGCACTAAGCTTTCGATCAGTCAGCAAACGAATTATCCCTGGGACGGACAAATTAAAGTGGTACTGAGAGAAAGTGGCTCAACGCCTTACTCTTTATATTTCAGGATCCCGGCATGGGCTGAAAAAGCGCAACTAAAGGTAAACCATCAATTGCAGGATGTTAATCTGCAGTCTGGTCAATATGCCGAACTGAAGCGTGTCTGGAAAAAAGGAGATGTAGTGGAATTGCTGTTGCCTATGGAAGTAAAATTGGTAGAAGCCAATCCTCTGGTAGAGGAAAACCGCAATCAGGTTGCTGTAAAGCGAGGGCCAGTGGTTTATTGCCTGGAATCTCCAGACCTGCCTGGTAAAAATATTTTTAATGTATTTGTTCCTTCCACTATTGATCTACGGGCAGTGCCCATACAAATTGAGGGGGCTGATTTGATGAGTTTAGAAGGAAGTGCTAAAATGGTGGACCAGAAAGATTGGACCAATATTTTATACCGTCCCATTGCAAAAACGAACATGGTCAGTGCTATAAAGCTGGTGCCTTATTTCGCCTGGGGTAACAGAGGACATTCTGAAATGTCAGTATGGTTGCCTTTAAGCAGATAAATGAGTTACAAGATTAAATTGAAACAGATGAAAAACAAAACCGGTATATTTATTTTATCTCTGATGAGCTTTATTTTTCAGTTGGAGATGAGTTCGGCTGAAGTAAGGTTGGCTTCGATCTTTACAGACCATATGGTGCTCCAGCAAAAATCGGAAGTTCCGGTTTGGGGTTGGGCTAAAGCAGGAGTTAAGGTGTCTTTGGTTAGTTCCTGGAATAAAAGGAAATATTCTGTACAGGCGGATGCGCAGGGGCGGTGGAGATTCAATATCTCTACACCTGAAGCAGGAGGCCCTTTTGAAATGACAATTAGCGATGGAGATGCCCTTACACTCCAGGATATCCTAATTGGCGAAGTTTGGTTTTGCGGCGGCCAATCAAATATGGAAATGCCCATGAAAGGCTTTAAAGGTCAACCTATATTGGGTTCTAATGAGGCTATTCTTAAGTCCTCTAATACCCGGCTCAGGTTGTATACCGTGCCGCGCGCTTCAGTTATAGAAAGACAAGACAATAGTAAAGCTTCTGAATGGAAAACGGCCCGGCCTGAAACAGTTGTGGATTTTAGTGCTACGGCTTATTATTTTGGAAAGCTGCTCAGTGAAATGCTGCAAGTGCCTGTGGGTTTGATTAACGATAGTTATGGTGGTTCAACTATTGAGGCCTGGATGTCGCCGGAATGGCTAAAGCCCTTTCCTGAAGTGAAAATCCCTTCAAAAGGGGATACCATAAAGGAAATCAGCCGTACGCCAACCACTTTATACAACGGAATGTTGCATTCGGTTATCGGTTTTGGTATCCGTGGGGCTATATGGTACCAGGGCGAATCCAATTACGAACGTTCTGATCGTTACGAAGATTTGTTTCCGGCCATGGTCAAAGAATGGCGTAATGCCTGGGGAATGGGGGAATTTCCTTTTTATTATGCGCAAATAGCCCCGTATAATTACGAACAATTGCCTCCATATCATAAAGGCGGTAAATTCAATTCTGCTTTTATCCGTGATGCGCAGCGAAAATCCTTAGACAAGATTCCCAATTCGGGTATGGCTGTTCTGATGGATGTGGGCGAGGAAAATTCCATTCACCCCTCTAATAAAGAAAAGGGAGGAGAGCGCCTTGCTTACCTGGCCCTAGGAAATTTATATGGTATAAAAGGATTTGGTTATGCCAGCCCGGCCTATGCATCTATGAGCCTACAAGGCCAGAATGCAGTACTTAAATTCACCAATGCCCGGAATGGCTTAACCTCCTATGGCAAAACCATAACTTCATTTGAAATTGCCGGTGCTGATCAGCGGTTTTACCCTGCAAAAGCGGTACTTTCGGGAAGCAGTATCCAGGTCTCTTCAGATCAGGTTAAGGTACCGGTAGCGGTGCGTTATGCTTTTAAGGATTTTATTCAAGGGGAATTGTTTGGAACCGATGGTTTACCCGTTTCCTCTTTCAGAACAGATAATTGGAACAATTAAGGTTTAAGAGGTGAAGATAACAGCGGTCATTTGGGTTTTATTAGGGTATTTTTTACAGACTGCTTATGGACAGACCGGACAAGACCGTGCTCGTCTGGTGTGGAACAGCCCAAGTGAAAATGCTGCGGGTTCTATGCCCTGTGGTGGTGGTGGTATTGGTTTAAATGTATGGGTGGAAAAAGGAGAACTGCTTTTTTATATCTCCAGGAGCGGAACTTTTGATGAAAATAATACCCTGTTGAAGCAGGGGCGGGTAAGACTTAAACTCAGCCCTAATCCTTTTGAAGGTGGAACTGATTTTAAACAGGAACTGGTTTTAAAGGATGGCTATGTGCATATATCCGGAAAAAAAGGAAGCCTTCATACCGAGGTAAAATTGTGGGTCGATGTTTTTAAACCCATCATTCATCTGGAGGTGAAGAGTAATCGAAAGTTGCTTGCAGAAGCAGGTTATGAAAGCTGGAGAACAGCAGACCGGCCGACGAAAGGTAAAGAGAACAATCAGAATTCTTATAAATGGGCGCCTCGCGGAGAGGTAAAGACCTTTAGAGATAGTGTTGCTTTTAATCGTGAAAAAATTATATTCTTTCATAAGAACAGGGATTCTTCTGTTTTTGATGTTGCTGTTAAACAACAGGGATTGGAGGGGTATGTTAAGCAGTTGTTCAATCCTTTAAAACACCTGGTTTTTGGTGGCGCCATGAGCGGAATGGATATGAAACCTGGAGGTCACTACCGTGGAAGTTATGCCGGTACCGCCTATCAGGGATGGACTTTAAAAAACACAAAAGCGCTAAAAGCGATAGACATCCGGATCAGCTTACATACAGAGAATACGGAATCGATGGACAGCTGGAACAGAGGTTTGGAACAAACCATAATTGCAGACCGGAACCAGGTCAAGTCGTTTGCGCAGACCAAAGCCTGGTGGAATGCATTCTGGGAAAGAAGTTTTATTGATATGACCTCTTCAGATGAGCCTCTGGTTGCACAGGTTGGTCGAAATTACGAATTATTCAGGTATATGCTGGGTTGTAACACTTACGGAGCATATCCAACTAAATTTAATGGCGGGCTCTTTACTTACGATCCAATATTGGTAGACAGTTCTTTAAAATATACACCAGATTTCAGGAACTGGGGAGGGGGGACGCATACAGCGCAAAACCAGCGTTTGGTGTATTGGCCTATGTTGAAAAGCGGTGATGTAGAGATGATGCGCCCACAATTTGAGTTCTATAAAAATTTACTTCAGAATGCAGAACAGAGAACCGCGGTATACTGGGGCCACAAAGGCGCCAGTTTTACTGAACAGTTGGAGAATTTTGGATTACCGAACCCCGCAGAGTATGGCTGGAAAAGGCCGGAGGGCTATGATAAGGGTATGGAATACAATGCCTGGCTGGAATATGAATGGGATACGGTTCTGGAGTTTTGCCTGATGATTCTGGAAACAGAAAATTATACAGGTCAGGACATTAGTACCTATATGCCCCTGATTGAAAGTTCGCTTACTTTCTTTGACGCACATTATACCTATTTGGCTAAACAAAGGGGGAGCAAGGCGGTAGATGGTAATGGCCAGTTGGTTTTATATCCAGGCTCGGCTGCGGAAACTTATAAAATGGCTTACAATGCCAGTTCGACCATTTCAGCACTGAAAACTGTATTGAGTCGTTTAGTGGAAAGACCTGGAATTTCAACAGATCAGCGCAACGCCTGGGAGGCGATGTTAAAGCGTATTCCACCAATAAGTTTCCGGGAATTTAAGGGTCATCCAACGATTGCTCCTGCAAAGGCCTGGGAGAGGATTAACAATACGGAAAGCCCTCAATTGTATCCTGTTTTTCCCTGGGGCATATACGGGCTGGGGCGGTCAGGACTTGATACGGCCATCAATACCTATAAATATGATACAGATGTTCTTAAATTCAGAAGTGCTGAAGGTTGGAAGCAGGACAATATTTTTGCCGCAAGACTGGGCTTAACAGAAGATGCCGGAGCGCTTACCCTGCAAAAATTAAAGGATTCCGGAAGGCGTTTTTCAGCATTTTGGGGGCCGGGCTTTGACTGGGTACCGGATCACAACTGGGGTGGATCAGGTATGATTGGTTTACAGGAAATGCTCTTGCAAAGTTATAAAGACAAGATATATTTGTTTGCAGCTTGGCCAGGGAAATGGGATGTGCATTTTAAACTCCATGCCCCGCAACAAACCACTGTAGAGGCGAAGTTAAAAGATGGAAAGGTAGTGCTGTTAAGGGTAGTGCCGGAAATACGCAGAAAGGATATCGTCATTTTACTGAAATGACCTTAGGTTAAAAAATCAATGATAGAAAAATAAAAAGAATACTCATGAAAACACTTTTTTGCACCACACCAGGTACTTTAGAATACGTAAATACTGAACGGCCGGTATTGAAATCAGGACATGCAATTATAAAGATTACTCGTATTGGGATTTGTGGAACGGATCTCCATGCTTTTGAGGGTACGCAGCCTTTTTTTAATTATCCCAGAGTTTTGGGACATGAACTTGCGGGGGATTTGGTGGAGGCGGATGGTGCTGATGGCTTTGAAATTGGAGAAAAAGTGACTTTTATTCCTTATTTTAATTGTGGTGTGTGTGTGGCTTGTCGTTCAGGTAAAGAGAACTGCTGCAGTAATATAGAGGTTTGTGGGGTACATATTGATGGTGGTATGCGGGAATATTTATCTGTTCCGTCGAAATCACTGATCCACGGCGAGGGTTTAAGTGATGATGAACTGGCATTGGTTGAGCCTCTGGCTATTGGTGCCCATGGTGTTCGTCGTGCGGATATAAAACCTGGGGAATTTGTATTGGTTATTGGTGCTGGGCCTATTGGTCTTGGTACCATGGAATTTGCGAGGATTGCGGGTGCAGAGGTTATTGCTTTGGACATTAATCCGGTACGTCTGGGCTTCTGTAAAGAGAGACTTCATATTCCTCATGTGGTTAATGCGCTTTCGGATAATGTTTTGGAGCGGTTAAAAGAAATTACTGGAGGTGATATGCCAACTGTGGTTATTGATGCTACTGGAAGTGCTAAAGCTATTCATCAGGCTTTCCAGTATATGGCTCACGGGGCGCGTTTTGTATTGATTGGCTTGCAAAAGGAAAACATTAGTTTTAGCCATCCTGAATTCCATAAGCGCGAGGCGACATTGATGAGCAGCCGGAATGCGACCAGGGCTGATTTTGAACATGTGATTGCTGCGATGAAAAAGAAACTGGTGGAACCGGCAACGTATATTACCCATAGAGTGCGTTTTGACGAGGTTCAGGCCAAATTTAACAGTTGGATAGATCCTAGAACGGGTGTTATTAAAGCGATGGTTGAATTGGTTTAGTTTTGATTAGGGGAGTGAATAAGGGGGAGCGATAAGGGGTGAATTTTTGAAAAACACTTGATACTCTACTCCAAGGCTAACGATATCAGGTGCGCGAAAAGCGCACAGATCGTGGCTGTTGCACAACTAACATTCGTTAAAAAAAGGTAATTTCAGCTCTTGGCTGATTTGATTAAATTAGATCATGCAAGGGAAAAAGGATTATCAGGAAAAGCTTTTTATTCGCTTTCAGTTAT
>NZ_JAELTV010000300.1 GCF_016429005.1 Pedobacter sp. ASV19
AGATGTGTATAAGAGACAGTCTTTATACACCACCTGCAGTAAAGAATCAGCCTCCTCAGCCACAGTACACTGATCTTTGGTGATGTACTGGTCTTCTACTTTCTGCAGATTAAGCAAACCTTTATGAGATTTCTTTTTCTGGTCTGTGACCGGATCTTTTTCAATTTCCCTTGGCTCTCCATTCACTTCAACATAGGTCGCTTTGATGGCAAAACCTAAGGTATCCCTGCTGTGGTTCCTTAAAATCCCACCCACGCCGATCACCAGATTGCTGGCTGCATAGCCCATTTCTTTCAGACGGTCAAGTGTACGCACATATCTTTCCAAATACATCCCATCACCGTAGATCAGACCTACTTTAGGATTCAGAACTTTATAGCCTTTACTGTTCAGGCTGCTTCCAAATTTCTCATCCAATAAACGAATGGCACCTTTCCATTCATTACTGCCATATTCAGCCTCAGGATTACCACAAATGATATATTCCGGATTTCCGCTATCTGGTCTGAATACAACTTTACCCTCTCTTTTAAGAATATCTTCTTTTAGGATCTCTGCGAAATCTGTCAGTACTTTATAGACATCGAAGGTATCAGATACAATGGAAACAATCCCTGTAGGATACAGCTCCAGCATATGTTTGAATGCCCCGATCTCATCTTCTCTTCCAAAAGAACACATTACACTGTGTTCACTTGCAGGTACAGAAAGTAAAATAGGTTCGCCATTCACATCTGCATTATAGAACTCCACTGCGCAAGGCAAGGCTGGTACATTGTCACTTCCTAAAAAAGAAAGCAGGTGTGCTACACCACTAATGGCTGCACCTTCTTCAGAAGCATCACCACGATATCCGAAATCATGAACCTGGAAATCCTTCGCTGGCGCCATCGCCTCTTCGTCGGTTTCATTAAAGTACCGACTTACGATTTTACGGTATTGGTGACTGCAGGTAGCCACAGTAATGGTATACCACAATTTAAGCAGTAAACTCTCCATAAAACCCACCACCCAGTAAAAATCAGGATGCGTATTGGTAATGGTCATCAGCACATTCCGTACGGGCATAATGGCACCTTCTTCAACCGCTTTAATTTCAATTGGGAGATAACCCAATTGGCACAGTGCCCTGATTTTAGTTTCAATCTCTTCAGAATTACTTCCGAGGATCATTTTGCGGTAGGTCAAAAACTCCTCTCCCATTTCCGGGGTAACAGGTGCGGATAAATATCTTTTGATATAATATTGCAGTCCGAAGAAAACAGTCTCGTCAAAGTTTCTGTCACTGCGTGCAGTCAGGTAAGAATATACTTTATTACATTCTGGGGCATATTGTTCCATATGGCCCATTTTATATACATCTGTTTGTAAAAGGATATTGTTCATGATCGTAGATTTTAAAATTGAAAAACGTTTATAATTTGATTAAACCGGACAATTGAATTCTGCTCACCAGTTCTGTTGTTTCATCTTTTATGGAGTCGGTGGTATAGATATGGTCAATCCATTCGCCGAGTTCTGCATCACCACGAGACATGATGCCGTGAGATACGATGAGACTTACTTTACCGGCATTCCGCTGTTTCAGTTCTTTAGCGACACCAATAAAGGTGGCACCACCATCACAGATATCATCGATAATGAAACAATCTTTACCTTGAAGATCTTCCTGATCTACGGTGACCTGTTTAATCCGTCCGTTGCTGACATCACGTACTTTATTGCACAATACGATATCGCTGGTATAATTTAAGGCCTCTGCCAGTTTATAGATCTTTTTCAATGCGCCTGCATCTGGCGAAACAAGTAAATAATCCGCACGGTCTTTCAACACTTCATTTACCAGTGTGTAATTGCTGATCAACTCGCAATTGTCCAGCAAAGCCAGGGAAACTTCCGAATGTACATCAAACACATACACTTTTTCAAAACCGCAGCTGTTGATCAGGTTACACATCACTTTGATAGACAAGGGTTCGCCACTCACCATGACCCTATCCTGGCGCGCATAAGGCAGATAAGGGATCAATACGCTGATGGTTTTAGAACCACTTCTGCGTAAAGCGTCTACCGCCAGCAAAAGCTTCATCACCTCGTTGGAATCATTCAATCTTGTGGAGATCAGAACTTCATCTGCACTGCCCTGTAATTTAATATGTACTTCGCCCCCACTAAATAAAAAGCTCTTGCTGTCTATCTCTTCTATAGAAGATGGAAATGGATTGAATCCGGTTGATAAGTTTAATATTTTCATAGATATTTGCGTTACAATGACACAAATTAAATACTAATATTTTTCTTATCCAAATTAATTTGTGTTTATTTTACACAAATTAATCTTATATGAGTTTATTTAAATCAAAACCATTGATTTTCAATTGATTGTACTTATCGCTATCAAATGAATAAAGTTTACCCGGCCGGCCAGCTGTTATCGATGGCGCTTTTTCATCCAGTTCAATCACCAACCCCATCGACATCATTTTACGTTTAAAATTGCGACGGTCTATTTCACGTCCAAGCAATAGGGTATAAAGATGCTCCAGGTCGGAAAAAAGAAATTTACGGTCGAGAAGCTCAAAACCAATAGGCTCATACGTAATTTTTGCCCTTAACCGAGCTATAGCCTTTCCTACAATGTCATTATGGTCAAATGCCAGTGCCGGCAGCTCATAGATGTTAAACCAGGCCGCCTCAGCAGCATCTGTAGAGGCAAAAAGACTAAAGTCAGCAGACTTCACCAAGCCAAAATAGGAAACAGAAACAATACGCATCCGCGGATCACGGTCTGGCTTTCCAAAAGTAAACAGCTGTTCCAGGTAATTGATCGATACCCCCGCCTCTTCCCTCAGCTCACGCTCCACAGCTTCCTCCAACGTTTCATGGTTCAATACAAATCCCCCAGGCAACGCCCACTCATTTTTAAATGGCTCTACCTTACGTTTAATCAATAAAACAGAAATACCATTTCCCTGATTGTACCCAAAAACAATGGCATCCACAGTAACTTTAATATCTTGTTTTATTTCGAACGTAGTTTTGGTCATTTGAATAGTTGGTTTCCTGCAAATGTATAGATTTAATAAAGAAGTGGTGTAATTACGTTAAATCAAAACTGACTATCTCTTTAAAGCTACCATTTGGCCGAAATTGTATAATTTATGTCCTTTGAGACAACCTTACAAAGGTTTAAATTTGAATTATGAATCAGGGGACAGAACAACCGGAAAAAAAGTTAATCATAATTGTTGCGATGTCTAGCGGTATGTTGCTGAATTTTACCGGGCCTACGGACGTGTTTACCAACGCTGACAAATACCTTGAAAGTTGCGGTATTGGGGACGGTTACAATGTAAAAGTAGTAGCTCCTTTAGCAAGCAAAAAATTGGAAAGCGTCGCGGGGATGAGCATCAACTGCGAGATTTTTGTCGGCGAGATCCGGGGCTACATTGATACACTGATCATAGCTGGTAATGATTCACGGGAAGCCAATCAATCCGCCTTAGAACCATTTTATAAGTGGTTGGCGACCAGGAATGATCACAATACCCGTCGCATCGCCTCGATCTGCGGCGGAGCATTTGTACTGGCAAAAGCAGGCATATTAAGGGGTCGAAAAGCCACAACACATTGGCAGGCCAGCGAGCGACTGATTAAAGCATATCCAGATGTGAAAGTCAATGCTAACCCATTCTTTACCAGAGATGGTCATGTTTATACTTCAGCCGGTGTTTCATCAGGCATTGACCTTTCTTTATCCTTGGTAGAAGAAGATCATAACAGGGACATTGCGATCAGCGTCGCACGTAAACTGGTCTTTTATCTAAGCCGGCCAGGATATCAATCTCAGTTCGGCAGCCTGTTACCGATTTACGAGCGTGAGCATATCGGCCAAAAGACACAAAACTGGATCGGCGATCATCTCAATGAAAAACTGGAGGTTAATCAGATCGCTGATCACCTGAATATGAGCACACGCAATTTCACCCGTGTTTTCCACCGGGATACAGGTATGCCACCAGCCAAGTTTGTAGAAAAGATAAGGATCGAGGCAGCAAGAAAATACCTGGAAGATTCAGATGTCTCGCTTGAAAGGATAGCTGAACTATGTGGTCTGGGTGGGCTAGTATCCATGCGAAGGGTATTTTTGAGGCACTTAAATACCACGCCATCGGATTACCGCCGTGCATTTCGAACTTCCTTACGCGACTTCAGGGTGGAAAGCCTGCTTTCAACTGAGGTCAAAGATACGGCTGGCAAAATTTAATTTTAAATGGACATCTGAACGGAACGACGGATAAATATTCCGCATCATTGAGTATGTATGCCCTGATTTTATAACATAAATATCAATAATATGAAAATCGCCATTAATGGATTTGGCAGGATCGGAAGGATGACCCTGCGAGCTTTGCAAAATAAATCAAATATAGAGGTGGTTGCTATAAACGACCTTACTGACATTGAAACTCTCGTGCATTTACTGAAATATGATACTGCTCATAGTCGTTTTCCCGGAGAGGTAAGCAGCGACGGCGACTACATTGTCGTTAACACAAAGCGCATCAAACTCCTAAGTGAAAAAGACCCGGAAAAATTACCTTGGGCTGAACTGGGTATCGATGCGGTAATTGAGTCTACGGGAAGATTTACAGATAAAAAATCCGCTGAAGCTCATCTTAGGGCTGGTACAAAGAAGGTATTGATCACTGCTCCGGCGACTGGTGGCGTTAAAACTATCGTCCATGGGGTAAATAATGAACTTATTGCAAGTGATCAAATCTATTCAACAGCCTCGTGTACGACAGGCAGTATTGCACCTGTTTTGCATGTCCTGGATAAGGAATTTGGCATAGAATCAGGTTACATGGTAACCGTACATGCATTTACTGCTGACCAGAATTTGCAGGATGCGCCGCATAAAGACCTGCGTCGTGCGCGCGCCGCAGCCTATAATATCATCCCGACAACGACAGGTGCCGCTAAGGCCGTTGGCGATGTGTTGCCAAACTTGAAAGGAAAACTGGATGGTTATTCTTACCGCGTTCCGGTGATCGATGGTTCCATTGTCGATCTCTCTATTAACTTGCAAAAAGAAGTATCTGCAGCAGAGATCAATGAGGTAATAAAGCGCTATGCAGACACTTCATTAAAAGGAATTATGCAGTATACAGAAGAGGCATTTGTATCTTCAGATATCCTGGGAAATACCCATTCATCGATTGTTGATGGAGCGATGACTAAGGCCATTGGAAAGCTGATTAAGGTTGTTGCTTGGTATGATAACGAAGTCGGAATATCCAACAGGATATCAGAGTTAATCGCCGAATTGTAATTAGAAACATTGAAAAAATAGATTGAAGAATATAACCTTTTTTGTAAAAGCCTGTAGTAATCAATACTACAGGCTTTTTACATTCCGAATCACACTCTAATGAGCCTTTAAATTCATTTATGACTCTCTTATATCTACTATCTTTTAGGGAAAGGAATACCTCGAGATATACTATTGAATTATCAGAGTGATAAATTCAATTTATTGTATCTTTCAAAAAAAAAATATGAAGAAAACCAAACTACTAATTCTAACCCTGTTTATTGCAAATTTCAGTTATGCACAAACCACATTAATGGATAGTTTAATTCAAAAAAACTACTTCACCTTTAAAAAAAATACCAACAACGCTTTCGAAGGCAAAGGATGGCTTACTCTACAGGATGAAATCAGCAAAAGCAATTCGCTGTTATTGGGTGAGATACACTTCACCAGCGAAGTCCCTTACTTCACAAACGCAATTGTCAATACTATTAAGTTCGACAACTATATTATGGAAATTGATCCATATACTATCAACACCATATCAACAAAAATTAAATCCTTATCCCCTGCTGAACTGGACAAATTCCGTAATGAATCAGGTTCAGCTCTATCTCTGTCTCTTATACACATCT
>NZ_JAELTV010000301.1 GCF_016429005.1 Pedobacter sp. ASV19
TAGTTTTCTTCTGCATTTTATCACTTAAACCTTCCAATTACTCCGCATACAATGCCAACAATGAACACCATACACAAGCACCTAAAAAGTCGTTTTATAAAAAATTAGTTGCAGCTAAAGTATACAGTTCCAACCATAAAAACACCAATTCCAAAACAAATTTATCCACTTTAAACATTTGAAAATCAATTAAATAAATTGAAAAACAATACCAAATCCTGAACCAAAATCCTGCATCTAAATAAAGCAAAAAATCAAGTCTCCACCCTCCCCGGTCTGCACCCAGAAAAATATGTTTTCATGATCAAGCCTCAGAATCTGTAAGATTCAGCGAGATCATAAAACATATTTTTAAATAAATTACGCAATCATTGCAGCGAGACTTCCCAGCTGCTTTAATTTAAACTTCAACTCATCAGACCAGGCTAAGCCAATACAAAGCCTCATACAATTTTCATACTGATCCTGCAGCGTAAACATACGCCCCGGTGAAATACTGATACTTTGCTTAATCGCCAGATCGTATAACCTTGTCGTATCAATTTCTTTACTGAATTCTACCCACAGCGCAAGGCCTCCCAAAGGTCTGCTGATTTTAGTTCCTTCAGGAAAATACTGAATTATAGCATCAACGTAATTTTGATAATTATCCTGCAGCGTCCGGCGAAGCTGGCGTAAATGATGATCGTATTTTCCCCTCTTGAGGAAATTTGCAACCGCTTCCTGCACCACAGAAGGGGAAGATATGGAATGAATTAATTTAAGTTTTAATAGCTTTTCTTTGTATTTACCCGGGGCTACCCACCCCACTCTGTAACCCGGTGCCAGATTTTTTGAAACAGAACTGCACCACAAAACATTTCCTTCTTTATCAAATGACTTACAGCATTTTGGACGTTGTGTACCAAAATATAAATCGCCATAAATATCATCTTCGATGAGTGGAATATGATGTTTGGACAACAACTCGACAACCTCTTTTTTATGCTCTTCAGGCATACAGCTTCCCAGTGGTGTATTGAAATTAGGAACCAGCAGGCAAATGTCAATTTTATGAATAACCGCTTTCAATGCCTCTATCTCTAAGCCTGTAACCGGGTGTGTGGGAAGCTCCAATACTTTAAATCCAAGATTTATGGCCAATTGTAATGTACCAGAATAACAAGGACTTTCCATAGCAATCGTATCACCCGGCTTTCCTAATGCCATCAAACATAAAGAAATGGCATTTATTGCGCCATTGGTTGTCACCAGATCATCTTCATGCAAGCTTCCTCCCCACGACAAGGACCGTGCAGCAATCATCCTTCTCAATTTAACATTGCCCTGTAAAGGCTCATATTCTGCACCACCTTCCCTCAATGCGCGCGTTGCATATATAATTTCTTTTTTCAGCTTTGCCAACGGTAATAAATCTCCTGAAGGAACAGCAATGGAAAAAAGAGTGAGCTCACGACTTCCCATATGGGCATATACTTTGTCAATCAACTCATTTGGTTCTACATCCTTGGCTACAGATGATGGCTGGCTCACTTCCGGAAGGGGCAGTTTTAAGTAGGAACGCTGGCTTACAAAATAACCTGATTGAGGCTTTGACTCAATTAATGATTGCGCTTCCAGCTCCATAAATACCCGCTTTGCGGTATTCATACTAATCTGATGTTCTTTACATAATATTCTTACAGAAGGCAACTTATCTCCAGGTTTTAAAACCCCATTGGTAATCTGACTGGCTATTCCCTTTGCAATCTCATTATATAAAAAATCTCTGGTCATCCAGCAAAGATAACTGTATCCATTAAAAAACACAAAACTGATACTGTGTTCATTAATACAGCTCCTTTACTTTCGTATAAAATTATAATCCCATATCATGAATAATAAATCTTCTGGTGGCAAACCAACTGGAAACACTGACAAGGGCTGGATCAACGGTTTTATCGGTGTATTGATATTTAGTGGCTCTCTACCTGCTACAAGGCTGGCCGTATTGGACTTATCTCCAATGTTTGTAACCGCTGCCCGGGCCAGTATTGCTGCCCTGCTTGCAATTTGCATCTTATTCTTTTTCAAAGAAAAGAGACCCGCAAAAACCCAGCTTTTCTCATTAACAATTGTATCTCTGGGCGTTGTCTTTGGCTTTCCTCTGCTCTCTGCTCTGGCTCTTAAATATGTTACTTCAGCACATTCGCTGGTGTTTCTCGGCATGCTTCCGCTTACGACAGCAATTTTTGGTGTAATTCGTGGGGCGGAGCGTCCTCGTCCAATATTTTGGGTGTTTTCTATCCTAGGCAGTTTACTGGTTGTAGGTTTCGCCCTGGCCCAGGGGATTACAGCCTCGCCCACTGGTGATATCTTAATGCTACTTGCCGTTATTCTATGTGGACTTGGTTATGCAGAAGGTGCGCAACTTTCCAAAACATTGGGTGGATGGCAAGTGATCTCATGGGCGCTGGTTCTGGCATTACCAATCATGGCACCGATGGCACTCTTCATGTTACCGCCATCACCTGAGGCTATTGGCAACTCAGCCTGGATGGGGCTTGCTTATGTATCTGTATTCAGTATGCTCATTGGTTTCATATTCTGGTATCGTGGCCTGGCCCAGGGTGGTATTGCAACTGTTGGACAGTTACAGCTCCTTCAACCTTTTTTTGGTTTAGCCCTGGCAGCTACGCTACTACACGAAAAAGTGAGCATTGGTATGTTGGCAATAACCCTTGGCGTTATTCTTTGCGTTGCCGCATCCAGGAAATTTGCAAAGTAAACAACAAGAAGATCAAGGAAGGAGATTTCAATTCAGTTATAGAAGTGCCTAGCTTGCAAAAGGAAGATCCACAAAAAAAGTAGTCTGGTCTCCGGGGTTGCTTTCAAACCAAATTGCTCCGCCATGCGCCTCTACAATCTGTTTAGAGATGGCCAGTCCCAAACCGAAAGCCTGTTCTCCCGCCGTACCCGTTCTTTTCGCATCGGTGAACATGTCAAATATCCTGTCCTTCATTTCTGGTGGTATGCCAATACCATGATCTTTTACAGAAATCAGAACACTCTCTGCCTTTGGTGCCATCTGTATGTCAATAAGACCTCCTTCAGGGCTAAATTTGATGGCATTCGCAATCAGGTTACTCATCACCCGCCATAACTTCTCTCTGTTTGCGGGTACTGTTAGCGGGTGTGTTTGAAGGTTGATCTCCTGCCCTTTGGCTTCCGCTTTATTTTGAAGCAGAGACACGCAATATTGCAGCATTTCTCCTATATCAACGGGTTCTTTGGTGAGCTCTTCTGTTTTAAATTGTGTCTGCAACAGATCGCTCACCAGTTCAAGCGAATTTTGACTGGCTTCTCTGATCATTTCTAGCATGGTGCGTTCTTCGTCCTCTCTAGGGCTATCCAGCATTATGCCCGCAAGGGAGGTAATTGCTCCAATTGGATTCCTCAGGTCATGCGCTGCAATCTTCATCATTCTGGTGTTATCATTCTGACTTTGCTCAAGTGCAACGAGCGTTTCTCTCATTTGGGAGTTTTGATTGATGATCTGCTTATTTAAGTGTTTTACGCGTTTCAAGTTATGCCTGATGACAAGTAATACCGAAACAGCCAGAAAACAAGCCAATACCACCAATATCAGTAAGATACTTTGATATTTAGAACGTTGTTTTAAGGACTTAATCTGTTCCTCTTTCAACGCATAATCCAGGTAATCTACACCGGATTCATTGTTTATTTTTTGCTGTTCATCGTGTACCCTGATCAGTTGTTTACTATAGTCTGAAGCTTTCACATTATCACCTGCTGATGTATAAAGATCAAATAGTTTTCTGGCCAATAGCTCATTATAAATGAGGTAGCCGTTTTTTTCAGAAATATCAAGACCCTTCTGATAATACTTAGCTGCTTTTACCGGATCCGTTTTGACAAATTGATCGCCCATATCAATCAGCATATCCATACTCACATAATAGAGCTTTTTATTCAATGCCTCTGTAATTGTTGTATCCAGCAGCGCCAAACCTTCCGTTCTGTTGCCGTGGGCAATCCTGTCATCGGCGGTCAGTTGCCCAATGGCAACCAATGTTCTTTCGTCTTTATATTTTGCGGCAATACTTCCGGCCTTATTCAGATAATAACGCATTGAATCCCGGCCAAACGCTGCTGGGTATAACAATAAATAATTATAGATGACAAGAGACATAATGGAATCCTTACTCAATTTCTTCCCCTGTCTTAAACTGGCCTTAAACCACTGTTTTGCCTTGTCGTCTTTTCCAATCTCCTTATACACCATCCCGATATTCATCAGGGTTTGTACGCTATTCACAGAATCTTTTTGCTTTTTATACAGTTGATAAGCATCATTATAATAACGAAGTGCAAGTTGAGTATTGCCTTTCAAATCAAAAAAAACACCCAGATTGTTTAATGCATCAGCCTCGCCTTTTTTATATCTAAGACGCCAGGCCATTTCCCTCGCCTTTTTGCCATAGTAAAATGTACTGTCTACATTTCGTTCGTACATGAGCATACCGATCCTGTTGATTGCATCAATGTAGCGTAAACTGTCCTTGATTTTTGGCAACGATGCTTTAAGATTATCCAGCTCATCAGGCTGAGCATTACAAATGCCTTCGAAGAAAAACAGGATAAGACAAAACAACAAGGTTTTTCTCATTAGATGGGAATTTACATAACAAAAGTGATTGATATAAAGATAAACTTATTTAAAACAAATTTTTTAATTACCTGTTTAAAAATTAGACTCTTAATCTCTCTCCTATGAAAAAACTAATTACTCTATTAGTTCTCGTGTTCATCAGCACAACCACTTTTTCCCAAGGTCACTACAATGGTTCCTCTTTTAATCCTGGAGATTATTTTGCACCCCATGCCGGATTTATCATCCCGGTTTATTACGGTTACGCAGACATGAATTACTATAACGGTGCAGGAAAAAGATCAGATCAGTTAATTGCGCCTACACCTGCTGATCCGACAACGTTACACTTGCAACAAAATGTTAAAACCAATTCTTTTATCCTGATGGCAATTTATGGCGGCAAGCATAAAATTTTAGGAGCCAATTGGGGAATGATGGTGATACCAACATTAAATAGCCCCACAGCTAATATTGCACTCGATTACTATTCAAGCCAGACAGGTCCCGGAAACTATGTGTTTACGAATAAAAGTCTTGGGTTTGGAGATATGTATATTCAGCCAATCTGGTTATCCTGGACCAAAGATCAATGGAGTTACGCACTGAATTACGGCGTATGGGCGCCAACCGGGAAATATAAACTTCATGACCTCGACAATGGCGGTCTTGGTTACTGGTCACACAACATAAGGGGCGCTGTTCGTTTAAAAACACCTTCTAAAATCAGTGTCAGCCTGGCCAGTACCCTCGAATTGAATCATAAGCAGAAAGAAAGCGGCTTTAGGGAAGGTACGCATTTGACTATGGATTTTGGAGGGTCTTATTTGCTGAGCAAAAGAGGTGATGAAGTAGGTTTATTTAGCCATTATACCCGCCAGATCAGTGATGATATTGGTACCGAAGAAACTTTGTTGTCCGACAGGATCTGGGGTATAGGAGGATACGGTTCTTACTGGATCACTCCTGGTAAAATTGGATTAATGGGCAGGTTAACACAAAACTTTGCAGCTAAAAATAGATTTGCTGGCACAGCGGTACAGTTTGGTGTGAATTTTCTGCTGCCTAGCCATTAATACTGCAATGGCTTTTACCTAACAATGACGAGATCATTTATCCAAATACTGAGGTCAAAGAGTATATTTGACCTCAGTAAATACGATTACGAGTATGAAAAACCTGAATTTAAGATGGTCAGACCTGGACCCTAATTTTCATCTGCGCCACAGCAGTTATTATGATCTGGCGGCACAGGAAAGAATTGAAATATTAAATGAATATGGAATTACCATAGATCTGATGAAGACCTGTCTCTTATACACATCTAAAAGGGGGGGGGGGGGGGGGGGGGGGGGGGGGGGGGGGGGGGGGGGGGGGGG
>NZ_JAELTV010000302.1 GCF_016429005.1 Pedobacter sp. ASV19
CCCCCCCCCCCCCCCCCCCCCCCCCCCCCCCCCCCCCCCCCCCCCCCCCCCCCCCCCCCCCCCCCCCCCCCCCCCCCCCCCCCCCCCCCCCCCCCCCCCCCCCCCCCCCCCCCCCCCCCCCTTTTAGATGTGTATAAGAGACAGGATATTGGTTCCAGAAAATATCTGAGTGCCGACAATGGATCTTCAGCTACGCTTTCAGCCAACTGGCTCTTTGGTGCAGTAGGTAAAAATCTTAAAGCCAAAGTAGATGTGAATCTGAATACCATGAAAACCACTTTCCCTGGTTTTGAGGCCTACACCTTTGATAATCCTACTGTAAAGTTTGAATCACAACTAAAAACCATTTTCGAAGGCACATTAAATGAAAACGGAACTGCAGTAATAAACACCAATCTCGATCAGAATAAAACTGCTCCGGGCGTGCTCAAAGCTAATTTCACGACAAAAGTATTTGAGGCAGGGGGCAATTTCAGCATTGACAATTTTAGTATCCCCTATCATGTATATAACAATTATTATGGCATAAAAACCCCCGAAGGAGAAAAGCTGAGCGGCATGTTAGTGACCGGTAAGGACCATAAAATAGACTTGGTAAATGTAAACAGGGATGGGAAATTATTAGCCGGCAGCAAAACGGTTGAGGTTGAACTCTACAAAGTACAATGGCGTTGGTGGTGGGAACAGGACGATCAGAATTCTTACGCCAACTTTACACAAAATCAATACAATAAGCTCATCAAAAAACAGAGCGTAACCCTGAATAACGGAAGAGGAAGCTGGAACCTTAGAGTTGATGAGCCAGAATGGGGCCGTTATCTCATCTTGGTGAGAGATTTAAATGGCGGCCATGTAACAGGTAAAGATGTTTATATCGACTGGCCAGGCTGGGCGCAACGCGAACAAGCCAACAACCCTACTGAAGCATCAATGCTCTCTTTTACCGCCAATAAAACAAAATTCAAAGTGGGTGAAGATATTGTGCTGACTATTCCTTCTGGTAAAGGCGGAAGAGCACTGATCTCTATTGAGAATGGTAGCAGGGTACTTAAAACCTACTGGACAGATACAAAGGCCGGACAAACGCAATTCAAATTCAAGGCAGAAAAAGACATGTCTCCAAATGTTTTTGCAAACGTTACCTTACTGCAGCCACATGCTCAAACAGTAAATGATCTCCCAATAAGGATGTATGGAGCAATCCCACTTCTGATTGAAGATCCGGCAACGATTTTAAAGCCGATCATCAAAATGGCCGATAAGATCAAACCGGAAACCGAGAGCACAATCTCTGTAGCGGAACAGAATGGTAAGGCTATGACTTATACTATTGCCATCGTAGATGAAGGCTTACTTGATCTCACCCGCTTTAAAACACCTGATCCACATGCTGTATTTTATGCAAGAGAAGGACTGGGTGTGAAAACCTGGGACCTATTTGATTATGTGCTCGGTGCCTGGGGTGGTAATCTTGAACGCATTCTGAGCATTGGTGGTGACGGCAGTATTAATAAAAACTTAAACCCGGCAAAAGCCAACAGGTTCAAACCAGTAGTGGAATTCATGGGGCCCTTTGCGCTTTCAAAAGGAGAAACCAAAACTCATAAATTCAAGCTACCACAATATATAGGTGCAGTCCGTGCTATGGTAGTAGCTGGTCAGGATGGTGCATATGGTTTCCAGGAGAAATCTGTACAGGTTAAGAAGCCCTTGATGCTCCTGGCAACTTTACCAAGAGTAATTGGACCAGGCGAAAGCTTCACCCTGCCTGCAACAGTATTTGCAACTGAAAATCATCTTAAAAATGTAACCTTGCAAATCCAGACTCAAAACCTGGGCGTAGAAGGAAACAAAACCATTCAGCTGTCTTACAAACAACCTGGAGAACAAATGGCTTACTTTGAGATTAAGGCTCCTGAAATAACAGGTATTGGTAAAGTCAAACTTATCGCACAGAGTGGAGCGGAGAAAGCCGTATATGATGTAGAAATTGACATCAGAAACCCAAACCCATTTGTAACCAATGTAGTATCTGAAACCATCGAGCCCGGTAAGACCTGGACACAAGTCTATAATGGAATCGGAATGGCCGGTACGAATTCAGGATCCCTGGAGTTATCTTCCATCCCTCCGATCAATTTGAAAAAGCGTTTGGGCTATCTGATGCAGTATCCACATGGCTGCGTGGAACAAACAACATCAGCAGTATTCCCTCAGTTGTTTTTAGATCAGTTGACGCAACTTAGTGCGCAACAGAAAGCAACTACAGAGAAGAATATCAAAGCAGGTATCTTAAAACTGAAAGATTTCCAAACTGCTGAGGGTGGTTTGGCCTACTGGCCAGGTTCACCATCCGCAGATGAATGGGGAAGCAATTATGCCGGACATTTCCTCGTAGAAGCACAAAATAAAGGTTATTCCATTCCTGTTGGTTTACTGGACGAGTTGCTTCGCTATCAGAAAACCAAAGCAAGCAGCTGGTCGCCAAATAGCACAAATTTCTATGGCGGTGATCTATCGCAAGCTTATCGTTTGTATGTGCTTGCTTTAGCTAAAAAAACAGATATGGCAGCCATGAATCGTCTAAGGGGCTTCCAGTATTTATCAGTAAGCGCCAAATGGAGACTTGCGGCGGCCTACAAGCTTGCTGGGCAGGCAGATGCGGCTACACAACTCATTAAGGGCTTAGATCTGTCCGTTAAGCCTTACAATCAGTTGGGTGGAACCTATGGTTCAGACATCAGGGACGAAGCCATGATCTTAGAAACCCTGACCCTTCTTGGTCAGAAAGGAAAAGCTGCCCAACTGCTCCAGCCTCTGGCCGCGAAACTGGGCAGAGATGATTGGTACAGTACTCAAACCACAGCCTATGGTTTACTGGCCATCGCCAAATTCTGCGGCCAGAATGCATCTGCCAATAAATTGAATTATAGTTTTGTTCTGGATGGAAAAAAAGGTAATGTAAACACAGACCAGTACATCAGATCAACACCATTAAGCTTTAAAGGTAACCAGGTACAGATCACCAATACCGGAAATAGAGTGCTTTTCGCCCGACTGATCTTACAAGGACAGCCGGCAGCAGGACAGAACAATTTCCTGCCTGATAATCCGGAGGCACTTGAGATGAGTGTATCCTATAAATTATTGAATGGCAAACCAATAGACCCAACCACCTTAAAACAAGGTTTAGATTTCTACGCAGAAGTAGTCATTAAAAACCCAGGCAGAATGGGTTACTATGAGCAGATGGCACTGACGCAAATTTTTCCATCAGGCTGGGAAATCATCAATACCAGGGTAAATGACAACGAAAGTATCCTTTCTTCTTCTCCATTCACTTACCGCGATATTAGAGATGACAGAGTATTTACTTATTTCAACCTTAGAGAGAACGAGACCGTGACGTACAAAGTTCTACTGAATGCATCTTATTTAGGCAGATATTACTTGTCTGCAGTACAGGCGGAAGCTATGTACAACAACAATATCAGTGCAACACAAGAAGGCAAATGGGTACAGGTAATTAAGTAAAATGTTAAAAAAATTCAAGTATGAACCAGGCTTTCTGATCTCCGATCTGATTTGCCTGGTTCTTTTTCTGGTTTTCTGGTTCCTGTTGCCCTCCAGGCTATTTGTTGCCCCAACTTCTTTTGTCATAGAGGCCTCAAACGGCCAATTGCTCAGTGCTGCAATAGCACGGGATGGACAATGGCGTTTCCCAGTAGCAGACAGCGTACCTGATAAATTCAATAAATGTATTATTGCCTTTGAGGACAAACGGTTTTATAAACACGCAGGCATAGACATTCTTGCCTTAGCCAGGGCTATGAGGCAAAACTTTAAAGCAAAAAGTGTAGTCAGCGGCGGAAGCACTTTATCCATGCAGGTGATCCGTCTGTATAGAAAAGAAGATCGTACCATTTCCCAAAAATTAATAGAGATGCTTTTGGCACTCCGCCTGGAAGTGCGCTACTCTAAATCTGAGATTCTTGGACTTTATGCAGCAAACGCACCTTTTGGGAGCAATGTTGTTGGCCTTGAAGCAGCAGCCTGGCGCTATTTCGGACGTAGTGCGAATTCACTTTCCTGGGGAGAAATGGCAACCCTGGCCGTGCTGCCAAATAGCCCTTCACTCGTCCACCCTGGCAAAAATACCGCAAAGCTTATCAAAAAACGAAATGATCTGCTGGATAAACTGGCTGCACTCCATTACATAGATCAGGCAACGGCCAATCTTTCCAAATTTGAACCGATACCCGGCAAACCCCAACAGTTGCCACAAAATGCCCAGCATTTACTGAACCGTTTTAAACAAGAACGGTCTAGCCTTGGGATCAGCAGCACAAGGATCAGATCTACCCTAGATGAAAACCTCCAGCTTAAGATCAATGCCCTGTTGAAAAGATACAACAATCGATATCGCGCCAACGATATCAATAATATTGCGGCTCTGGTTCTGGATGTAAATAACGGATCAGTAAAAAGTTATGTTGGAAACATCTACCAGCCAGACAATACAGAACTGGAAAGCCACGTAGACATGATAAAGGCTCCCAGAAGCCCTGGCAGCACCCTAAAACCACTTCTTTACGCCAGTATGCTAAATGATGGTTTTATTATGCCCCATACCTTGATACCAGACATTCCAACACAGATTGGAGGTTATTCGCCGCAAAACTATGACCTGGGTTATGATGGTGCAATCCCTGCCGACCGGGCCCTAAGTCGTTCTTTGAATATTCCAGCAGTTAAAATGCTCCAAACCTACAAGTATCAGCGATTTTATGATAAACTAAAACAACTGGGCTTTTCCACCCTGAATAAACCTGCCGATTATTACGGACTGTCGCTAATTTTGGGCGGAAGTGAGGTGACCATGTGGGACCTGGCAAAAACCTATATGGGTATGGCCAGAACCTTAAAGCATTTCAATGAGTTTAGTGGAAAATATAACCCACATGATTATGACGCACCTGTATATCTGAGTTCCAAAAGAGATGCAAGGCGAGATGAAGAGGATGCGCAAATCAATTCAGTATTTGACCATGGTGCCATATGGTCTGCATTTAATGCAATGGAAGAGCTGATGCGCCCAGGTGATGAAGGATTATGGGAACAATTCTCTTCCTCTCAAAGAGTGGCCTGGAAAACAGGTACCAGTTTCGGGTTCAGAGATGCATGGGCCGTGGGTTTGACGCCTGGTTATGTTGTGTGTGTGTGGGTAGGTAACGCTGACGGTGAAGGCCGTCCAGGTTTAACCGGCATTGACGCTGCAGCGCCAGTACTTTTCGATATATTCAGGCAGTTACCAAATGAAAAGTGGTTTAAAACACCAACAAGCAAGTTGAAGAAAATCTGGGTATGTAAGCAAAGTGGTTATAAAGCAGGCGAATACTGCACAAATAAGGCGGAAGAAATGGTTCCGGCCGCAGGAGAAAAAACAGGTGTTTGTCCTTATCATAAGCTGGTTCACTTAGATCCTACAGGTACATGGCAGGTTACAGACCAATGTGAATCTACTGCTCAAATGATTCATAAGCCATGGTTTGTACTTCCTCCTTCCATGGAATACTATTACAAGATCAAAAACAGCGATTATAAACCTTTACCCCCTTTTAAGGGAGGCTGTGGAGATATGGGAAACAATTATGTCATGGACATGATCTATCCAAGGAACAATACATCGGTATATATCCCAATTGAATTTGATGGTACACGTGGTAAGGTCGTGTTAAATGCTACTCACCGCGATCCCAATATCAAGATATATTGGCATATTGATAATGAATATATCGCAACAACAAAAAGCTTTCACCAACTGGCTGTTAGCCCCACTGCAGGGAAACATACATTAACACTTGTAGATGCTGTCTCTTATACACATCTGACGCTGCCGACGAACGTTAGCCGGTGTAGATGGCGGTGGGGGGCGGGGGGTGAAGAAAGTGGGGGGGGGGGGGGGGGGGGGGGGGGGGGGGGGGGGG
>NZ_JAELTV010000303.1 GCF_016429005.1 Pedobacter sp. ASV19
AGATGTGTATAAGAGACAGCAACCCTCTTTTATAAAAAGCGAAGGCAATTGAATGGCTTGCCTCTGTTTGGCCCCTCTGGTAATGTATTTTAGCAGCCATACCTTTAGCCTTGACGCCATAGTAAAAACAGCTGTCTGCATTTCTGGTTCGGTAAAGTGTTCCCAGTCTGTTTAAACTGTTAATAAGGGTAACATCGTCTTTGATTGAAGATAATCCTCGTAATTCCTGCTCGATTTGCCGGATTTGGCCTTGTGCAGAGTTGTTACAAACATACATCAATAAGATCAGGATGAAACATCGTTTTGGTAATAGATAAAGCATAACTAATTAGATTAGGCAAAATACTGCAAAATTTTCAATTCTCGAGTAGCAAATAGTACTTTTTTGGAGTGATTACTGGGTACAAAATATTGTAGTTCTTTTAGATTTAGTAGCATATTATTGCTGTATTATGCATCCTGGTTGCTACATCGTAATGCTGTGTGTAAATTGATCCCATTACACATCTATATATGCATTAAAAATGATAAGTTATGGCAAGAAATGATTTAAAAGGGAAAGTAGTTTTAATCGCCGGCGGCGGTAAAAACCTTGGTGGATTATTAAGCAGGGAGTTTGCAGCAAAAGGTGCAAAACTTGCAATTCACTACAATAGTGAAAGTGCAAAGGCAGAAAGTGAAAAAACGTTAGCAGAGGTGCAAGAATTAGGCGCTGAAGCATTCTTGTTTCAAGCCGACCTGACAAAAGTAGAAAATGTAACCAGATTTTTTGATGAGGCTATTGCCAGATTCGGCGGTATTGATGTAGCCATTAACACGGTAGGCATGGTATTGAAAAAGCCGTTTATAGACACTACTGAGGCCGAATATGATACCATGTTTGGCATCAACTCCAAATCGGCTTATTTCTTTTTGCAGGAGGCTGGAAAAAAGATAAATGACAATGGTAAGATCTGTACGATTGTTACGTCGTTGCTGGCCGCATATACGGGTTTATATTCTACGTATGCGGGTGCCAAAGCACCTGTTGAACATTTTACAAGGGCGGCTTCAAAAGAATTTGGCGGCAGGGGTATCTCAGTTACTGCAGTTGCACCTGGACCGATGGACACACCGTTTTTCTACGGGCAGGAGAGTCCCGCTGCGGTTGATTATCACAAGTCTGCATCTGCACTAGGTGGATTGACTGATATTAAAGACATCGCACCACTCGTTGAATTTCTGGTTACAGATGGTTGGTGGATTACTGGCCAAACCATTTTTGCAAATGGCGGTTATACCACAAGATAGTAACTTTAGAAAGTCAGCATATGCTGACTTTCTATTTTTTTAATAATTATGATATCGAAAGTTTTCAATTCAATACTGATTCTCATAGCTGTATTTATGGGAATAAAACAAGGCTGGGCGATGTTCATTGGAAGGGCGGAAATGGTAGAGATGTTTAGCAAATGGAATTTCAGTGGAACAGGGTTAAAGATGAATGGAGCTATCACTATGGTTAGTGCATTGTTGATACTTTACCCAAAAACATTTCTCTGGGGCAATTTTTTAATGGCAGCTGGAATTCTACTGATTATTTGCTTACATCTTTTAGATAAAGAGCTGAAAGGGATGGTCGTAGAATTACCTTTTCTTTTGCTAAATCTGATGATTATTTATATGCAGCACCCGCTTGCAAAAAATAATTAGGTCACTGTCTTGTACTTTTGATATATACGGGGAGTAACAGTGCGGAGATCAGATCAGCTCGTGTTTGCGCGCATAAAATAATAGTTCTGTGATGGAATTGACGTTTACTTTTGCCATCATTTTGCGGCGATGTGCCACAATTGTATGCTTGCTTAAATGTGCCTGTTCGGCTGTTTGGGCAATTGATAATCCATTTGCAAAATAATGAAGAATATCTAGTTCCCGCGCTGTGAATGGCAGTTTTACGGTTGGATTTGTGTTCGAAGCAATGTCGCTAATTGAGGGGGAAATATATTGCTTGCCCTGGTTTATTATCCTAAGGCATTCGACCATGGAATTAAAACCCGATGATTTGCTTACAAAGCCATTGGGATTGTAACTCAGGATATTTGCAATTGTAGTGGGGCTGATTACAGAGCTCACTATAATTATTGTAATGAGTTTGTTTAGCCGTCTCGCTTCGTTAATAAGTGGCAGGCTGTTCTTGTCTTTTAGATAATAGTCTAAAAAGAGGTAAATGGGCGATTCAGAATGCTTAATCAGAAAAGAAATTAATTCGCGTTCCTCGCTAAGTGTGTGCACGGAACGGAAAAGGTCCAGCCGCTCAATAAGGGCCGAAAAGGAATCTGCAAATAAAAGATGGTCATCAAAGACAATTGCAATTGCTTCAGTTTTTTTCATAAATGGCAACAATATAGCAAAAATATGGGATTGGATTGGTTGTAACAAAAATGCAGAGGGTTCAATAACCAATTGATGTTATTATTATATTTTGAAATAGCATTTTTTGTTGTTTAATTTTTTTTTTTTTTTTCTAATCTGGAAGGATTTTTTCGATAATAAATAATCCCCTCCTTCTTTTTTCTTTTTATTATAAGAAATTATAATAAGTAGATGGAAATAATGCTGTTATGCTATCTATTGTAATAGCAATAATTTGCTATTACAATAGATAGCATAACATGATGTTGTTATAATTAATGTTTGGTCCTCTTACTTGATTGTAGTGATGTTAATTTAGATGTAAGTGATCAGATTTGATCATCACTATCTAAATACGTTCATCAACTCCAATCCCTATATGAAGATAAAATTACGATCTCTGCTGTCTACAAATAATGGACAGGCTCATCAAAAAAAAACCATTGGTTTATTTGTTAAAAACGAATTTGCGCTAAGCGTAGTATGTAGAACCAATAATTTTAATGATTTTTTTTATCAGCGCATTAGTAATGCCATGAAAAAAGTTGTCTGGATAGGTTTTATACTTGGATTCCATGTAATAGCCTCAGCTCAACAAAAGGTAAAAGATGGTTCGGTTGCAGGGAGCAACCTGCCAAACAAAGATGCATTATTAGAGCTGGAAAGTACGAATAAAGGTTTGCTTCATACCCGGGTTGCTTTAACCCGTACAACTGATTCGGCACCGCTAAAGGCCCATGTAGCGGGTATGATGGTGTACAACACTGCGACAGTGAATGATGTTCTACCGGGAATTTATTATAATGATGGTACAAAATGGGTATTTGTAAGAAGTTCAAATTCCATAATGGTAGAAAATCAACCCGGAAAAACTGGAAGTCCTGGAATTCCAGGTACTGTTGGTGGGCCAGGGGCTGGGGTTATTATTGTAAATAATGATAGTGGAACTTGGGTTTTAAATCCAATAACAAATAGCTGGACAAATATTAAGGGGGCTAATGGGATAAATGGAGTTGATGGAAATTCGGTGACGAGTGGAACCGGTTCTCCAACAGGGGGTAAAAATGGTGATACTTATGTAAATACTACGACTGGCGATATTTATACCAATACAGGCGGAATTTGGGCAGTAACAGGTAATATACGTGGTCCACAAGGGATTCAGGGGGTTCAAGGTATTGCCGGGACAAACGGGACAAACGGTACCAATGGGGTTGATGGGAAATCCATATCCAGCGGTACTACTGCGCCAACAGGTACAGGGTCTACAGGTGATACTTACATCAATACAACTACAGGTGAGACTTATGTTTACAATGGCACAATCTGGGTTTCAAATGGCAACATCAAAGGACCTAAAGGAGATGCAGGTGCAACTGGTGCAACTGGTGCTACTGGTCCACAAGGGGTTCAAGGTGCTGCGGGAACTAATGGCACAAATGGGACAAACGGAACAAATGGAGTTGATGGGAAATCTGTAACCAGCGGTGCTACTGCTCCAACAGGAACAGGAACTACTGGTGATACTTATATTAATACAACTACAGGTGAAACCTACGTATATAATGGTACGACCTGGGTTTCAAATGGCAATATTAAAGGTCCCCAGGGAGATGCAGGTGCCGCTGGCCCTCAAGGTGCAGTTGGTTCGCAAGGCGTTCAAGGTGCTGCGGGAACTAATGGAACAAACGGAACAAATGGGGTTGATGGAAAATCGGTAACCAGCGGTGCTACTGCTCCAACGGGCACAGGATCTATTGGTGATACTTATATCAACACGACTACGGGCGAAACCTATGTTTACAATGGTACAACCTGGGTTTCAAATGGCAACATCAAAGGACCTAAAGGAGATGCAGGTGCAACTGGTGCTACTGGTCCGCAAGGAGCAGTTGGTCCACAAGGCGTTCAAGGTGTTGCGGGGACAAACGGTACCAATGGAACAAACGGAACAAATGGAGTTGATGGGAAATCGGTAACCAGCGGTGCAACTGCTCCAACAGGTACCGGATCAACCGGTGATACCTATATCAACACGACTACGGGTGAAACCTATGTTTACAATGGCACGACCTGGGTTTCTAATGGCAATATTAAAGGGCCTAAAGGAGATGCAGGTGCTGCTGGTCCGCAAGGGGTTCAAGGTGCTGCAGGGACAAATGGAACAAACGGAACAAATGGAGTTGATGGAAAATCCGTAACCAGTGGTACTACTGCTCCAACAGGTACAGGCTCTACTGGTGATACTTACATCAATACAACTACAGGTGAGACTTATGTTTACAATGGCACAACCTGGGTTTCAAATGGCAACATCAAAGGACCTAAAGGAGATGCAGGTGCAACTGGTGCTACTGGTCCGCAAGGCGTTCAAGGTGCTGCGGGAACTAATGGCACAAATGGGACAAACGGTACCAATGGAGTTGATGGAAAATCCGTAACCAGTGGTACTACTGCTCCAACAGGTACAGGCTCTACTGGTGATACTTATATTAATACAACTACGGGTGAAACCTATGTTTACAATGGTACGACCTGGGTTTCAAATGGCAATATCAAAGGTCCCCAGGGAGATGCAGGTGCTGCTGGCCCTCAAGGTGCAGTTGGTCCACAAGGGGTTCAAGGTGCTGCAGGGACAAATGGAACAAACGGCACAAATGGGGTTGATGGGAAATCCATATCCAGCGGTACTACTGCGCCAACAGGTACAGGGTCTACAGGTGATACTTACATCAATACCACTACAGGCGAAACTTATGTGTATAATGGCACAACCTGGGTTTCAAATGGCAACATTAAAGGTCCAAAAGGAGATGCTGGTGCACAAGGTATTGCTGGTACTAATGGAACAAACGGAACAAATGGAGTTGATGGAAAATCGGTAACCAGTGGTACTACTGCTCCAACAGGTACAGGATCTACTGGAGATACTTACATCAATACCACTACAGGTGAAACCTATGTTTACAATGGTACAACCTGGGTTTCAAATGGCAACATCAAAGGACCTAAAGGAGATGCAGGTGCAACTGGTGCTACTGGTCCGCAAGGAGCAGTTGGTCCACAAGGAGTTCAAGGTGTTGCGGGGACAAACGGTACCAATGGAACAAACGGAACAAATGGAGTTGATGGGAAATCGGTAACCAGCGGTGCAACTGCTCCAACAGGTACCGGATCAACCGGTGATACCTATATCAACACGACTACGGGTGAAACCTATGTTTACAATGGCACGACCTGGGTTTCTAATGGCAATATTAAAGGGCCTAAAGGAGATGCAGGTGCTGCTGGTCCGCAAGGGGTTCAAGGTGCTGCAGGGACAAATGGAACAAACGGAACAAATGGAGTTGATGGAAAATCGGTAACCAGTGGTACTACTGCTCCAACAGGTACAGGATCTACTGGAGATACTTACATCAATACAACTACAGGTGAGACTTATGTTTACAATGGCACAACCTGGGTTTCAAATGGCAACATCAAAGGACCTAAAGGAGATGCAGGTGCAACTGGTGCTACTGGTCCGCAAGGCG